>NZ_JBLUPS010000004.1:0-463377 GCF_048068035.1 Pseudomonas sp. NY11955
CAAGTGTCCGATCGAGGTTATGGACGAGGTGATGCAGGAAGCTATGGCTATGCGGCATGATGCTCCAGCTTCAATTCAATAACCGTGTTGCACTCAGCTCCTGTAACCGCCAAGATATTTTTATGAACCGCATATTTACCAGCCGGCAGAAACTCAATAGGACCCCCAAACTCAAAACTCATGCTGAAGCTATCACCATCAAAAGAGTATTTCAAATTCCACTTATTGTACGCATAATGCAGATGATGCTTCTTATATAAACGCGCAACAACAACCTCACCTGAAAATCTGCTTTCGTGCTTTTTTTGGCCGTCTGCCTAAAGTGCTCAAGCTGAGGTCGTAAACTTCTCGGGAATTTTGCTTTATCCAGAGCGAAGCTATCCAATTTGTGTCTGTCTTGACGCGCTTGCGCCCAAGCGCTATACCTGTTTCGCCCAGAAGGGTCTACATAATTCACAGGATCGCCAGAGCAATAAGCATACGCATTCATCCCCCCGCGATCAAACGGGCTTAACCCATCAGGACTGGTAAAACGGCTGACTGTCGGACTGTACATGCGACGACCATTTCCTAGCGGGTACAAGCCACTCACCGCGTCACACCGCTGTCCGGCGAATCCGACTAAGGACGTATGTTGTGATCTGCAGAAAAAACCGTAAGGCGTATAAGTTAGATCAAGACTTAGACAACGCTGGAAGCTGATAATCCGAATGGGAGAATCCATCGTAGAACCACTCCAAGCATCAAGCGCACGTCTGAAATGGAATTAATTTGCTATTGCCTTATGGATGGTACTTGTGCACTCGGGCCTGCATAAGGTGGCGGTGGCACATCAAATGACAGTGTTTCAAAAGATGGAGGTGGATCATAAGGTGGAGGTGGAGGTTCAACGGGGTCACTGAATGGGCTAGGATCGTTGGGCCCAAAGGATCTATAGCCATAGCCTTTAATGCCTTTGGGGAGGATCTCCTTGTCCACCGCGATGATATGCCCTGTTTTACTACTTATCACGAGTTCAGTCGGATGGAAGTCCTCAAAAAAACCTGCCTCAACTTGTCCGAGGCTTACTTTCCCTCCAGCTTTTAACAGTTTCATAGATACATAGTCGCCTCCATCAGGTTTAGCGAGCAAGGCATTAACATCGCCTGCGCTTTGAGCAAAATGCTGGACGAATGGTTTTAGACTCTTTGGTAAATCATTACTTTTTAGTAGTGCAGTAGCACCGGTCTTTTCCACTACACCGAAAAATTTACCCACTCCAGAAACACTAGGCATTCTTAAACGACCAGAAGGGTCTGAGTAGTTGATCGGATCTCCAGCACAATAGGCGTATGCATTCAGCCCTCCGCTAGCAAACGGGCTCAATTCGTCAGGTCCAATGAAACGCCGGAGTGCCGGGCTGAATAATCGATGTCCGTGGCCCAACGGATAGTATCCTGTCTGCGTGTCACGCCGCTCGCCAGTGAAGCCAACCATTGCCAGATTATTCCGGGCGGACGAAAAACCATACGGTGAATAAGCGTCGCAAGCGCGACGGCCATCAGCTTGCACAGCCATCACGGTATTAGCGCCATCAACCTGTAACAACGTAGCCGAGACGTGCACCTGGGCCATCACCGTGCCATTAGCACGCATCAACCGCGTGTTTTCTGAGCCCACTTGACATACCAGCCTACTCTTTGCGTAGAAGAGACGCATAATGGTGGCCTTTGTGTCAGTCATGTCAGATCGTTCTCTATTTGGTAGCGTGCTCTTAAACAGTACATACCAGACGACCGGGCAGCCACTAGCAGTTTTATCAGGTCACATGCCCTTTCAACACCAGGTGGATTAAATATCTACGACTGCCAGGCGAACCGCAGTGAGCTTTGGCATTGGCACCCGGCTGACCTGCGATATCCTAGGGGTTCCGTGCTGTACCTGTGAGAGCAGCCTTGCGCTGCAAAGAGGCCGGTACGGTCAACCCACCTCCTGCATGGCAACACACAACTCAAGAAACCGCGAAGCAGCCCGCGAAGGCGTAGCCGCATGCGGCAACAGAATGGAAAACCGCCGCACCAGCGCCTGGGGTGCAACTTGCAGCCGGTGCAGCGCGCCATCTTCATGGCGAATGGACATTGCCGACACAAAGCCAACGCCCATCCCAGCCCGCACCGCTTCTTTCACCCCTTCTACGCCAGCAATCTCCAGCGCCACACGCATGGCCACCCCGTCACGAGCAAACGCCCGCTCGACAATCTGCCGCACACCCGAGCCGCTCTCGCGCAGTACCAACGGGTAGGCCCCCAGTGACGCCAGCGTCTGCTGGTCACCATCAGCCAAGGGATGACCACGCGGCACGATGGCCACGATTTCGTCTTCGCGCCACGCCGTCACTGCCGTACCCAGCGGCAACTCCTGCCCAGGCGGGCCTTCGATCAGGGCGATGTCGACGCTGTCCAGTGCGGCGACGATCTCCGCCGTGTTCCCATGGGAAGTGGTTACCAGTACGTCGGGATAGCGCCCGTGAAAATCGGCAATCAAGTAAGGCAGCAGGTAGCTCGCCGGCGTAGTGCTGGCGCCGATGCGCAAAGTCCCGCGCTCCAGCCCGCGCATGGCCTCGCGCAGCGCCTGGGCCTGACGGAAGGTTTCCCGCAGTCGCTCGGCGTGCGCCAGCAACTGCTCGCCCGCCGCCGTCAACCTCACGCCACGGCCGGCGCGTTGATAAAGCGGTTCGCCAAAGGCCTCCTGCAACAGCTTGAGCTGGCCGGACACCGCCGGCTGTGACAAGTGCAGGGCCTGTGCCGCGTGGCTGATGTTGCCGTGCTCGGCAACGGTGGCGAACGTTATCAGCTGTTCTGGGGTCATGAATTAAAAATATCAGCTATTCGGATATTTGCCATCCTAAATTACGATTTTTTATAAGCTTATAACCAGATTAACGTAGGCCTTGTCGAAACACTTTCCGGAGGACTCACATGGCCACGGTTCCGTCCAACCCTGCCTTTGCCCCTACCCTCTCCACCCGAGGGCGGCTCAATGGCATCCTGTTCGTTGCGCTGTTCGCGCTTGCCGTCACTCAACTGGCGGCCATGCCCGCCATCGCCAACCTGGGCATCAGCCCGCTGATCGTCGGTATCGTCGCCGGTGCGCTGTATGGCAATGCGCTGCGTGATGGTGTACCGGCAAGCTGGGCGGCAGGTATCAACTTTTCCGCTCGCGGCCTGCTGCGTATCGCCGTGGCATTCTTTGGCCTGCGGGTAAGCCTGCAGGAAATCGCCGAGGTCGGCTGGTCGGGGCTCATCGTATCGGTGCTGGTGGTGTCCAGTACCCTGCTGATCGGCCTGTGGTGCGGCATGAAGCTGTTCAAGCTGGACCGTGATACCGCCTTGCTGACCGCCGCCGGCAGCGCCATCTGCGGCGCCGCCGCCGTGCTGGCATTCGAATCGGCGCTGCGCAGCGCCCCGCATAAAAGCGCCATGGCGGTCGGCAGCGTGGTGCTGTTCGGCACCTTGTCGATGTTCCTTTACCCACTGGCGATCAACGCCGGCTGGCTGAACCTCGACACCATGGGCGCCGGGCTGTTGCTGGGCGGCACCATCCACGAAGTGGCGCAGGTGGTCGGTGCGGCCAGCAACGTCAGCCCCGAGGCCACGCATATCGCCACCATCGTCAAGATGACCCGGGTCATGCTGCTGGTGCCGGTGCTGTTGGTGGTGGGCCTGTGGATCAGCCGTTCGCGCCAGGCTGGCCAAGCGCAGGGCAACGGGCGCATCGCCATGCCCTGGTTTGCTTTCGGCTTCCTTGCACTGGTGCTGGTGAATTCGCTGCAGATACTTCCCGGCAGCGTGACCCAAGCCGTGAACAGCCTGGACACCTTCGCCTTGACCATGGCCATGACTGCCCTGGGGATGGAAACGCGCTTCAGCCAAATCCGCCAGGCCGGGCCAAAGGCCCTGGCTACCGGGGCGATTCTGAACCTGTGGCTGGTCGGTGGTGGGCTGGCGATTACCCTCGGTGTGCAAAAGTTGCTGGGATGATCCGAGACCGATTCGCCTGCTCCCACCCTGTGGGAGCGGGCGAGCCCGCGAAGAAGCCAACTTGATCTCAAGGTTTTTCAGTATCCCCCTCGTTGCCGTCCACATTTCTCGGTATGGTGTTGTCAAAGAAGGATGTTTTACCCGCACAGGAAAGACTTAGATGCCTCAACGCCATGTCATCAATGCATCCGTCAGCCCCAAAGGCAGCCTGGAGACGCTGTCACAACGTGAAGTGCAGCAACTGAGTGAAGTCGGTACCGGTAGCCTTTACACCCTGTTCCGCCAGTGCGCCCTGGCCATCCTCAACACCGGCGCCCATGTCGACAATGCCAAGACTATTCTCGAGGCCTACAAGGACTTCGAGGTCAAGATCCACCAACAAGACCGTGGCGTGCGCCTGGAGCTGCTGAATGCCCCGGCCGACGCTTTCGTCGATGGCGAAATGATCGCCAGCACCCGTGAAATGCTGTTCAGCGCCCTGCGCGACATCGTCTACACCGAAAGCGAACTGGCCAGCCAGCGCATCGACCTGGAGAGCTCCCAGGGCATCACCGATTACGTTTTCCACCTGCTGCGCAACGCACGCACCCTGCGCCCTGGCGTAGAGCCGAAGATGGTGGTGTGCTGGGGCGGCCACTCGATCAGCAGCGAGGAATACCAGTACACCAAGAAGGTCGGCCACGAGCTGGGCCTGCGCAAACTCGACGTGTGCACCGGCTGCGGCCCTGGTGTGATGAAGGGGCCGATGAAGGGCGCCACCATCGCCCATGCCAAGCAGCGCATGCACGGCAGCCGCTACCTGGGCCTGACCGAGCCGGGCATCATCGCCGCCGAGGCGCCTAACCCGATCGTGAACGAACTGGTGATCCTGCCGGACATCGAGAAGCGCCTGGAAGCCTTCGTGCGTGTCGGCCACGGCATCATCATTTTCCCTGGCGGTGCTGGTACGGCAGAGGAGTTCCTCTACCTGCTGGGCATCCTCATGCACCCGGACAACCACGACCTGCCGTTCCCGGTAATACTGACCGGCCCGCGCAGTGCCGAGCCGTACCTGCAACAGCTGCACGCCTTCGTCGGCGCCACCCTGGGTGAGGCAGCCCACCGCCTGTACGAGATCATCATCGACGACCCGGCGGAGGTTGCCCGGCACATGGTCGAAGGGCTCAAGGCCGTGAAGCAGTTCCGCCGCGAGCGCAACGATGCGTTCCACTTCAACTGGTTGCTGAAGATCGAGGAGAGCTTCCAGCGCCCGTTCGACCCGACCCACCAAGCCATGGCCGAGCTGGACCTGCGCCGTGAGTTGCCGCCCCATGAACTGGCGGCCAACCTGCGTCGGGCGTTTTCCGGCATCGTCGCTGGCAACGTCAAGGACAAAGGCATCCGTCTGATCGAGGAGCACGGGCCGTATCAGATCCACGGCGACAGTGCCGTGCTCGACCCACTCGGCCGGCTGCTGCAGGCGTTCGTCGACCAGCACCGGATGAAGCTGCCCGGCGGCGCGGCGTATGTGCCGTGTTACCAGGTGGCGACCTGATCGTCCCTTTCTGAAATGTAAGTTTACCGTCATGCCCCTGTGGGTTGGCCATCGATAGCCTGAGTGCCGAGATGACTGACCTACAGGGGTTCGACGATGAAAGCCTTCCTTTTTGGCGGCGTATTGCTGCTATCGCTGACTGGACAAGCGCTGGCCTTTTCCGATGACCGTGCCGAGCAGTTGCTGGCTGAACACCAGCAGGCGGTTTCGGCGTTTGCGGCCAAGGTTGGCAAGCCGATGCCGACGGTCGAGGATTATCGCTATGGCATGAAGCTGGATATCGCCAGTGTCGTGCGCCAGTCCGGTGACCCTCGAACCTGCACGGTTACGCCGAAACTAATGACGTTCGAAGACAGCCAGGGTCGCTTGCAGACCATTCGCTACAGCGCGCAGTCGCAGTGCATCAACAACAAGTAATCAAAGCCGCCACACCATACATGCGTTGGCTTTGCTCTTGCTCTTGCTCTTGCTCTTGCTCTTGCTCTTGCTCTTGCTCTTGATCTTGATCTTGCTTTTGATCTTGATCTTCGCGACTTCAGGAGGCCGAACGCAGGCCTTGCGGAGGGAGGTGACGGGCATGGATGCCCGTCAAGCGCTGGGCCCCAGGATGGGGCCTGCAGCGCGGTCCTCCCGGGAGCAAGGCCGGAGTGAGGGAACCCCGGAGCGCAGCGCAGGGGCCGGATGATGGGAGCGCAGCGTTTTTTGGTTACTTTTTGTCGCGTTTGACAAAAAGTGACTCGCCGTAAGGGCGAAAAGGTGACTCAGCGTCGCCATCGCAAATGGACTGTTCGCTGAGTCAAAACAGACAAATCTGCTTCTTGCTTCTTGCTTCTTGCTTCTTGGATGTGGGCCTTCACACCGAGTAAACATTCATTCGCGCAGGTGGCGCTGAGTCACCTTTCCGCCCTTACGGCGGGTCACTTTTTGTCAAACGCGACAAAAAGTAACCAAAAAACGCTGGCTCCTATCATCCGGCCCCTACGCTGCGCTCCGGGGTTCCCTCGCTACGGTCTTGCTCCCGGGAGTACGCGCTGCAGGCCCCATCCATGGGGCCTCAGCGCTTGACGGGCATCCATGCCCGTCACCTCCCTTCGCAAGCCCTTCGCTCGGCCTCCTGAAGTCGCAATCGGCGTCGCCTGAACTACCGCGCGCTTAAAAGCCAAAGCCTAAGCCAAAGCCAAAGCCAAAGCCTAAAAAACAGACTAGTGGCTAATGTCTGCCATGGGTCGTTCCACAAACCGAATGCTATCGCGCCCCCCACGCTTGGACTGGTACAACGCCACATCCCCCTGCTCGATCAACGCCGCCAGGCTGGCCGGTGGCTGGTCGAACAGGTTGGCACCAATGCTCAAGGTAACCGCCTGCGGCGTTGGCACCGTCTTGCTTGCATATTGCTGAAACTGCTCACGCAGCAACCCACCTAGTTCCATGACCCGTTCGCTACTCGCCCCACTCAGTAAGATGACGAACTCATCCCCCCCCAAACGCGCCGCCAGCGAACGCTCGGGCAGCAACGTGCGAATCAGCTCGCTCAAGGCAATCAGCAATCGGTCCCCGGCTATATGCCCGTGCAGGTCGTTGACCAGCTTGAAGTTGTCGATGTCGATCAACAGCAACGCCCCAGGTTGCGCTGGGCTCACGTCTTTGAAGAAATGCCCCGCCCGCACCTCCAGCGCACGCCGGTTGTACAAAGCGGTCAGCGGGTCACGGGCTGCCAGCCGGGCGATTCGCTCCTCACGCCGATATCGCACGGTGCCCGTCATCGACAGGGCAATCAGCATGATCGCCATCGTCCCCTCGACCAAGGAAATCTGAATGATCAGCCCGCCAAACGTGGCCAGGTCAATCAACGTACCCGGCGTGATCGCAATGATCGCCTTGGCCACGTAGAACGCCCCATGGATCAGCAACACATAACGCAGCTGCACTGCCCCGACACTCAGCGACCTGCCATGCGGCCGCAACAGGAAACTGGCCTTGAGCGTCAGCGAAGCCACCAACAACGAGTTGACCATCAGCATCACCTTCGACCACTGCGGCCCCACGGGCAACAGCAGCAAGGCGAACCAGGCCACCACGACCATCAGCCAGGCACGCGACAAGCGCTCCTGGGTAAAGCGCAGCACGCCCACCAGGAAAAACCAGTGCGCTACCACCAACAAGCCATTGGCCAACCAGATACCGATAAACAACAAACCGCTCCCACGCAATAACGCGAGGGTGCTACCAACCGTAATCGTGGCGAAACCCGCGCTCCAATACAGCAACGAGGATTCGCGGACACTGCGCCATTCAATTGCCAGGTACAAGGCAGCCGCAGCAGCCAAGGCAACCGAAATGGTCAGCATCGTGGGTGGATCTAGCGCCATATACGCATTGGCCTATCTGGTTAACGAAGAGAGGCCCGATTGTATGCGCTCGTGATGACTTTTCAGAGGGGCCTTGCACGGCTTCCTGCAAAGGATAGCCCAGCCCTTGCAGATGCCCGTGCGAGCGACATGTCATATTGACATCATCGTGTCATTCACACCACAAGAACCTCGGTCGTAATGACCACACTTGATCGGAAAGCGCCGTACTAGAAAGGCTGGCCAACTGGCACGAAAGCTGAAGCGTGATCTTTCGCCACTCACTGCCTTGCGGACCAAAAACCATGAAAAATCTACTGCTTTCTCTGGCGATGACCCTGACCATCGCCCTACCCGCCTGCGCCGACCAGGTGCTCACGCAAAGCGCCGATAATACCGTCGGCTATGGCGCCGGTGGTGTCAGCGGCCTGATGGTCGGCGCCGCGCTTGGCGGCCCGTTCGGCGCCATCGCCGGCGCTGCCCTGGGTGCCTTTGGCGGTGCCGCCGTACAACAAGGCAGCGGGCACAGCGACCCGGCCTACGTGGTGCGCCACGATGACGGCAGCACCCAGCGCTACCGCTCGCCGAATGCCCACTTCAAGCCCGGTGACCAGGTGCGGGTGAGTGGTATTCGCCTGGCCCCGGCGCAGTAAGCCGTTGCCCGGACAAAAAGCTCACCAGTTGACGCCCGTGCGAACTCAGGCGCTCCCAGTCGCGAAAGCACAAGCGCAGCTCCAGGGTGGCCCAGCTTTCCGCCAGGGCCACCCACCGTACTGGCAATTCCTGCGCGGCGCGTACGGCAGCTGTTTCAGGCAGCATGGCCACGCCTGCGCGCTGTGCCACCAACTGGGCGATGGCCTCGAAACTGGGTGCTCGCACGCGCACCTTCAGCGGCATGGCCAGGTTCATTGCCAGTTCTTCGACAAAACGCTGCATCGGCCGCCCAGCCGGTAGGCAGATGAACGCATAGCCCAAGGCATCGACCAGGCGCAGCTGCTCGCGCCCGGCCAGGGGATGGTCGGCGGGCACCAGCATGACCAGGCGCTCGGTGCGAAACGGCAGCGATACCACCCCCTCACTGGGCAAAATGCCGTCGTACACGCCGATCTCGCACTCATTGGCTACCACCACCCGCAACACGTCCACGCTCTTGTGCTCCATCAGTTGCAGGTCGACTTCCGGATAATCCGCCAGAAACGGCCCCAGTATCGCCGGCAGCAGTGTGCTGTTGGACACCGTAGAGGCCGCCAGGCGCAACGTGATGCGGTGCTCGCCAGACAGATGCTGCAAGGTCTCCTGCAGCTTTTGCGCCTCGCCCAATACGCTGCGTGCACCCTCCAGCACCAGACGCCCGGAAGGCGTCAACTGCATGCCATCGGCCCTGCGGGTGAAGAGCACCAAACCACAGCGCTCTTCCAGCAGGCGCAGGCGATTGCTGGCCGCCGACACAGCCACCGGGAAGGTAGCGGCCGCCTTGCTCAGGCTGCCCGTGGCGGCAATGGCCAACAGCAGGCGAAGGTCTGTCAGGTCGAATGGCATGCCTTTCTCCAAAAACGAACACCCTGTTCGATAAAAAGCGATTCTAGCGTGGCGGCCTTCTGTTCAGAATAAGCCTTGCCTTTATTCTGCCGCAGGTACCCCATGAACGCATTCCGTAGCCTGATTCAGCGCCAGTTGCAAAGCGGCGCCCTGTACGCCGTGCTGGCGGCCCTGGGTTTCAGTTTCAAGGCCATCTTCGTCAAGTTGGCTTATGCCGCCGGCCCGGTGGACGCCATCAGCCTGCTGGCATTGCGCATGGGCTTGGCACTGCCATTGTTCGCCTGGCTGGTATGGGCAAGCCGCAGCCAGGGCGGCGCTCCGCTCAGCCTGGGTGACGGGCTGCGCGTCGCCTTGCTCGGGCTGCTGGGCTACTACTTGGCCAGCCTGTTCGACTTCTATGGTTTGCAGTACATCAGCGCCGGGCTGGAGCGGTTGATCCTGTTCACCTACCCAACGCTGGTGCTGGTGTTCCAGGCCATTGCCCTGCGTGAACGGCCAAGCCTGCGCACCTTGTCTGCCATGGGCCTGTGCTACCTGGGGCTGGGCATTGCCTTTGTCCATGACGTCAGTGTCGCCGGGGTTGGCCAGCAGGTGGTGCTGGGTTCGCTGTGGGTGTTCGCCAGCGCGGTGACCTACGCGCTGTACTATTCCGGCACCGGGATGATGCTCAAGCGCATGGGCTCGATGCGCCTGGCCGGGCTGTGCGGTACCGCCTCCTCGCTGATGGTGTTGGCGCATTACCTGATGGTGGCGCCGGTCGGGCAGCTGTGGCAGTTACCGAGCGCAGTGTGGATGAATGCCGGGTTGATGGCCGTGTTCTCCACGGTGTTGCCGATCTACTGGGTTGCGCTGGCGATCCAGCGCCTGGGGCCGACCCATACCGCAGCGGTGGGCAACCTCGGCCCGGTGCTGACCGTGCTGGCATCGTGGGCACTGTTGAGTGAAGCGATTTCGCTGTACCAGATCGTCGGGCTGGCAGTGGTGCTGTTTGCCGTGTCACGCCTCAAGCCGAAGGGTAAGAAGGACGTCGCGGTGGCACCCGGCAAAGGTGCCACCGCCTGAGTTTTCGGCTAGCGGCAGTAGGGTCGGTACAGGTGACGTCAGAGCACCCGCTTGATCAACGGCTCCAGCCGGCTGAAACGCAAACGCCGGAGAAACTTGCGCACTTCCTTAGGGTGTTCGGCCTTGACCCCCAGCGCCTCTGCCGAGCCGATTTTCGCTGCATATCGGCGCAGTTCGTTCAATTCCGCCTCCCGAGGTACCAGCCATTGTCCTTGCGGGTCATCGATCAGCAGGCCATTTTCCAGGTCCAGGTTGAACCCGCGCGGGTTCAGGTTGTTGCCCGTCAGCAGCGAATAGCGCTGGTCGATCCACACGCCCTTGGCATGGAAGGTATGCCCGGGATCGTTCCAGATGCGCACCTGCAACTGGCCACTGGCGATCGCGGCGTGGCGCCGCCGCACGAAGGCACGCAGGTTGTCCTCATATAGATAGGGCAGCGCACCACTGGCACTGAACGGCTCGCCGGGGGCGATGTAGAAGTCGTTGGCGGTACGATCACCGACTATCAACTCCACCCCGACACCCCGCGCCAGGGCATGGTCAAGTTCGCGCATCACCACCCGCGGTGGGTTGAAATACGGCGTACTGATGATGAGCTGCGTACGCGCTGCCGCCAGCAAGGCGCATAGCGCCCGGTTCAGCGGGTTGCCACGGCCCACACCCAGCAGTGGGATCACCCGCAGCCCCTGTTGCTCCCCGGTGCTGGCCGGTGCCTCGTAGGCCATGCGCCGTAGCCGTGCGCGTAAGCGCCTAATGTCACCGCGCAAGTTACGCGTAGAAGGTGGCGCCGGCAGGTCGAGGCGTGGCGTGGCGGTGTGGTGCAGCAAACGTTGCACCAGGCCGACCATGGCATCGGCCAGTGCCGCTGACTGGAACAGGTGGTAACGGTCCAAACGATAACGGTCGAAGCGGTGCAGGTAGACGTTGTTCAAGCTGGCACCGGTATAGATCACGCAGTCATCGATGATGCTGCCCTTCAGGTGCAGCACCCCGAACAGCTCGCGGGTTTGCACGGGCACGCCATGGATGACGATATCCAGCCCGCGCAGCTGGCGCTGAGCCTGGTACCAGGCGGCGTTGCCCGGTTGGCGCCCGGCGCCGAGCAAGCCGCGACGGGCGCGGAACCAATCGACCACGATGGTAATTTCCAGGTCAGGCCGTGCGGCCTTGGCCTGGTACAAGGCATCCAGCACTTCCTGGCCAGCCTCGTCTTCCTGCAGGTACAGCGCGACGATGACAATGCGCCGGGTCGCCGTGCGGATGCGCTCGAACAGGCAGGCCCGGTACGCCTTGGCATCGGGCAGCACCTGGATCGACTCGGGCGCCATGGCGTAGCCTGGCAAGCCCGCCAGCATGGATTCGGGGTTCACTGACTCTCACCTTATCTGTGCAATCACTGTCGGCCCTGCCAGCCGGCGGGCCATTCCTGGCCGTTGCATCCGGGGTGTAAGATCAGCCCGGCAACGACCCATAACAACAAGAACCACGCGAGGCTGTAATTTCTCACTGCCCCTGACGATCCATGCCTCAGCTTGCACAGGAACAGCGCAATGGTCCACCCCGCTTCTGCAAACCTACCGCCGTCTATTGTAAATAGTTGTTCCGTAAAGACCTTCGGCTTTCTGATTTTGCCCAATTTCACCACCATTGGCCTGGCGTCGGCGGTGGAGACCCTGCGCATGGCCAACCTGGCCGCGCGCAAGCCGCTGTTTCGCAGCGTGCTGATCGCCGCGGACGATGCACCGGTGGCGGCCAGCAACGGCATGCGCGTACTGCCCGACTACAGCATTGCCAACGCCCCCGCGCTGGATGCCCTACTGGTGGTCGGCGCCAACCCGATCGACCGTGGCCGTGGCAACCGCCCGTTGATCGACTGGCTGCGCCAACTGGCCCGCCAACGCTTGCCACTGGGCGGCATCTGCACCGGCAGCTACCTGCTGGCCAAGGCCGAGCTGCTCAAGGGTTATCGCTGCACCATCCACTGGGAAGACTTGCCGACCTTGCAGGCGCACTTTCCCGGCATCGTGATTTCCAGCCAGCTGTTCGAACTGGACCGCGACCGTTACACCTGCTCGGGCGGCGTGGCAGCCATGGACATGATGCTGCAACTGGTGGCGCGCGAGGCCGGTGGCCAGGACATCGCGGCCAAGGCCGCCGAACTGCTGCTGTGCGACCGCGTGCGTGGCGAGCGTGAGCGCCAGCGGGTGCCGCTGCGCACCCGGCTCGGCAGCGCCCAACCCAAGCTGAGCCAGGTGGTGGCGATCATGGAAGCCAACCTGGAAGAACCGCTGGGGCTGGAGGAACTGGCCAGCCTCAACGAAGTGACCGTGCGCCAATTGGAACGGCTGTTCCACAAGTACCTGCAACGCACGCCCAGCCAGTATTACCTGGAGCTGCGGCTGTCGCATGCGCGGGAGTTGCTGCTGCGCAGTGACGTGCAGGTGCGCGAGGTGGCGCTGGCCTGCGGCTTCAGCTCGCCGGCGCATTTTTCCAAGAGTTACAGCCGGTTCTTTGGGTTATCGCCGTTGGGAGAGCGGCGGCAGGCTTCGTTGCACTGATTCAGAATTTACCTTGCCTATACCGGCCTCTTCGCGGGCACGCCCGCGAAGAGGGCGGTAAAGGTTGATCAATCCTCCAGGGCCGTGTGGGCCGTTTCCCGGCACATCAACATGGCCACCAGCGCCACCAATGCTGCCGCCAGCAAATACCCCGCCGGCGCCAGCTTGCTGCCTGTCACCTGAATCAGCCAGGTGGCAATGAACGGTGCGGTCCCGCCAAACAGCGCATTGGCCAGATTGAAGCTCAGGGCAAAGCCACTGAAGCGCACCCGGGTCGGGAAGATTTCCGCCAGCAGGCACGGTAAAGTCCCGTCGTTCATCGCCAACATCGCCCCGAAAAGAATCTGGATAGCCAGAATCACCAACAGCGGTTGCCCATCAAGCAGGCGGAACAACGGCACGGTCAACCCCAGGAACAACAGCGAAGCCACCACCAGCATGGTCTTGCGGCCAAACTGGTCGGACAGCCGCCCCATCAGGAAGATCAAGCCGATATAGGTAGCCAACGACACCGTCGAGGCGATGAACGAATCCCGCTCGCTCATGCCCATTTCACTGGACAGATAGGTCGGCATATAGCTCAGCAGCAGGTAGAACGCCACCGCATTCAGGCAGGTTACGCCAATGCCGATGGCCAAGCTGCGCCGGTGTTGCCCCAGCAGTTCGCGCAGCGGCGTCGGTGCCATGCAGGCCTTGTGTTCCAGGCGCTGCTCCATCTCCAGGAACTTGGGCGTGTCCTGCAAGCTCATGCGGATATAGCGGCCCACCAGGCCGAACGGCGCCGCCAACAGGAACGGCAGGCGCCAGCCCCACTCATGCAAGGCTTCGCTACTGAGCAACTCGTGCAGCACCGCGACGAACGCCGCACCGAACAGCAGCCCCGCTGCCGTGCTGGCCGGCACGATGCTGGTGTACAAGCCACGCCGGCTGGGTGGTGCATATTCGGCCAGGAACGCTGCGGCGCCGGCGTATTCGCCCGAGGCGGAAAAGCCCTGCACCAGGCGTATCAATAGCAACAAGCCCGGCGCCCACAGGCCGATTTGCGCATAACCGGGCAGCAGGCCGATGCAGAACGTGGACACCGACATGATCAGAATCGACCACGACAGCGCGTTGCGTCGGCCATGGCGGTCGCCGAAGTGGCCCCAGACAATGCCACCCAGCGGGCGTACCAGGAACGACAGGGCGAATACCGCGAAGGTCGCCAGCAGGCCAGTGGTCTTGTCGGTCTGCGGGAAGAAGGTGGCGGCAATGATGGTGGCCAGGTAGCCGTAGGCGGCGTAGTCGAACCACTCGACGAAGTTGCCCATGAAGCTGGCCCGGGCGGCCTTGCGCAGGGCTTGGCGTTCGGCGTTGTGCGCGGGGCCGGTGACAGCGGATGGGTCAAGGGTGGTGCTGGACATGACGGGTACCCTCTGGTTCTTTTAATTGGAGGCAGGGTCTGGTGGTCATACAGTGATATTTTTGTTGTCTGGGCTGGCCCCTTCGCGGCCAAGGCCGCTCCCACGCGGACCACTACAGGTGCTGCTGTGGGAGCGGCTTTAGCCGCGAAGCAGGCGACGCCGATGCTTACTTGCGAATGATGTTGTGCTCCGGCCCGTACGGGAACTGGGTGATGTTCTCGGCGCCATTGTCGTTGACGATCAGGATGTCATGCTCGCGATAGCCCCCCGCCCCCGGCCGCCCTTCGGGCAGCATGATCATCGGCTCGATCGACACCACCATGCCCGGTTCCAGCACCGTATCGATGTCCTCGCGCAGCTCCAGCCCCGCTTCGCGGCCATAGTAGTGGCTCAAGGTGCCGAACGAGTGGCCATAGCCGAAGGTGCGGTATTGCAGCAGGTCGTGGCGCAGGAAGACCTCGTTCAGTTCACGAGCGATATCGCTGCAGCGCATACCCGGGCGCACCAGTTTCAGCCCGGCTTCGTGCACTTCGACGTTGGCCTGCCACAGGTGCAGGTACTCGTCCGGGCAGTGATCGAGGAACAGCGTACGCTCTAGCGCGGTGTAATAGCCGGCGATCATCGGGAAGCAGTTGAGGCTGAGGATCTCGCCCTTGGCCACCCGACGGCTGGTCACCGGGTTGTGTGCGCCATCGGTATTGAGCCCGGACTGGAACCAGGTCCAGGTGTCCATCAGTTCGGCGTCCGGGAAGCGCTTGGCAATTTCCCGCACCATCGCCTGGGTGGCATGCAGCGCCACCTCGAACTCGGGCACATGCTCACGCAGGGCCTCGACCACCGCCGCCCCGCCGATATCGGCCACCTGCGCACCATGACGGATCAGTGCCTGCTCCTCGGCCGACTTGATCATGCGCATGCGCATGCACGGCGCGCCGATGTCCACCAACTCGGCCTTGGGGTAGCAGGCGGCGAGTTTGCCGTAGTTCTGCAGATTGAGGTGGTCATGCTCCACGCCGATGCGCGAGGCCAGCGGCAACGCCTGCTGGATCGCGACGAAGTAGTTGTCGCGCTGCCAGTCGGTGTAGACGATGTTGTCGGTGCCGACCGTGCGCCGCCAGGGTTGCCCGCCATCGATGTTGGCGCTGATCGAGACCACCTTGTCCTGGGTGATCACCAGCGCGTAGGGGCGACCGAACGAGCAGTAGAGGAAATCGCTGTAGTAGTTGACGTTATGGTACGAGGTAAAAATGGCCGCCTCGATGTCCTGCTCGGCCATGTAGGCCCGCAGCCGAGCGTGGCGGGCAGCGTATTCCTGAGCGGAAAAGGTTGGCTGCACCTTGTCGCCATTGCGGATTTTCAGGGTCTTGGGCATTTGCATGGTCGGGGTTCCTTGTCGTTGTGAGCACGCTGTTCAGGCCGGCCGCCTGAGAAGCATTGCAACAGAACCGACGAGGACGCTTTTGTATCTATCCGACCTGGAATTGGCGGGATCGCCATTGGCCCTGAGGGCTGCTTTGCAGCCCATTCGCGGCACAAGGCCGCTCCCACAGGTCCAACGCAGCCTTCATGGCCTGCGCAAGACCTGTAGGAGCGGCCTTGTGCCGCGAATGGGGCGCAAAGCGCCCCCAATTACCAGCGTTGCTATTTCAAATCAAAGCGGTCCAGCTCCATGACCTTCTGCCAAGCCGCGACAAAGTCCCGCACGAACTTGTCACCGCCATCACTGCTGCCATACACCTCGCTCAACGCCCGCAACTGGGCATGCGAACCAAACACCAAGTCGACCCGGCTACCGCTCCACTTCACCTGCCCGGTCTTGCGGTCGCGGCCTTCAAAGGTTTCGTTGTCCGCCGAAGTCGGCTTCCACTCCACGCCCATGTCCAGCAGGTTGCGGAAGAAGTCGTTGCTCAGGGTACCGGGCTTGTCGGTGAACACACCCAGCTTGCTGCCGCCATGGTTGGCGCCAAGCACACGCAGGCCGCCAATCAGCACGGTCAGCTCCGGCGCGGTCAGGGTCAGCAACTGGGCCTTGTCCAACAACAGCTTCTCGGCCTTGACGCTGTAGCGGGCCTTGGTGAAGTTGCGGAAACCATCGGCCAGCGGCTCCAGTACCGCGAACGACTCGACGTCGGTCTGCGCCTGAGACGCATCGACCCGGCCCGGGCGGAAGCCCACGCTGCCACTGTAACCGGCATCCTTGGCGGCCTTTTCAACAGCTGCGGTACCCGCCAGCACAATCAGGTCGGCCAGGGAGACTTTCTTGCCGCCGTTGTTGAACTCGCCTTGGATTTTCTCCAGTGCCGCCAGCACCTTGTCCACACCCTGGTTGGCAGCCCAGCCCTTCTGCGGCGCCAGGCGCAAGCGGGCGCCATTGGCCCCACCACGCTTGTCGGAGCCACGGAAGGTTGATGCAGATGCCCAGGCAGTGGAGACCAGCTCGCCCACACTCAAGCCCGAGGCCAGGACCTTGGATTTGAGGCCGGCAATGTCTTGCTCGTTGAGCGTGGCTGGATCGGCTTTGGGCAAGGGGTCTTGCCACAGCAACTCTTCATTGGGCATTTCCGGGCCCAGGTAGCGCGCCAGCGGGCCCATGTCGCGGTGGATCAGCTTGTACCAGGCACGGGCGAAGGCATCCGCCAGCTGGTCAGGGTTGTCCTTGAAGCGGCGGGCGATCGGCTCGTAGATCGGGTCGAAGCGCAGCGCCAAGTCAGAGGTCAACATGGACGGGGCATGCTTTTTGCCCGGGTCGTGGGCATCTGGCACCGTTCCCGCGCCTTTGCCCTCTTTTGGCCGCCACTGGTGTGCGCCCGCAGGGCTCTTGGTCAGTTCCCAGTCGAAGTTGAACAGGTTATTCAGGTACTCGTTGCTCCACTTCGTCGGCGTGGAGGTCCAGATCACCTCCAGGCCGCTGGTGATGGCATCCCCACCCTTGCCGCTGCCGAACTTGTTGGCCCAGCCCAGGCCCTGCAGCTCAAGGCCAGCTGCTTCCGGCTCCGGGCCGACGTTGTCGGCAGGGCCAGCGCCGTGGGTCTTGCCGAACGCGTGGCCACCAGCAATCAGCGCAACGGTTTCTTCATCGTTCATGGCCATGCGGCCGAAGGTTTCGCGAATATCCTTGCCCGATTTCACCGGGTCGGGCTCGCCTTCCGGGCCCTCGGGGTTCACATAAATCAGGCCCATCTGCACGGCGGCCAGCGGGTTTTCCAGGTTCCGCTCGGCCGACAGGTCGCGATTCTGCTCTTCACCATGCTTGGCCGGTTCGGCCACCAGGTCACCCTGGCCTGGCGGCTGCGCCTTGACCTGATCCTTGCCATAGCGGGTATCGCCGCCCAGCCAGACCTTTTCCGAGCCCCAGTACACATCTTCGTCCGGTTCCCACACATCGGCGCGTCCGCCGGAGAAGCCGAACGTCTTGAAACCCATGGACTCCAGGGCAACGTTGCCGGTGAGCACGATCAGGTCGGCCCAGGAAATCTTGTTGCCGTACTTCTGCTTGATCGGCCACAGCAAGCGCCGTGCCTTGTCCAGGCTGACGTTGTCCGGCCAGCTGTTGAGCGGGGCGAAACGTTGCTGACCAGAGCCCGCGCCGCCGCGGCCATCGCCAATGCGGTAGGTGCCGGCGCTGTGCCAGGCCATGCGGATGAACAGCGGGCCGTAGTGGCCGAAGTCGGCCGGCCACCAGTCCTGCGAGTCGGTCATCAGGGCGGTCAGGTCTTTCTTCAGGGCCTGGAAGTCGAGGCTCTTGAACGCCTTGGCATAGTCGAAGTCCGGGTCGGGGCTGGACTTCGAGGAATGCTGGTGGAGAATTCTCAGGTTGAGCTGGTCAGGCCACCAGTCACGGTTGGTGGTGCCGCCACCTGCGGTTTGATGGAACGGGCATTTCGATTCGTTCGACATCTGCGGGTACCTTTGGGTCGGTTATCCAGATTTCCGGTCTATGCCAGGTGTTCTTTCAGCCGAGCATGTGGGCTCGTGCCACCCCTCATCAGGTCTACACGGGGCTTGCGAAGCTGTCACGGCGGGTTGGCGTAGCCTTGCACACAGGTGCTGACACGCCGCCCGGTCGCGGAATTCGCGGGGCCACGGGAAAGACTAGTCGAGCTTGGGCAGAGTTCTAATAGAGTGGCTATAGAGCGCTGATAGGCTGGCTCTGTCAGGCCTGCGCGTCACCTGTAGGAGCAGCCTTGTGCTGCGAAGAGGCCAGTACGACCGCTCCATTTCCAATGGCCGTAACGGCCCTTTCGCAGCACAAGGCTGCTCCTACTGGCGCCGCTGCATCCAGGCCGCCCCCAACCCACTGAGGCAGATCACTGAAATACCCACCAGGCTCAGGGTGTCCGGCACCTGCCGATAGAAGACCAACCCAAGCAACCCGGCAAATACGATCTGGCAATAGCTGAACGGTGCCAGCAATGCCGGCGCCGCATGGCGGAAGGCTTGGGTCAGCAGCAGGTGTGCGGACATGCCGAAGCCGCCCAGTGCCAGCATCAGCAGGGCATGGTCCCAACGCGGCACCTCCCAGAAGAACGGCACCAGTGCACTCATTGCCAACGTGTTGCACAGCCCTGCATAGAAGTTGCTGGTGGTCGGGCTGTCATACGCGGCGAGGATGCGCGTCAACAACTGATAAAAGCAGAAGCCCAACGCCGAACCGAACGGGTACAGAATGGCCGGGGTAAACATCGCCCCACCCGGGTGCACCACCACCAGCACGCCGATGAACCCCATCACCACCGCCACCCACTGCCCCACCGTCACCCGCTCTTTCAACAGCGGCGCCGACAGCGCGGTGACCAGCACCGGGGCAAGGAAGTTGACCGCCGTGGCCTCGGCCAGCGGCAGGTACTGCAAGCCGCTAGTGAACAGCAGGCTGGTGCTCAGCAGGCTCAGGGCCCGCAAGGTCTGCAGTACTGGCCGACGGGTGCGCAATACGTTGAGGCCAGACTTGGGCAGGAAGATGCCGGCCATCAGCAATGTATGCACCACATAACGCGCCCACACCACCATGACAATCGGGTACAGGCCACCGAGGAACTTGGACAAGGCATCGTGGCTGGCAAACAGGAACGTCGCCACCACCACCAGGGCGATACCGCGCAGGGGTTGGTTGACGCCGGACAGCGGTGTGCTGGAACTCATGGCTCTCTCGATGACGGCGCGGCGGCATGCCGGGCCCAGGGAAGGCCGCGCAGGCGCGGCCTGGCGGATGCAACAGCTCGAATTCTAGAAGAGATGCCGCAGGATAAGGAAGTTCATTTGCCGCTTGTCCATGCCAGCTGCAATTACCGTTCGCTAATCGACCACTTTCCCCATCGTGCACATGGCCCGTGCGCTGTTGATCACCGACCATCGAGCCACCCCCGCACACCTACAAGGAATTTACATGCAAAGGCTCACCACCCGTAACGGCCTGAACTTGCCTGCAATCGGCCTGGGCACCTGGCCCATGACCGGCAGCGAATGCACCCAAGCCGTGCATCAGGCACTGGACGTGGGTTACCGGCACATCGACACCGCCACTGCCTACGAGAACGAAGCGGCCGTCGGCCAGGCGCTGCGCGACAGCGACGTGCCACGCGAGCAGATCCACCTGACCACCAAAGTGTGGTGGGACCGCCTGGAGCCCAAGGCCATGCGCCAGTCGCTGGAAGACAGCCTACGCGCGCTGGGTACCGAGCAGGTCGACCTGTTCCACATCCACTGGCCCGGCAAGGACTGGGACCTGGCGCGCAGTATCGACACCCTGGTAGCCCTGCGTGACGAGGGCAAGACGCGCCACATTGGCGTGGCCAACTTCCCGTTGGGGCTGCTGCGCCAGGTGGTGGAAACCCTGGGCGCACCGTTGTCGGCGATCCAGGTGGAATACCATGTGTTGCTCGGCCAGCAACCGCTGCTGGACTACGCCCGCAGCCACGACCTGTTGCTCACCGCCTACACCCCGCTGGCACGCGGCCAGGCGGCGGCGCAGCCGGTGATCCAGGCGATTGCCCGCAAGCATGGGGTACTGCCCAGTCAGGTGGCGCTGAAATGGCTACTGGACCAGGACGGCGTGGCAGCGATCCCCAAGGCCAGCAGCCGTGAAAACCAGTTGGCCAACCTGGCAGCGTTGAACGTACAGCTGGATGAACAAGACCGCGCGGCCATTGCCGGGCTGCCGAAGGATCAGCGCGTGGTGAGCCCGGCGTTTGCGCCAGACTGGAACAGCTGAGTCACGCAGAAAACGTGTGGGAGCGGGCGTGCCCGCGAAGAAATCAACGCGGTGACTGGCACCGGCTGCGCCGGTGTTCGCGGGCGTGCCCGCTCCCACAAGAATTGCATAAGCGTTTAGCTTTTGAGCTCCCCGCAAGGGACCGCACAAACCATTAAAGCTGCGTAGTGACCTGCTTCAACCGCTCGCTCGCCGGCGCCGGCCGCCCGTACAGGTAGCCCTGGAAGTGCGAACACCCCTCCGCCGCCAACCGCAGCATCTGCTCTTCCGACTCCACCCCTTCAGCCGTGGTCTTGATCATCAGGCTGTTGGACAGTTCGGTAATGGCGCGGATGATCGACATCGCTTCGCGGCTGTCGCACATGTCATGCACGAACGACTTGTCGATCTTGATCCGGTCGAACGGGAACGAACGCAAGTAGCCCAGCGACGAGTAACCCGTGCCAAAGTCGTCCAGCGAAATGGACACGCCCAGGTCTTTCAGCGCCCGCAAGGTGCGCACGTTTTCCTCGCTGTTGCCCAACAGCACCGACTCGGTGATTTCCAGCTCCAGCCGCTGAGGCACCAAGCCCGAGTCGGCCAGCGCCAGCGCGACGATATGCACAAGGTTGCCATTTTTGAACTGCACCGCCGACAGGTTGACCGATACGGTCTGCTCGCTGTCCCAACTGGCCGCTTCCTGGCACGCCAGGTTCAGTGCACGGGTGCCCAGCTCGTGGATCAACCCGGTTTCTTCGGCGATGGGGATGAAGTCCATGGGCATGACCATGCCACGGGTCGGGTGCTCCCAGCGCAGCAACGCCTCATAACCGGTAACGCTGCTGGTCTGCTGGTCGACTACCGGCTGGTAATGCAGCTGCAACTGGCCCAGGTGCAACGCGGTGCGCAAGTCGGTTTCCACCAGGCGGCGCTGGCGAGCGGCGACGTCCAGCTCCACCTCGAAGCACTCGTAACGGTTACGGCCGTTGCGCTTGGCTTCGTACAGCGCCATGTCGGCGTAGCCGAGCAGTTGCTCGGCCTGGTCGTTGTCATCCGGGGCGATGGCGATGCCAATGCTCACCCCCACGCTGAACTGGTGGCCCTCGATCTGGAACGGCGGGCTGATGGCATTGATCAGGCGCTGCGCGGTGTTGCACGCGGCATCCCGCCCCTCCAGGCCGGTCAGCACCACGGCAAACTCGTCACCGCCCAGGCGGGCCAGGGTGTCGTGCTCGCGCAGCTCGCGGCGCAAGCGCTTGCCCAACTCGCGTAGCAGCTTGTCACCAAAGGCATGGCCAAGGGAGTCGTTGATGTTCTTGAAGTTATCCAGGTCCAGGCACAGTGCGGCGGTCTGCTTGGCATTTTCGCTACCGCGCAGCAGAGCCTGACGCAGACGTTCGTTGAACAGCGTGCGATTGGGCAGCCCGGTCAGCGCATCGTGGTGGGCCATGTGGTGGATCTGCGCATGGGCGGCCAGCTCCTCGGTGGCATCTTCGGCAACGAACAATACGTAATCGGTCTGGCCCTCGCGGTTCTGGCTCAGCAATGTACGGCTGCGCAGGGTGCGGGGACCGCGGGCGGTGTCAACGCGGGTTTCGGCGGCATGGCCCTTGGTGCTGCGGGCACCGCGGGCCAATTGCTGTTCCAGGTAGTCGGCGGCAGCCGGTGCCAGGCACTCGCCAGGCAACTGCCCGATCATGCTGCGCTGCGGCCCACCGAACAGGCGTTCGGCCTGCTGGTTGGCCAACAGGATGCGCTGGCTTTCCAGGTCCTGGACAATAACGCTGGCGGGGATGTTGGCGATCACCGAATCCAGAAACTGCGAGAGCTTGGCCATTTCCTGGCTGTACTGCTCGGCCAGTTCCTTGGCCTGCAGCAGTTCCAGTTCCTGGCGGTGTCGCTCGGAAATGTCGCGGGTGACCTTGGCGAACCCCACCAGTTGCCCGGCATCGTCGTGCACCGCTTCGATCACCACATGGGCGTGGAAGGCCGTGCCGTCCTTGCGCAAGCGCGAACCCATTTCTTCAAAACGCCCGGTGCTGCGCGCCTGCTCCAGGTTGAGCGCTGGCAACCCGGCCGCACGCTCGGCATCGGTGTAGAACAACGAGTAATGCTGGCCGACGATTTCTTCGGCATGGTAGCCCTTGGCGCGCTGGGCGCCGGGGTTCCAATTGGCAACGATACCCTCGGGGGTGAGCAGGTAGATGGCATAATCCACCACGCTCTGGATCAACAGCCGGTACATGATGTCGGGGTTTGCAGCTAGCGACATGAACTTTACCTGAACCTTCGAAGCGCATGAAAAGGAGCCCCGGCATGCAGTGGCCGGGTCATGGAAAGCGTTGATGGCATTATGCCGCTCGTGACGATTTTGTGAAGTAGGTCACAAAAAAGTCGCTTTCCCTCAATGCAAGGACGAACGAAGGCTGGCAAACCCTCAATGGCGGGCGCCACTGACCAGGAAATTGAGCAGATCAGGCTCATCGTCCAATGCAATTGCCTGTGCCGGGCGCGACAGGTTCGCCAGCACGGCGTTGCAGAACGCCACCGCAGGCGGGTCCTGCGCGTAGCAGCGCAACAGCCAGTCGCCCTCGCCGCTCAGCAACTGCAACGCCACTGCCTGGCCGATGCCCTGACGACGGTACTTTTTCAGGATGAACAGGTCGGCCAGCTCCCGTGCATGGATGCTCGGTAGCTCGCTGCGCTCGACCAGCACGAAGCCGGCGATGAAACCGTCCGCCAGCACCAGGTAGGCGCCCCAGCCGTCGTCCTGCCAGTAGCGTTGCAGGTGCTCGTCGTGGATGTAGAAGCGGCCATCCACCTCGACGTCCTCCTGCTCCCAGTCGGACGACTCGTAGGCGTAGAACTGGTAAAGGTTACGGATCAGCGGGGCCTGGTCGGCGGTGGTCGGCAGCAGCGCGATGGGCAGCATGATGGGGCGAGGCTCGGGTAAAAGCTGAATTCTATGCCATCACACACCGCCACTGCATCGCACCAAGCACGCCGCCGTTGTAGGAGCAGCCTTGTGCTGCGAAGAGGCCATTAGCACCCAAGAAACCATTGTGCTCATACGGGCCTCTTCGCAGCACAAGGCTGCTCCTACAAGTGCGGCGCGCGCCTGTAGGCGGGTCAGTACCTGATCATCACCGACTTGAGCTCGGTGTAATCCTCGATGAACGCGCTGCCGAACTCGCGCCCAACCCCCGATGCCTTGGTCCCACCAAAGGGCACCGCCGGGTCGAGGAAGGTGTGCATGTTGACCCACACCGTACCCGCCTCGATCTGCGGGATCAGGCGCAGGGCCTTGGACAAGTCGTTGGTCCACAGGCTGGCGGTCAGCCCGTAAGGGCTGTCATTCATCATCTCCAGCAACTGCGCTTCGTCATCGAACGGCAGCACGCAAACGATCGGGCCGAACGTTTCTTCGTGCAGCAACGGGTCCTGGGCGTCCTTGGCCAGCACCACCGTGGGCTCGACGAAGTAACCCGGCCGCTCGACGGCCCTGGCCCCGCACACCACCGTATTGTTGGCACGGGCACGCTCGAAGAAGCCAAGAATCTTCTGCAGGTGCGCGGCATTGGCCAAGGGCCCGAACTGGGCATCCGGGTCCAGGGCCGAGCCAATCTTCAATTGCCCCAGCGCGGCAGCCAGCTTGCCGGTGAACTCGTCCACCCGGCTGCGGTGCACATACAGGCGCTCTGGCGAGGCGCACACTTGCCCCTGGTGCACATAGGCGGTTTGCACGATGCCAGCGACAGCACCGTCGACATCCACATCGGCCAGCAGCGCCGCAGCGTTCTTGCCGCCCAGTTCCAGCGTGGCGCGGGTCAGGTTGGCCGCCATGGCCGCCTTGCCCACGGCGATGCCGGTCGGCACCGAGCCGGTGAACGCCACCTTGGCCACTTCAGGGTGCTCGATCAGCAGTTGCCCCGCCTGGCCACGCCCGTTGACCACGTTGAACGCACCGGCCGGCACCCCGGCCTCGACCGCCAGTTCGGCGATGCGCAGCAGGGTCAGCGGGGTGAACTCGCTGGGCTTGACCACGATGGTGCAGCCGGTGACCAGCGCCGACGCGATCTTCCAGATGCCGATCATCACCGAGAAATTCCAAGGCACGATCCCCGCCACCACCCCCACCGGCTCACGCAAGGTGAAGGCGGTGTAACGCTCGCCACCCACCGAGGGCAGCGACGGGGTCATGGTCTGCCCGGTGATCTTGCTCGCCCAACCGGCGAAATAACGCAAGAACACCACGCTCTGGGCGATCTCCAGCCCGCGCGACAGGTTGATCGACTTGCCCGAGCACAGAGTTTCCAGCTGCGCCAACTCCTCGGCATTGGCCTCTATCAGGTCGGCCAGGCGGTTCAGCACCACGCCTTTCTGGTACGGCGAAACTTCAGCCCAGCTGCCCTTGAAGGCTTGCCGGGCGCTGCGCACGGCGCGTGCCACCTCGGCGGCGCTCGCCTCGGCGACACGGCTGATGACCGCGCCGCTGGACGGGTCGTGAATGTCCACCGAAGGCCCGGCCTCACCCGCCTGGTAGCGGCCCTCGATGAAATGGCCATGGGGCCTGGCGAGGAACTCGACCACGGCGGGTAACAGCTGGATATCGCTCATGACATGCACTCCTGGATGGCGGCGCCAACGTGGCGCTGGGCCGATCTTCAAGCGCCCGCCTGCCCGCCTGCCAGCCCTGTGCGGCGTTTTGTCAGGCAGCCTCAAGAGAATGTCACGCAGGCCAAATCACCACGGCGTGCCAGGCGGCACACTGCGATGACTGCGATTTCTGCACAAACCATAACAACATCGGAGATAGCCAATGCGTCGCGTCGACAGGCTCAGCATCTCGGCAGCCCTGGCCTTGGCCTTGGCGGCAGGCAGCAATGCGGTGCGGGCCGACCTGCCCGCCGAAGAGATCGGCCACAACACCTTGCCGTTCCCGCCAGACCCTCACCGGGTCTACATCCTGGATGTGGACTTCAAGAACCCCATCGCCGGCAAGGTGGTGGTGGTGGACCCCAAGGCCAAGCGCATGCTCGGCATGACCACCAACGCCTTCGTTGCCCCTACCGCGCTGAGCCCGGACAACCGCACGCTGTATTCGGCCAACCTGTTCTACTCACGCGGCACCTACGGCGAACGCACCGATGTGTTGGTGGCCTGGGACACCCAGACCCTGCAGCCGACCTGGGAGGTGGTACTGCCGGCCAAGCGCGCCTCGACCCTGACCGAGAAGTACGCCATGGGCGTCAGCGCCGACAACAAGCTGGCCTACGTCTTCAACCTGACGCCATCGACTTCGGTAACCGTGGTCGACACTCAGACGCGCAAGGTCGCCAGTGAAGTGCCGATCAGTGGCTGCGTGCTCAACTACCCGGTGGGCAAGCGCAGCTTTGCCTCCCTGTGCGGTGACGGCCAGCTACTGGTAGTCACCCTGGATGACGCGGGCAAGGAAGTGTCGCGCACGCAAACGCCGTTCTTCGACCCAAACAAAGTGCGCCTCAACGAGCGCGCCATCGCCAATGGCGACACTTACTACTTCACCACCACCCAGGGCGAGGTGTACCCAGTGGCCTTCGAGGGCGGCAAGGCCAAACCGCTGCCCACCTGGTCGCTGGTCAGCGACGAAGAGCGCAAACAAGGCTGGGCACCGGGCGGCTGGCAGGCCCTGGCCGTGGCGCCGGGCCTTAACCGCCTGTATGCACTGATGCACGACCAGCACACCGACGGCAAATGGGAAGACCCAAGCACCACCATCTGGGCCTTCGACCTCAAGACCGGCAAGAAACTCGGCACGCTGGAGTCGCCCAAGCCGGTGTGGAGCCTGCAAGCCAGCCACGACAAGGCACCGATCCTGGTGGCCACCGACCTGGAAGGCGGCGTGCAGTTCTTTGACCTCACCACCGGCAAGCACAGCGGCGCCATGGACCAGATCGCCGACACCCCTGTGCTCACCCTGGCCCCTTGGTAAGCAGGAGAACGGACCATGCTCGACCCTGTCCTCGTGATTGCCAGCAGCACCGCAATCGCCGCACTGCTGGCCAGCGCCGCCAGCCACAAGCTGCGTAACCGGCGCGCGTTCAACACCATTGTCCGGGCCTATCAGTTGCTGCCGGCGCCGCTGGCGCCCGTCGCCACAGCCAGCCTGGCACTGATCGAACTGGCCTTGGCCCTGGCCCTGCTGCTGCCCGCCTGGCGCACCGGTGCGGCATTGGGGGTGACCCTGCTGATGGCGCTGTATGCCAGCGCCATTGGCCTGAACCTGTGGCGCGGCCGGCGTGACATCGACTGCGGTTGCTCCGGCCCCGGCGCCGCGCAGCCACTGCGCCCGGTGTTGCTGCTGCGCAACCTGGCAATCGCCCTGCTTGCCGGCCTTGCCGCGTGGCCCATGGCCGAACGCGCGCTGGGTGTGCTGGATATTTTCGTGGTGATCGCGGCGGCAGCCGTGGCGCTGCTGCTTCATGTCGCGGTGGATGGCCTGCTGGCCAACCAGCCGCGCCTTGCCAAATTGACCGGGAGATAACCCCATGCAACTGCTTATCGCATCGAACATTTTGCTCTGGCTGCTGCTGATCGCGGTCGCCTTCACCGTCATGGCCCTGGTGCGCCAGATTGGCGTGCTGCATGGCCGCATCGCCCCCGCCGGTGCGCTGATGGTGGACAAAGGCGTCACCGTGAACGACCCCGCGCCACAAGTGACTGCCGCCGACCGCCACGGCCGCCCGGTGAACATCGGCTACCGCGGCGAGCGTTCGCAACTGCTGTTTTTCCTCGCCCCCGGCTGCCCGGTGTGCAAATCGCTGCTGCCGGCGGTGAAATCGATCGCCAAGGACAACAGCGGCTCGCTGGAAGTGATCTATGTCAGCGACGGCGATTTCGCCGAGCAACAGGCGCTGATCGAGGCCAACGGCTTGCAGCAAGCCAGCTATGTGGTCGGCCCGGAAGTGGGCATGACCTACCAGATCGGCAAACTGCCCTATGCGGTATTGATCGACGCAGCCGGCACCCTGCGCGCCAAAGGCCTGGTCAACTCGCGCGAGCACCTGGACAGCCTGTTCGAAACCCTGCACCTGGGCAGCGCCAGCCTGCAGCACTACCTGCACGGCGACCCGGCGCACAGCCATGACCACGAGCACGCCCACACCCACCAGCACAGCGCGCAGCACTGACCGCGGAGCCGACCATGAGTTTTCTCGACAAACTGTTTGAACGCTCCAGCCGCCACGTCGCCGACACCACCTCGCGGCGCAAGGTACTGGCACGCCTGGGTTCGCTGATCGTCGCCGGCGCCGCACTGCCGGTGCTGCTGCCAATCGACCGCACCGCCAAGGCCCTGGCCGCCGAGCAACCGAAGATGGGCGACCCAGGTGACCCGACCAGTTGCGACTACTGGCGCAACTGCTCGATCGACGGCTTCCTGTGCTCCTGCTGCGGCGGCTCGATCACGTCCTGCCCGCCCGGCACCGAGGCGTCGCTGGTGACCTGGATCGGCACCTGCCGCAACCCGGCCGACGGCAAGAACTACATCATTTCGTACAACGACTGCTGCGGTAAGCACGCCTGCGGCCAGTGCGCCTGCTCGCGCAATGACGATGAACAGCCACTGTATCGGCCTTTCAACAACAACGACATCAACTGGTGCCTGGGTGCGGCCTCGAAGATCTACAACTGCACCGTCACCATCATCCGTGGCGTGGCGGTGTAGCGCCATGCGCGGTGTGACGCTGTTGCTGGTGGTGTGCCTGCTGGCCCCCGTGGCCCAGGCCAGGACCCTGCCAAACCCCAACCAGCGGCCAGCCCCCGGCAACGAAGTAGCACCGGTGCCGATTGCCCAGGCCGGCTACTCGGTGCCGGTGAACTACCAGCTGCAGTGCGCCGGCTGCCACCGTGACCACGGCGAAGGCTCGGCGGCCAACGACACACCGCGTATGCAGGGCTTTGTCGGCAACTTCCTGCGGGTGCCCGGCGGCCGCGAGTTCCTGGTGCGGGTGCCGGGCATTTCTCAGTCCGCACTGAACGACCAGCAGATCGCCGACCTGCTCAACTGGTTGCTGACGCGCGATGGCATGGCCGGTAACAGTTCGCCCGAACAGTGGCCGGCCTATACCGGCGCGGAAGTGCACCGGGTGCGCCAACAGAGCATGCTCAACCTGCCCACGGTGCGGGCAGGCTTGATCGAGGCCATGCGCGCCAGGGGGATTGCCATAGGCGACGGCCTTGGCCAATGACGATATTCGCAAGCGTTGTGCCTTCAGCCCGCCCGCTCAGCGGGCTTTTTTGTGCCTGTGCACGGCTCGGCACCACGAAACACCCAGTGGGTAGTTTTTGCACATTCTTGCAGCACGAGGCTCGCAAAAATCCTCAGCACACCTTGCTCTGGCAAGCCGGAAAACAATTTTAAATTTATAAATATCAATATTTTAAGATTAAGGCATATATTTCATACGTCTTACAGGGCCTGCTTTTTGCTTGAATATTCAAGTGAATTTTAAACTTAAAGCAACACACCAAGAGTCGCCCAAGCGACCCGTTTCAACGCTACCCGTGCGAGGCCCCCATGATCCCTGCAACCCGCGTTACCGACGACCGTTTCCAGGCCTGGCTCAGCCAGGTCAATGAAGCCTGTGGCCACTTCAACGGCCGCAAGCTCGACCCGGGGTTTGTCGGCCAGCTGGAAAAGTGCCAGGCAGGCCAGATCTCCATGAGCATCGTCGACATGACCCAGGTAAACCTGTTCCGCGGCCCGCGGGAAATCCGCGCCAGCGGTGCCGACAACTACTATGCCGTGCTGCAGATGGCCGGTACGTCGCATATCGAACACCAGGGTGCGCGCATCGAGTTGCAGGCCGGCGACCTCACCTTGATCGACGCCAGCGCGCCCCTGGACATGCACTTCCACCAGCGCTCGCGGCAGCTGTCGCTGATCCTGCCGCGCGCGCAGGTAGAAAGCGGCACCCGTGGCAGCGGCGTGGCCTGCGCCAAACGTATCGAGGCGCAGTCCCCCCTGGCCAGCATGGCTCGGCTGATGATGCTCGAAACGGGGCGTACCCGGCACATGACCGACCACGAAAGCCAGGCCGTGCTCGATGCGTTGATCGCCCTGCTGCGCCCGGCCATCAGCCACGACACGGTACCCGGCAGCCATGAGCGCATGTTCCGCAAGGCTCTGGCGCTGATCGACCAACGCATTACCTGCGAGCAACTCACGCCGGAATTCATTGCCCGTGAAGTGGGGATCTCGATGCGTAGCCTGTACCGCATCTTTGCCAAGCATGGGTTGGTGATTGCCCAGTACATCCGCAACCGCCGCCTCGACTTCTGCGCCGAGCACCTGCGCAACCCGGCGATGGACCAGAAGGTGTCGTCGCTGGGCTACGCCTGGGGCTTCTCCGATTCGAGCTATTTCAGCACGGCGTTCAAGGCACGATTTGGGGTGACGCCTGGGGAGTATCGGCGCCAGCATGCCAATTGACCGCAGACCTGTACCGGCCTCTTCGCGGGCACGCCCGCTCCCACAGGTGAATCACCGCCTGAGAGGACAGTGAGATACCTGTGGGAGCGGGCGTGCCCGCGAAGAGGCCGATACAGATCCCATTGTGGCAATGCCAGAAAACACCTTGGCAGGCACACTAAAACCCAGCGACCGACACTGGCGCACAATCCTGCCAAATACCAACAAGAACCCACCCAGGACCCGTGCGTGATGCCCACCTTCGCCCCCCGCAATTTCGCAATCCCGTTCCTGCTCGCCAGCCTGGCCAGCCCCCTCGCCCTGGCCGAAGACTGCGCCGCGCCAAAACGCCAGCAAGGCGAGCAGGTTTTCGCCCGTGACTGCGCAGCCTGCCATTCGGCGCAAAAAGACGGCCCGGTAATGATGGGCCCCAACCTTCACGACGTGGTCGGCCGCACCCCCGGCAGCGTGCCAGGCGCCAACTACTCCCAAGCCATGAAAAGCCGCCAGGCCAGCTGGACGGCGCAAGCCATCGGCGCCTTCATCGAGCAACCCCAGGCCGCAGTCCCCGGCACCTACATGCCCTACGCCGGGCTACCGGATGCTGGCGAACGCCAGGCGGTAACCTGCTTCCTCGCCGGGCTCAAATAGCCCTCTGCACCAAGGCCTCATTACGGGGCCTTGTGTTTTTTATCGGCCTGGCACAGTGCCAAACACAACTGGCAGCCAGGGCAAAAGCCCGTGCCAGGGCTTCCTGCATGATGGCTGGCATGTCTTCGGGACTTCTGCCAAACCCATAACAAAGGAAGCCAGACCATGCACCACCGCCCATTCCGCTTCACCTTGGCCGCGCTGTTGGCCGGGGCTTCGCTGGGTACCTGCGCGCAAGAGCTATACAGCGATGCCGAGCGCCATCTGAATGCCAATGTCGAAGCCGTGTTCGGTGTATTCCACAGCGAAGAAAGCTACGCCATCGCCCGCGACCAACCCGGCTCCACATCATGGCGCGAGGGCTACGTCAAATACGGCCTGAGCGGTGACCAACGCCTGGGCAGCGCCGGTTCAGTGTACGGTGCCTTCGCCCTGCTCAGCTCAGGCACCTGGGGTGACGGCGACGCCGCCGGCTTCAGCGATGGCAGCGAGCGCACCACCAAGATCGAGGACGCCTACCTGGGCTGGAAGTCCGGCAACCTGGTGCCGCTGCTGGGCGAAGACGGCATCGACCTGTCGTTCGGCAAGCAGATGATCGCGGTGGGCGATGGCTTCCTGATCCAGGGCGATTCGTTGAACGTTGGCCACGGCCTGGCCGAGGGTGAGTTCAACCGTGGCGGCGCGTACTACCTGGCCGCGCGCAAGAGCTTCGACAAAACCGCCGTGCTGCGCCTGGGTGGCAGCAAAGGCTGGCGCGGCGACCTGATGTGGCTGCAGTCGGACAACCGCGCCCAAGCCAATACCGAAATGCACGTGGCCACCTTGGAGCATGTGGCGGACGCGGGTACGGTCGGGCTGACCTACATCGGCACTACCCATGTCGACGAGCAGTACGCCTCGCCGCTGCAGCAGGAACGCGATGGCATGAAGACCTACAGCATTCGTGGCCAAGGCAATGCCGGGGTGGAGAACCTGTTCCTGTCCGGCGAATATGCCAAGCAGGACAAACCGCACACCAAGACGGAGGACGCCTGGTATCTGGAAGCGGGCTGGACCTTCGCCGGCCTGCCGTGGACACCGAACGTCAGCTACCGCTACAGCCGGTTCTCGGAGCAGTACGACACGCTGTTCTATGGCCTGGGCCGTGGGCTGGGCACCTGGTTCCAGGGTGAAGTGGCGGGCAACTATGCCGGGCCGTTCAACAGCAATGCGCGGATCCAGAAGGTGGGGCTGACGGTAAGCCCGACACCGTCGTTGAATGTGGGGCTGATGGGCTTCAAGTTCGACACCCTCGACCGCAGCCTGGGCAATGTGGATGGCCACGAGGTGGACCTGTACGCGGAATGGACCATCAATGAGCACCTGATGGTGGTGCCACTGGTGGGGCTGTACACGCCGGAGCGCAGCGCCGAGCAAGGCGGCACACAGTTGGGCAATGACAACAACAACCTGTATAGCCAGATCGTGTTCGTCAGTACCTTCTGAACAACGGACGCCGCCCCCTTGTAGGAGCGGCCTTGTGCCGCGAATGGGCCGCGGAGCGGCCCCATGATTTCAGCCTTGATGCATGAGCCGCCGGGGCCGCGCTGCGGCCCATTCGCGGCACAAGGCCGCTCCTACACTGACCGCGTGGAGGCTTATCGAGTAGGCACTGGCAGGGGTGCTTCACTGTTCCAGGCGGTGACCGGCCGGCTGAACTGGTTCTCGGTCTGGAAATGCGCCATGCGCCACTGCCCCTCCTCCAGCACAAAGCGCACCGTCAGCCGCGCAGCATTCAGGTGTGATGCACCGTCGGCAAAGGTGCTGGTCTGCAACATCACCCAGCGCCCCACTCCCTGCTCGCCATCCATCTCGATCACCTCACTGGTGAGAAAGTGCACGTTCAAGGCAAAGTGCGCCGGCGTTTTCATGTAGGTGGCAAACATTGCACGGATCGCCTCACGCCCACGGTACCCGCCAAAACTGGCGGCATACCGGGCGCCCTTGCCTTCCCACACGGCATCACGGGTGAACAAGCCGGCCAGTTCGTCCAGCGGGGTATTGGCATCGAGTTGGTCGCACAGTTCCATATAGCGATTGATGCACACCCGAATGGCCTGCTGGTGCTCGAACACCTGCAAACGGGCCTGCAACTCATGCAAGTCAGTCATTGCTGCCCCCGTTACCGCCATACAGGTTGAGCAGCAAGCGCTCGGCCACTGCCAGCAATTTTTCGTCCGCACCTTTGGCCCCCACCAGTTGCAGACCCACTGGCAGGCCGGCCTCGCTACCCAGTGGAATGCTCAACGCCGGGTGCCCGGACAGGTTGAACGGCCGTACCAGCGAGGTCATGCCGAGTACCGCGCGGGTGTCGCCGGCCTCCTCCAGCCGCAGCGGGAAGTCCGGCATGGTCGGCAACGCCAGTACATCGTAACGGGCGAGGGCCTGGTCGACTTCCTCGGTAAACCGTTGGCGTATCGCCTCTGCCTCAGCCAGCGCGGCATCACTGGTCTGCCCCGCCGCCGCCAGGCGCCCGGCGATGTCACTGCCGACCTTGCCGGTTTCCAGCAAGTGGCCACAGGCCTGGAAGGTCTCGCGGTTGATCACCACCATGCCGGCCTCGTAAGCGGCGCCAAAGTGCTTGAGCTCGACATTGCCCAGTACCAGGCCACTGGCACTCAAGGCACCCTGTACCACCTTGTGGATGCCCGCCTCGGCAGTAACCCGCAGCACACCGATACGGGCCTTGGCGGGTACCTGGGCGGGGACGAAGCTTGGGTCGATCATGCCCATGGCGCGCACCAGCATCGGCAGGCTCGCGGCGAACGGGCCAACGCAGTCGAGGCTGCTGTAGGCCGGCATCACCCCCTGGCGGCTGACCCGGCCAAAGGTCGGCTTCAGGCCGAACACCCCACAGCAACAGGCTGGCACGCGCACCGAGCCACCGGTGTCGGTGCCCAGGCTGAAGTCCACCAGCCCAGCGGCCACTGCAGCCGCCGAGCCGCTGGACGAGCCACCGGGAATGCGCCCCGGGAAACGCGGGTTGGCCGCCGTACCGGTATGGCGGTTGATGCCGGTCGTGCCGAAGGCCAACTCATGCAGGCCGACCTTGGCCGTCAGGCATGCCCCGGCAGCCAGCAAGTGGCTGACCACTTCGGCATGCCGCTCGGCCAACGGCGCATCCTCCAGCGCCTGGCTGGAGGCGCGGGTCGCGGTGCCGGCAACATCGATGGTGTCCTTGATGGCGACCCGTGGGCCATTGCCGCCAAGGGCGAGGGTTTCTACGATTATTGTCATTGTCATGCCGCCCTTAAAAATATGGATGCTTGCCAAATACATGAAATGTCAACTGAACATTCCAGTATTTCGATGCACCTTGGTGATAGCCAAACAGGCGGAAACGTCTATCATGTCGCGACTGTTTCCGCACAAGTAGTGAAGCGATGAGCACCTCGAAGAACAAAGGCCACAGCCATCACGACCCGGCCAGCGATGAATTTCGCAAGGAAGACTTCCCCTTCTACTGGCTGGCCCGTGTGCACGGCCGCTATACCCAGAACATGGAACGGCTGCTGAAGAAGATCGACCTCGACGTGCCGCGCTGGCGCGTGCTGTGGATCCTCAACGAGAACGGTGAATCGAGCATTTCCGAAATCTCCACCCATGCCATTGCCAAGCTGTCGACCATCACCAAGATCGTCTACCGCATGAAGGATGACGGCCTGGTCGACACCGCGCCCAGCCCCGAGGACGGCCGCGTGACCCAGGTGCGCATCACCGCGGCCGGGCTGCAAAGCATCGCACGCATGCAGGATGTGACTCGGGACTTGTTCCAGCGCAGCTTCAAGGGGCTGACCGAGGCGCAGGTGCAGCGCTTGAACAAAACGCTCGAGGTGGTTTTCCATAACCTGGACACCTTCTAACAGGCCGCCTCACCGCAATCCTGTAGGAGCAGCCTTGTGCTGCGAAGAGGCCGGTACAGCCACAACAGCTACTGGCCTCTTCGCAGCACAAGGCTGCTCCTACAAGGCGCGCGCTCAGCAGGCCTTGGAGGTATCGCACACCCGGTGATAGGCCCGGTTGAAATACACCAGCCCATCATCCGCACCGCCTTGGCGAATATCCTGGATCTCGCAGTAGAAGATGCTGTGCGAGCCCACCTCATGCACCTGGGCAATGCGGCAATCGAAATTCACCAGCGCCTCCTGCATCACCGGCGCCCCGCTCTCCAGTACCGTCCACAAGGTGGAAGCAAAGCGCTCCTCCATGCTCAGGTTGCGGTTGGCGAAAGCACCGGACAACTGCTGGTGCGTGCCGGCCAGTACGTTCACGCACAGCGCGCCATTGGCCTTGAACTGCTCGTTGGAATACGAAGCTCGGTTCATGCACACCAGCAAGGTGGGTGGTGAGTCGGTCACGCTGCACACCGCCGAAGCCGTGAAGCCGAAGCGCCCGGCAGGGCCATCGGTGGTGATGACTGAAACGGCGCCACCGAGCATGGCCATCGCGTTGCGAAAACGGGTTGTATCTACCATAGTCATGCTCCTCAGATGTCCAGCACCAGCTTGTTCGACTTGGCCCGCGAGCAGCACACCAGGATCTGGTCGTTCGCTGCCTTTTCTTCATCGGTCAGGTACACATCGCGGTGGTCGGGCTCGCCCTCCAGCACCTCGCACATGCAAGTGCCGCACACGCCCTGCTCGCAGGAAATATCGATGCGGATACCCACCTGGGCCAACGCATCGAGAATGGTCTGGCCCTGGGCGACCTGTACGGTCTTGTTGCTGCGCGCAGCGACCACTTCGAAGCCTTGGCCAGTGGCGTCGACCTCGACCTGGAAGTACTCCTTGTGGATTTGGCCCTCGGCGTAACCCTGCTGGCGAGCACCTGCGATCACCCAGTCCATGAAGCCCGACGGGCCGCAGGTGTACAGATGCGTGCCGGGTACGCCAGCACCGAGCACATCGGCCAGGTTCAGGCGCTGAGCCGCCTCTTCATCGTCAAAATGGGTCACTACCCGTGCCGCGAACGGCGCATCGGCCAGCGCTTGGAGAAACGCACTGCGGCTACGCGAGCGACCGCAGTAGTGCAACTCGAAATCGGCGCCTTGCTGGTGCAGGGCGTGGGCCATGGCGATCATGGGTGTGATGCCGATGCCACCGCCCAGCAGGATCGAGCGGGTAGCGCCAGCCGCCAGCGGGAACAAGTTGCGCGGCGTGCTGATCCGCACCTCGCGGCCTTCCATCAGGGCCTCGTGCACCCCCACCGAACCGCCTCGGGACGCCGGGTCTTTCAAGACGCCCAGGCGATACACCGACGCGTCGGCCGGGTCGCTGCACAGCGAATACTGGCGCACCAGGCCGGGCGCCACATGGATGTCCACGTGCGCGCCCGCTTCGAATGCCGGCAAGGCGCCACCGTCGGCACGACCGAGGTCGAGTACGACCACATCGGCCCCTTGGATCTCGCGCTTGCGCACGACTACGTTCAACAATTCTTCATTCATGCTCGGTGTCCTGTAGTAGCCAGGGGCGCTCAGGCACCCCATCAATGTCAACGCATGAACAGGCCGCCGTTCACATCCCAAGTCGCCCCGGTGGTGAAGTAGGCCTCGGGCCGTGCCAGTTGCACGATCAAGTCACCCAGGAAGTCGGCGTCACCCAGGCGCTGCACCGGGATGTTGGCCAGCAGCCCTGCCAGGCGTTCGCTGGGCACAGCAGCATGCACCGCCGGCGAGTCGATCGGGCCGGGGGCGATGGCGTTGACGGTGACGCCGCGAGCGGCGAACTCCTTGGCAAACACCTTGGTCAGGGTGACGATCGCGCCCTTGCTCGCCGCGTAGTGCGCGCCGGTGGCGGTGCCGCCGTTCTGCCCAGCCAGCGAGGCCATGTTGATGATCCGCCCGTAACCAGCCTCGGCCAGGTACGCGCCGAACACCTGGCAGCCGAGGAACACGCTGCGCAGGTTCAGGCCGACCACGGCGTCGAACTCTTCCGGGCTGATCTGCATCAGTGGCGTGGTCCTGGTCACGGCGGCGTTGTTCACCACCGCATGCAAGGCACCGAAGTGTTCCAGCACTTGGGCCAGTGCCTGCTCGAAATCAGCCTTGCTGCCGACATCCAGCTTCACCGCCAACGTGCGTCCAGCCTGCGGTTGCAACTGCTCGGCGGTGGCCTGGGCAAGTGCCAGGTCACGGTCCGAGACCACCACGTCGAAGCCTGCGGCCAGCAACCGGGCGCAGAAACGCTGACCCAACCCCTGGCCAGCGCCGGTCACCAATGCGACTTGGTTCATGGCCATCTCCTCAGAGGATGTAGCCGATACCGGCGAGGGTATCGTCGCTGTTGATCAGGCTGATCACCTTGCGGTGGATCTTGAACCCGCCTTCGGCACGCACCAGGGTGTAGGTGAGGTCGGCGCTGTAGTGCTTGAGGCTTTCCTTGCGAAACTCGCGCACGTTCTGCGCAGCACGCACGGTCAGGTTGACGCCGTCGTCCGAAAGCACACGGATACGCGAAATCGTGCGCACGGTACGTGGCTGCGGGCTGGTGGAGATCGACTCGCCACCAATCAGCCGCTGCACACGCAAGCGGCGCATGTGATGGTCGTCATAGGCATAGTTGAGGGTGTTCTCGTAGTCGGTTTCCCTGGGGTCGATCGGGATGATGTAGCTCCCTTTCTCGGTCCACAGGTTGAGCCAGGCGTCGTACTCGCCATGGTCGAGCATGTCGCCTTCCTGCCAAATGAACGCGGTGACTTCGTTAAACAGGTTCAGGTTCATCATTTGGCCTCCGCGCTCATCATCTTCTTCCACTGCTGGTACGCCGCGCGCATGCCGGTCTCGGCGCTGACGTCGGAAATCAGCCCATCGACACTGGGTTTTTCGCCTGGTAGGCCACGGTTGAGCATGATCCACAGGTCCTCACCGGCGCGGGCGCCTTTTTGCACCCGCTCCCAGGCCTCGGAATCGTCCGGCGTGCCAAAGCCCATGGGCCCCTGGAAGTGTTCGTGCAGGCGCAGGCGGTAGCGGTTGGCCGCTGCCGGGCCACCGTCCATGGTGATCACCGCGTGATGGATTTCGGTTTCGCTCACCGAAATCGGCTGCAGCACGCGGAAGAACGCCATCGAGCAGGCCACATTGGGGAACAGGTTGAGGTTGAAACCCGAACCGCCGACCGCACGCACGATACGCCGTACCTGCAACTCGTCGATGCCTTCGTCGCGCAGCTCGGCGGCAAGGCTCTCGAACCGCTCCGGGATCGGTTTGTCGAGGTCGGCCTCCAGGTCGACCAGCTCGGGAATCATCACCATCACGCTGTGGCCGTTGCCCAGGTCCTCGACGTAGCCGGGGCCTTTGACGAAGTCGAACAGCTCCAGGGTCTGTTCGTCGACCGAGGACAGGAAGCTTTTATGCACCAGCGGGAAGTGATAGGCGTCAGTGGTGTTTTCCAGCTGGATTTTCCAGTTGCCAGGGAAGCGGAAGCGGTGTTCGCCCGGTACCTTGATGCCGTAGCCGGCACCCTGCTTCATGAACAGGTCCATCCACTTCTTCGCCGCGCCAAGGAAGTCCTGCAACGGTTCGATATCGTCCTTGAAAGTGGCGAAGACCATGCCGGCGTAACTTTCGGTGCGCAGGCTGACCAAGGGCAGCTCGGCTTTGTCCAGGCAGTCGCCGTAGCTTTCCGGGTGCGGAATACCGCGCAGCGAACCGTCCAGGGCATAGCCCCAGCCGTGGTAGGGGCAGACGAAGCTGTTGGTCTTGCCCTTCTTGTGCTCGCACACGGTCGCGCCCCGGTGGCGGCAACGGTTGAGCAGCACGTTGATGGCCTTCTTGCGGTCGCGTACCACGATCACCGGCTGCTTGCCGATGTAGGTGGTCTTGTAGCTGCCGGCCTCGGGGACTTCGCTTTCATGGGCGACCCAGATCCAGGTGCTGTGGAAGATTTTCTCCAGCTCGGCATCGAACAGCGCCGGGTCGGTATACAAGGAGGTGTGCACGCGGTCGGGCTGTACCAGCTCGGCCGGGTCGATTGCCAGGTTGATGGCGGGGATCAGGTTGCTCACGGGATTATTCCTCTTCTCAGGCGCGCTGGATGATCAGTTCACGGCCGACACGGGCCTCGACCTTGGCGTAGCGCCACAGCTTGTACGGCCCCTCGCCCACTGCCGTGGTGCGGAACAGGTTGCAGGCGGCGTGCACGGTTTCGATGTTGGGCACATCGGCCAGCAGGTAGGTGGTCCAGGGGAAGCCGTCGGACGGCCCGACCATGGCCTGGTCGTCATCCATGTTGCCCAGCACGCGCACCCCGGGCAGGTCGTGGATGCCGTTCCACATGGCGCTGAAGGCGGCCCACACCTGCAGCTGCTCTTCACGCGGGGCATCGAAGAAGTTCTGGTTGATGCCCATGCAGAACAGCACGCGCAAGGCTTTGGTGTCGCTCATGACAAATCTCCCGAGGGTTACAGGTAGCCCGGCAGGGGCTGTTTGCCGAAGAACATGGCTCCGGCGTTCTGGTAGGTGACATCGCCCATGAAGGCGTGCTGGGTGACCACTTGCGCGTCGTTGACGCAACGCGCCAGAGGGCTCTCGTTGTAGATGCCGGTCATGCCGGACAGCAGTTGCGCACTGCGCGCCACTTCGGCGGCGACGCGCGCGGCATGGGTCGAGGACAGGCGCAAGAGGTTGGTCACCGCCACCGGCACCGGGTCGCCAGCCAGCACATGGCCCCAGGCCTGCTCGATGGCTTCGTAGAAGAACGCCCGCGCCGAACGCAGCGCGGCTTCGGCCTTGGCCACGTCCACCTGGGCCAGTGGCCGGTCGGCCAGGGCTGGTGCGCCGGTGACCGAGATACGCCCGCTGGCCATGCCCGACAGTTCGTCCAGTGCGGCGCGGGCAATGCCCAGGCCGACCACCGACAGCACCTGGGTGGCGAACGACAGCGACGGGTAGCGGAAGAACGGCTCGTCCAGGTTCGGCTTGCCGCCGCGCACGAAGGTCCACTGCTCGCCCACCCGCGCATCCTCGACCACCAGGTCGTGGCTACCGGTGCCGAGCAGGCCAACGGTGTCCCAGGTTTCCTCGATGCGCGCCTGGCTGCGCGGCAGCACAGCCAGGCGCGGCAGGTCGAGCTTGTCACCGTTGCGCGGGGTGATGCCGACGCCAACGATATCGGCGCCCATCGCGCCGCTGGAGTATTTCCAGCGGCCGTTGACCTTGAAACCGCCGGGCACGGTTTCCGCCGGCTGTGGCGGGAAGATGCCACCGGCAAACACGGTGTCGGGGCTGTTGCCGTAGATTTCGGCGATGGTTTCCAGCGGCAGCGCAGCCAGGTACACCGGGCTCATGCCGAAGCTGGCGACCCAGCCGGCAGAGCCGTCGGCGTGGGCGATGCGTTCGATCATTTCGCAGAAGGCCGCTGGCGAGCACTCAAGCCCGCCAAAGCGCTTGGGCACCAGGGCGCGGTACACGCCGTGCGCCTTGAACGCATCGATCACGTCGCGGGAAATATGGCGCTGGCGATCGAACTCGCCGAGGCGGGCACGCTCACGAACGCCGTCAAGCAAGGCCTCGAAAGCAGGGCCGGAGGCAAGCGCCGACACGGGCGCGTCACGCAGGCAAAGCGAATCCATGGATGATCTCCGTCTCAGGCGCGGTTTGGGTGGTAAGGCTGGGGATGACGGGCGGCGCTGGCCGTTGGCAAGCACCAGCCACGCAGGGAAGCGAAGGCGGGTTGGGGCGGCATATCTGTCTCTCTTGTTTTGGGTGCCGGTGACAGATATTTGCGATTATTTACGTGAATTGTCAATTGAATTTTCACGGTAAAAATACAGAAAAAACCCTTAAAAAGCCGCCCAATTGGACAGGTAAATCCACGCAACACAATGATTTACATTGGTTATTTTGTAATGAATCAGGATTTCAACGCTTACATCGGCGGCAAATTTTTTAGACCACTTTTCACGTATTTCAATGAGCGCTATTTCGAAAGGACGGGGGGGGGAAAATCAGGCGGGAAATGCAGAGGGGTTTTCAGCAGACGGCAAAAAGCCCAGGCCCTCCCCGCACGGAAAGGCCCAGGCAAAATAAAACTAGGCGCATGCAACTCTCGAGCTTGATTGGCCCCTGTGGGAGCGGGCGTGCCCGCGAATCAGGCAACGCGGTGAATGGCACCGGCCATGCCGGTGTTCGCGGGCACGCCCGCTCCCACAGAGATCGTGCAAGCCATCACGTTCTGAGCAATGCAGTAACTACAGCCCGTTCAGCCTTCCTGCAAGGCTCGCGGCCGATGGCTGCGCGCCTCGGCTTCCGGCGCCTTGGCCGCCTGCAGGTGGAAGTCGAACGCAAGCTCGGCAAAGCGCTCGCCTTGTACGCCACGGTCACGCGCCGCCGCCGCATCCTCGACAAAACGCAGCTCGCCGATCAGCCCGTCACGGGTGGCATAGGCAAAGTCGTCCCACAGGTACTGGTCACCGGCAAAGTTGATCTGCGTGGTCAAGTGACGGTGACCCGGCGCCGAGATAAAGAAGTGCACGTGTGCCGGGCGTTGGCCGTGGCGGCCGAGTTGGTCCAGGCATTCCTGGGTCGGCCCCTGCGGGTCGCAACCATACCCCGACGGCACGATCGAGCGCGCGCGGTAGCGGCCCTCGGCATCGGTGATGATGCGCCGGCGCAGGTTGTACTCGGACTGGGTCGAATCGAAGTACGAATAGGTACCCTGGGTGTTGGCGTGCCACAGGTCGACCGTGGCACCGGCCAGCGGCTTGCCATCGGCATCGAACACCTGGCCTTGGAGGAACATCACCACGCCTGGGTCGGTGCCGTCGTCCATGCGCGCCTCGCCTTGCGCCAGCGGCGCCCCGGCGACGTACAGCGGCCCTTCAATGGTACGCGGAGTGCCACCGCCAAGGCCGGCTTCGGCATCCTTGGCATCCTGCAGCAGGTCGAGGAAGTGCTCGATGCCCAGGCCAGCGGCCAGCAGGCCCGCCTCGTTACGGCCACCCAGGCGGTTGAGGTAATCAACGGCGTGCCAGAACTCGTCCTCGGTAATTTCCAGGTCTTCGACCAGGCGTGCAGTGTCTTGCAACACGCGCAGGATGATCTGCTTGAAACGCGGGTTACCTTCGGCGTGATCCAGGCCAGCGGCCTGGTTGAAGAAGGCTTGAATGTCGGCAGTGTGGGAAATTTTCACGGTCATCGTGCTTACCTCATATTGTTCTTGTCAGGCAGACAGGTACGGCTCAGCGGTCGTCGCTGTGGATCGACGAGGGATGCCGGCACAGGCCGTCGACCTCGATGTCCATGTACGGGAACAGTGGCAGTTGCATCAGCGTGTCATGCAGGGCCTCGACGCTTGGGACATCGAACACGCTGTAGTTGGCGTAGTGCCCGGCAATACGCCACAGGTGGCGCCAGGTGCCTTCGCGCTGCAGGCGCTGGGCCAGTTCCTTTTCGTCGGCCTTGAGCTGGGCGGCCTTGGCCGGGTCCATGTCGACCGGCAGTTTCACGGTCATCTTCACGTGGAACAGCATGGTTATCTCCTTGCTTGCTTATCAGCGACGGGCGAAACGCGCCAGGCGCTGTTCGTCCAGGGTCAGGCCCAGGCCTGGGGTATGGGGGATGTGCAGTTGGAAGTCGCGGTATTGAGGCGGCTCGTTGACGATCTCCTCGGTCAGCAGCAGTGGCCCGAACAGCTCGGTGCCCCAGGTGAGCTGGCGCAGGGTGAGGAAGGCATGGGCCGAGGCCAGGGTGCCGATCGAGCCTTCGAGCATGGTGCCGCCGTACAAGGCGATGCCCGCGGCCTCGGCGATCTGCGCAGTACGCAGGACAGCACGCGGGCCACCGTTCTTGGCGATTTTCAGGGCGAAGATGCTGGCGGCACCGTCGGCGGCCAGGCTGAAGGCATCTTCGACGCTTTCGATCGATTCATCGGCCATGATCGGTGCCGGGCTGCGCTGGTTCAGGCGCACCTGGCCACCACGGTTGATGCGCGAAATCGGCTGTTCGATCAGGTCGATGCCGTTGTCGCCGAGCACCTGGCAGGCACGGATGGCCTGAGACTCGTCCCAGTACTGGTTGACGTCGACCCGCACGCTGGCGCTGTCGCCCAGTTCGCGCTTGATCGCCACCACGTGCTTGAGGTCCTGCGCCACCGGGTTGGCACCGATCTTCAGCTTGAACACCCGGTGCCGGCGAATTTCCAGCATGTGCTGAGCTTCGGCGATATCGCGGGCGGTGTCGCCGCTGGCCAGCGTCCAGGCCACTTCCAGGCTGTCCCGCACGCGGCCGCCCAGCAGTTCACTGACCGGCAGGCCCAGGCGCTTGCCCTGGGCGTCGAGCAAGGCGCTTTCGAGGCCCGACTTGGCAAAGGTGTTGCCCTTGGCCAGCTTGTCCAGTTTGAGCATGGCGGCGTTGATGTTGTCTGCCGGCAGGCCGATCAGTGCGGGCGCCAGGTGCGCGTCGATATTGGCCTTGATGCCCTCGGGGCTTTCGTAGCCATAGGCCAGGCCACCGATGGTGGTGGCCTCGCCGATACCCTCTACGCCATCGCTGCAGCGCACGCGCAATACCACCAGGGTCTGCTGCTGCATGGTGTGCATTGCCAGCTTGTGCGGGCGAATGGTCGGCAGGTCGACGATAATTGCATCTATACGTTCAATCAGCGCGCTTGTCATTGTTGCCAGGTCCCGTCAGGTCGGGCTGCGAGTTGCAGGCCCGAATGGTGCATTTACTTGATTGTTCAAGGATTGCGCGAGACCCTGATGAGCGTCCAATATCAAATGAATCTCCCACCATACCCTGGAGGTCTGATGGAGCTGCGCCATTTGCGTTACTTCAAGGTCCTGGCCGAAACCCTGAACTTCACCCGCGCCGCCGAGCTGCTGCACATCGCCCAGCCCCCGCTGAGCCGGCAGATCAGCCAATTGGAGGACCAGCTCGGCACCCTGCTGGTGGTGCGCGAACGCCCGCTGCGGCTGACCGAAGCGGGTCGCTTTTTCTATGAGCAGACCTGTACCGTGCTGCAGCAGTTGCAGAACATCAGCGACAACACCCGCCGCATCGGCCAGGGCCAGCGCCAGTGGTTAGGTATCGGCTTTGCGCCCTCCACCCTCTACACCGTGCTGCCGGAGCTGATTCGCGAATTGCGCCAGGACAGCGAACTGGAACTGGGCCTGAGCGAGATGACCACGCTGCAGCAGGTGGAGGCGCTTAAAAGCGGGCGCATCGACATCGCCTTCGGGCGCATTCGCATCGATGACCCGGCCATTCACCAGCAGGTGCTGTGCGAGGACCCGCTGGTGGCCGTGCTGCCCAAGGGCCACCCGCTGGCGGGTAGCCCGCTCAGCCTGGCCCAACTGGCGGGCGAAGCGTTCATCCTCTACCCGGCCAACCCCCGGCCCAGTTACGCCGACCATGTGCTGGCGCTGTTCGCGCAGCACGGCATGAGTATCCGCGTCAGCCAGTGGGCCAACGAACTGCAGACTGCCATCGGCCTGGTGGCCGTCGGCGTGGGGGTGACCCTGGTACCGGCGTCGGTACGACAACAGCACCGGGCCGATATCGAGTATGTCAGCCTGCTCGATAGCGGCGCCGTCAGCCCGATCATCCTTAGCCGGCGCAAAGGTGATGTGAGCCCCATGGTGCAGCGGTGCCTGGGGTTGATTGCACAGCACCTTCCTTTGTAGGAGCAGCCTTGTGCTGCGAAGAGGCCATTGCAACCGAAGATAATCTTCAGCCTTACCGGCCTCTTCGCAGCACAAGGCTGCTCCTACAGGCTGATGCGGTAGCCTGACTGATGGTGCAAGGCAGTTGACCCCACAAAAAAACAAAAGATACCGGTGCCCTGAAGGCCACCGCGCTCCGCTTTTGATTTTTGTAGGAGCAGCCTTGCGCTGCGAAGAGGCCATTGCAACCGAAGATAATCTTCAGCCTTACCGGCCTCTTCGCAGCACAAGGCTGCTCCTACAGGGTGATGCGGTAGCCTGACTGATAGTGCAAGGCAGTTGATCCCACAAAAATCAACAGCGGAGCGCGTATGATTTGGGAGCGACCTACCCCGGCAAACTGTAACGCTCGGCAAAATACTGCCGGAAAAAGTCCACCGCCACCCGCACCTTGGCCGAGCTGGCCAGCGGCGAGGCGTACACCGCCCAGATATCCGCCGGCTGGTGGTAGTCCTCCAGCACTTGCACCAAGCGCCCGTCCTGCAGGCTGTCGTGCACATCCCACCACGAGCGCAGCAGTATCCCGCGACCGTCCAGGCACCACTGGTGCGCCACTTCGCCATGGTTGGTCGACAGCCCGCCCGTTACCCGCACACCCTCCTCACCTTCCGGGCCCATCAGCTGCCATACGCCGAACGGGTGGTCGCGCTCCTTGATCACCAGGCAGTCATGGCTGGCCAGGTCTCCCAGCGCCTTGGGCATACCGCGCCGGGCCAGGTAAGCGGGCGCGGCACAGAGTACCCGCCGGTTACGCGCCAACGGCTTGGCGATCAGGTTGGGGGCAATGGCATTGCCCACGCGAATGTCCAGGTCTACGCCTTCGGCAATCAAGTCCACCAGGCGGTCGTGCACGTCCAGGCGAATGTCCAACCGTGGGTAGCGCTCGGCCAGCTCCGACAAGGCCGGCGCCACAAAGCGCCTGCCCAGGCCCAGGCTGCTGGCAATGCGCAATTGCCCGGCCGGCTCGCGGTGCTGGGCACTGATGTCATCGCCCATACGCTGCACCGCATCGAATATCTGCAACGCCCACTGGTACACCCGCTCGCCCTCCTCGCTCACCGTCACCCGCCGGGTAGTGCGGTGCAACAGGCGCACTTCCAAGGTTTGCTCGAGCATGCGGATGCGCTTGCTGATGTACGCCGCCGACATGCCCAGTTCGTCGGCCACGGCCGCGAAACTGGCACGCTTGGCCACCTGCAGGAAGATGTTGAGGTCGTCGAGGTTGGGTAGATTATTCACGTAGCGTGTTCCAAGAATCCATGAATGGCCAGATTATCTCCGGTTCAAGCCGCTATAGCATAACCAGCACCTGTTCCCTGGACAACGAGTGCACCCCATGAGCAAGACATTCAGAATTGCGGCAATCCCCGGCGATGGCATCGGCAACGAAGTACTGCCAGAAGGCATTCGCGTCGTCGAGGCCGCAGCGCGCAAGCATGGCCTGGACATCAGCTTCGAGTTCTTCGAGTGGGCCAGCTGCGATTATTACCTCGCCCACGGCAAGATGATGCCGGACGACTGGTTCGAACAGCTCAAGGATTTTGACGCCCTGTACTTCGGTGCCGTGGGCTGGCCAGACAAGGTGCCGGACCACATCTCGCTGTGGGGTTCGCTGCTCAAGTTCCGCCGCGACTTCGACCAGTATGTGAACATTCGCCCGGTGCGCCTGTTCCCTGGCGTACCTTGCCCGCTGGCTGGCCGTGAACCAGGCGACATCGACTTCGTGGTCATCCGCGAAAACACCGAAGGCGAATACTCGTCGCTGGGCGGGCGCATGTTCGAAGGCACCGAGAACGAGTTCGTGCTGCAGGAGTCGGTATTCACCCGTCGCGGCGTCGACCGCATCCTCAAGTACGCGTTCGACGTGGCCCAGACCCGCGAGCGCAAGCATGTCACCTCGGCGACCAAGTCCAACGGCATGGCCGTGAGCATGCCGTACTGGGACGAACGGACTGCGGCGATGGCTGCCAATTATCCGGAAATCAGCTGGGACAAGCAGCACATCGATATCCTCTGCGCGCGCTTCGTGCTGCAGCCGGACCGCTTTGACGTGGTAGTGGCTTCGAACCTGTTCGGCGACATCCTCTCCGACCTCGGCCCAGCCTGCGCCGGCACCATCGGCATCGCGCCATCGGCCAACCTCAACCCCGAGCGCAAATTCCCGTCGCTGTTCGAACCGGTGCACGGTTCGGCTCCGGACATCTACGGCAAGAACATCGCCAACCCGATCGCGATGATCTGGTCGGGTGCGCTGATGCTCGACTTCCTCGGCAACGACGGCGCCGACCCACGCTACCGCGCCGCCCACGACGACATCCTCAAGGCGATCGAACACGTCATCGCCGCCGGTGATGTCACCCGCGACATGGGTGGCCAGCAGTCCACCCAGCAAGTGGGCCAGGCCATCACCGCGCTGGTCGAAGCCTGATGCACAGGGGGCCGATTGTCAGAAGTGTCTGACAATCGGCCCCTTGCCTCTTGCGAGCAGCGAAGATTGTATGCAAAATCTGTTAACCATTAGATATTAGTAAACTAAAGGTTAACAACCACGGAAGGAGTTGCACCGCTACACCCCGGATGCCTGCCGGGTATGACAAGTACGCCAACGTCCCAGGAGACGATGATGTCGCACAAGAATAAAAAGATTGATGTGTTCCTGATTACCGTGAGCCTGATTGCCGTGCTGCTCACCGTAATCGGCCTTGCAGCCTTCCCCGCCCAAGCTGAAAGCGCTGCAAACCAGTTGTTCGAACTGTCCACCCGCACCTTCGGTACCAGTGTGCAGGTGCTGGTGTTCGCCAGTACCCTGGCCGTGCTGTACCTGGCTTTCAGCAAGTACGGCAACATCCGCCTGGGCAGTGGCAAGCCTGAATACGCCACCGCCACCTGGGTGTTCATGTTCATCTGTGCCGGCATGGGGTCCTCGACCCTGTACTGGGGCGTGATGGAATGGGCCTACTATTACCAGACCCCAGGCCTGAACATCGCCGCCGCCACCCCCAAGGCGCTGGAATACAGCGTGGGTTACTCGTTCTTCCACTGGGGCATCAGCGCCTGGTCGATCTACGCCTTGGCGTCGCTGGCCATGGCCTACCACTTCCATGTACGCAAGAAGAGCGGCCTGAACCTGGCCTCGATCGTCGAAGCGGTGACCGGCTTCAAGGCCACCGGCCCGGTAGGTCGCAGCGTCGACCTGATCTTCCTGCTGACCATGATGGGCGCGCTGACCGTATCGCTGGCCCTGACGGCTTCCACCCTGACCCGCGGCCTGCATGACCTGACCGGCACCCCGGACACCTTCACCGTGCAATTGATGGTGATCGGCGGCGTGGCGGTGATGTTCTCGCTCAGTTCCTACATCGGCATCGATGGCGGCCTGCAGCGCCTGAGCAAGATGGTGTGCATCGGCGCCCTGGTGTTCGCCGCCGTGATCCTGTTGGTCGGCCCGACCCAGTTCACCATCAACAACACGGCCAATTCGATTGGCCTGATGATCCAGAACTACGTGCACATGAGCCTGTTCACCGACCCGGCCGGCGACGGTGCCTTCACCCGCAACTGGACAGTGTTCTACTGGCTGTGGTGGGTGTCGTACGCCCCGGGCGTGGCCATGTTCGTGACCCGCGTTTCGCGCGGCCGGCAGATCAAGGAAGTGGTCCTGGCTTTGCTGCTGGGTGGCAGCTTCGGTTGCTGGTTCTTCTTCGGCGCGCTGGAAAGCTACAGCATGCACCAGTTCATCACCGGCGCGGTGGATGTGCCGAAGATGCTCGCCGAACAAGGCGGCGAATCGGCTGTCACGCACCTGCTGCTGGCCTTGCCATGGGGCCAAGTGTTCCTTGGCGTGTACCTGTTCATCATGGCCATCTTCTGTGCCTCGCACATGGATGCCGCAGCCTACGCGGTGGCTGCCACCAGCACCCGCAACCTGCGTGAAGGCGACGACCCGACGCCAACCCACCGCCTGTTCTGGTGCGTGGTGCTGACCCTGGTGCCGTTGGCCATGCTGTTCGCCAAGGCCTCGCTATCGACCATGAAAACCGCCGTAGTGCTGACCGCCATCCCGTTCATGGTGATTCTGCTGGTGAAGATCTACGGCTTCTTCAAGTGGATGATCGCTGACTACGGCCAGGTATCGGCCCACGTCATCGAAGAAGAAGCTGCACGCATGGCCGGTGAGGAATCTACCGAACAGGCCCCGCGCAGCGCTGCCGCCGTGCACTGATAACCCTTGTAGGCGCGAGTTTGCTCGCGATGGGGCTGCAAAGCAGCCCCTTGATCACTGCAAATTTTTTTGCCTGATCTGTTAACCAACAGATACGTGTTAACCAACAACTACAAACCGAGCTTGTGAGAACCCTGTCATGAACGACTTCAAACGCCTGCCCGCCGATTTCTGCGCGAACGCCGACGAGGCCTTCACCATCCCCGCCAACTTCTACACCCAAGGCGCGGTATTCGAGCACGAAAAGGAAGCCATCTTCGCCCGCAGCTGGATCTGCGTAGGCCACCGCAGCGAAGTGGCAGACAACAACGCCTACATCACCCGTGAAGTGATTGGCGAAAGCATCATCGTCGTACGTGGCCGTGACAGCGTGCTGCGCGCGTTCTACAACGTCTGCCCGCACCGTGGCCACCAGTTGCTCAGCGGCAGCGGCAAGGCCAAGAACGTCATCACCTGCCCGTACCACGCCTGGACCTTCAAGCTCGACGGCGAACTGGCCCACGCGCGCAACTGCGACAACGTGGTCAACTTCGACAAGGAAAACTCCACCCTGGTGCAACTGCGCGTAGAGGAATACGCCGGTTTCATCTTCATCAACATGGACATGGACGCAGGCTCCGTCGAAGACCAGCTGCCAGGCCTGCAAGCGCGCATGCGCGAAGCCTGCGCGGTGATCGACGACCTGCACCTGGCTGCGCGCTTCGTCAGCGACACCCCGGCCAACTGGAAGTCGATCGTCGACAACTACCTCGAGTGCTACCACTGCGCCCCTGCCCACCCCGGTTTCTCCGACTCGGTGGACGTTGGCCAGTACAGCCACAGCCTGCACGGCAACTGGACCCTGCAATATGGCCTGGCCAAGCCTTCGGAGCAGTCGTTCAAGTTCGATGACAACGTCAAAGACCCGTCGTTCGCCGGCTTCTGGGCCTGGCCGTGCACCATGTTCAACGTGCCGCCAGGGGCCAACTTCATGACCGTGATCTACGAGTTCCCGGTCGATGCCGAAACCACCCTGCAGCACTACGACATCTATTTCCTCAACAAGGACATCACCGAGGAACAGCAGAAGCTGATCGACTGGTACCGCGAAGTGTTCCGCCCAGAAGACCTGCGCCTGGTTGAAAGCGTGCAGAAAGGCCTGAAGTCACGCGGCTACCGCGGCCAGGGCCGGATCATGGCCGACCGCCAGCGCAGCGGCATGAGCGAGCACGGCATTGCCCACTTCCACAACCTGATCGCCGTGGCCCACCTCGACGATTGATGGCAACCGCTCCACGTTTATATGCACGTAAAGGTGCGCGGCAGGGCCTGCCGCGCACCCAGGCAGTCGAGGTGACCCATGGCCAACACTTATGAAATGTTCAGCGTACGCGTGACCGACGTGGAACAAGCCACGCCGCTGATCAAGCGCTTTACCCTGGCCCGCGAAGACGGCGCGGCGATGCCCGCCTTCACCGGCGGCAGCCATGTCATCGTGCAGATGCAAGGCGCCGACGGCAGCCAGTTCAGCAACGCCTACTCGCTGATGAGCGACCCGCGCGACACCCGCAGCTACCAGATTGGCGTGCGCCTGGAAGAGCAGTCCAAGGGTGGCTCGGCGTTCATGCACCAGCAGGTGGAAGTCGGTACCTGCCTGACCATCTCCTCGCCCAACAACCTGTTCGCCCTCGACCCTTCGGCTGGCCGTCATGTGTTGATTGCCGGCGGCATCGGCATTACCCCGTTCCTGGCCCAGTTGCACGAACTGGAAGGCGGCAGCGCCGACTATGAACTGCACTATGCCTTCCGCGCGCCGGAGCACGGCGCGTTCCAGGACCAGCTGGCCAGCGGCCCGCATGCTGCCAACACCCATTTCTACATCGACAGCCTCGACCGCAAGCTCGACCTCAAGGTCCTTTGCGCAGGGCTGGACGAGCAAGCGCACCTGTACGTGTGCGGCCCCAAACCGCTGATCGACGCGGTCATCGCCTGCGCCGCCGAGGCCGGCATCGCCGAGCATCGCGTGCATTGGGAACAGTTCGCCGCCACCCCGGTCACCGGCAGTGCCTTCACCGTGGTCCTGGCACAGTCGGGTGTGGAACTGCAGGTGGAAGAAGGCATGACCATTCTGCAGGCCATCGAGAAGTCCAAGGCTGCCAAGGTCGAGTGCCTGTGCCGCGAAGGTGTGTGCGGCACCTGCGAAACGGCCATCCTCGAAGGTGAAGCCGAGCATTACGACCAGTACCTGAGCGACGAAGAAAAAGCCGCCCAGCAGAGCATCATGCTATGCGTCTCGCGTGCCCGTACGGCGCGGCTGGTGCTTGACTTGTAAGTATTGAAGGTTTGTGCGGGCTTCTGTGGGAGCGGGCTTGCCCGCGAACACGGGCGAAGCCCGTGCCAGCCACCGCGGTGTCTGCTTCGCGGGCAAGCCCGCTCCTACAGGTACTGCGTCCCGCGCCCCAACGTCAACCCAAAGTTGACAAGTTGCGTATACTGGCAGGCTCTTGCCCAGATCAGGACACCCTGCCGATGTTGGAAAACAGCTTCGCCTTCCGCCTCAAGGAACTGCTCGAGCATCACAAGCTGACCCTGCAAGCCGTGGGCACGGCCCTGGGCATCTCCCGCACCGCCGTGCATAAATGGACCCGGGGCGGTGAGATCGACTACGACAACCTGCGCAAGCTGGCCGACTTTCTCAAGGTCAACTGGATCTGGCTGCGCTATGGCGACGAAGCGCTGCAAAACATCCAGCAACCGCAGGTGGTCGAGCTGCCCATGACCGACCTGCGCCGGCGCCTGACCGCCGAGATCATGGAAAGCGAAACCCGCATGAAGCTGGCCCAGGAAGGTGCGCGCATCGTCACCTGGGAGTGGAACCTGATCAGCGACGAAGTCACCTACTCGCCCAATGTCGAGCAGGTGTATGGCTGGCCTGTCCATCACAACGAAGACTTCTGGAAGCACCTCCCCGACGAAGACGTGCAGCGCATGCAGGTGATGTACGCCGATGCGGTGGCCGACGGCAGCGGTTGTGAATGTGACTTCCGCATTACCCGCCCAGACGGTGAAGTGCGCTGGATTTCCTCCCGCGCCACGGTAGTGCGTGACAGTGCCGGCCGCTCGGTGAAAATGGTCGGCATCAGCATGGACAACACCGAACGCCAGGTGGCCCAACAGGCGCTGAGCCAAAGCGAGGAGCGCTTTCGGGCGATCTTCGAGCTGGCCTGGGGCGCCCTCGCCTACATTGCCCCAGACGGCACCTGGCAGCGGGTCAACAACAGCCTGTGCGAGCTGCTGGGCTACCGTGCCGACGAGCTGTATGGCATGACCTTCCAGCAGATCACCCACACCGACGACCTGGCGCAAAACCTGCAATTGCTGCAGCGCATGCTGGCCGGTGAAACCGAGCGTTACGAGGTGGAAAAACGCGTGCGCCACAAGAACGGCGAATACATCTGGGTACGCGCCCGTACTTCGCTGCAGCGCCGAGACAACGGCGAACCGGAACACCTGATCAGCGTGTTCGAGGACATCAGCGCCGAACGCCAGGAGCATGAGCGGCTACAGGCGCACATTTCCGCCCTGGAAGCCCGCCTAGCGGGTTCGTGACCTACTCGAAATTTCAGAACTGACGCGATCCCTGTGGGAGCGGGCGTGCCCGCGAAACAGGCACCGCGGTGGATGGCACGAGCTTCGCCCGTGTTCGCGGGCACGCCCGCTCCCACAGGGACAGCGATAACTTCTAAATATCGAGGTGATCGCTGCGCAACCAGTCGATAAACCGTGCAAACAGCTCCGACTGCGAGTTGATCTCCAGCTTCAGGTACAGGTTCTTCCTGTGCATGCGCACGGTCTCCGGCGAGATGCCCAGTTCCAGCGCGGTGGACTTCACCGAATGCCCACGCAGGATCATGTGTGCCACTTCCCGTTCACGGTCGGTCAGCACCTGGCAGCCAAAGCTGTCGAACGCCGCCTGCAGGCTGCCGCGCTCGGCTGAGGCAGGCTCGGGTTCCAGGTTGTGCCGGGCATAGCGCCCCAGCAGTTCGCGGACCATCGGTTCCAGCGCACGCAACAGGTCGATCTGCCCGGCACTCAGGCGCGTGCCACTGCAACCCTGGAACAGGCTCAGCGACAGTTTGCGGCCTGCGCTGAGGTCGACGATGTAGTAGCTGTCTTCACTACACCCCGTACCCAGGTAATAGGCCTTGTAATAGTCGCTGTCGAAGAAGTTGTCGGGGGCGATTTCCTGCAGGTGGTAAAAGCCTTCGGCCAGCCCACCTTGCACGGCCAGGCAAAACGGGTCGAGCAGGTAGCCTGCGCTGAAATAGCGCTCCAGCACAGCGGCGCGGTGCAGTTCGGGTATGCCTTGCTGGTAGAGCAACTGCGGCGCACGCCCCTGGCACTCCAAACTGATCATCATCGACTCCACCTGCACCAGTTGGCCGATGGCAGCGGCCACATACGCCAGGGCTTCGGGGGTTTCGCTTTGCGCCAGCGCGCGCTGCAGCGCCGCGTGCCACTGCTGCAGCGCGCCCAATGTAAGGGTAAGCGGGGTGTCGGAGGAGGCCTGGGTCATGCCCGGCAGTCTAGCCTGCCAGGCACGCCCGCGCACAGCCCTTTGCGCCAGGTTCATCGGCCCTGGTACAGGCCAAGCGCAGTGAGTTCACGCGCGGTTTCGATGATGCACTGGCGCAGCGTCTCGACGATCTCGTCCACCTGCGCATGGGTGATGATCAACGGCGGCGACATCACGTTCAGATGCATGATCGGGCGCACCAGCAACCCTTTGGCCTGGGCCTTGCTGTGGATGCGCTCGCCAATGTTCACCTCATCGGCGAACAGTGCCTTGCTGGCCTTGTCGGCAACGAACTCGACGCAAGCCATCAGCTTCATGCAGCGCACATCCCCCACCAACGGCAGCTCGCGCAGGCTCTGCAGGCGCTGTTCAAGGTAACCGCCAACGTCCTTGACGTGATCGAGCAGCTGCTCGCGCTCGATGATCTCGATGTTCTTCAGCGCCGCCGTGCAGCACACCGGGTGGCCACTGTAGGTGAACCCGTGAGTGAAGCAGCGGCCCTTGCCCGGCTCGGCGATCACCTCCCAGATACGCTCGGAGAAGATGCACGCGCCCAGCGGCAGGTAGGCCGAGGTCAGGCCTTTGGCGGTGGTGATGATGTCGGGGGTGACGCCGAACAGTTCTTCGCTGGCGAAGAAGGTCCCCAGGCGCCCGAACGAGGTCACCACTTCGTCGGCGACGAACAGGATGTCGTAGGTCTGGCACAGCTGCCACATGCGCAGGAAGTAACCCTTGGGCGGAATGATCACCCCGCCCGAGCCCATGATCGGCTCGGCGAAGAACGCCGCCACGTTGTCGGCGCCCAGCGACAGGATCTTGTCCTCGAACTCGGCCACCAGGTAGTCGAGGAACTCGGCCTCGTCCATGTCGTCCGGCGCGCGGTACGGGTTGGGGTTGGAGACGTGATGGATCAGGTCATGCTGGTAATCGAACTCCGGCACTCGGTCGGCGGCCTTGTTGCCAATCGACATGGTCAGGGTGGTGGAGCCGTGGTAAGCGTTGTAGCGGGCGATGATGTGCTTCTTGTGCGGCTTGCCGCGGCAGTTCTGGTAGTACTGGATCAGCCGGTAGGCGGTATCGACCGCCGTCGAGCCCCCGGTAGTGAGGAACACATGGTTCAAGTCGCCCGGCGCCAACTGCGCGAGCTTCTGGCACAGTTCGATGGCGACGTCGTTGGCCATGTCGGAGAACGGGTTTGAATAGGCCAGCTGGCGCACCTGGTCGGCAATGGCCAGGGCCATTTCCTCGCGGCCCAGGCCGATATTGGTGCACCACATGCCACCGACGGCATCGAGGAAGCGGTTGCCGTGGGTGTCGCGAATGTAGGCGCCCTCACCGGCGACGATGTTCAATGCACCTTGCTCACGGTGCTCGTCGAACACATGGTAGCCGTGCATGTAGTGGGCCTTGTCGGCTTCCACCAGCGGGTCGTGGGCAATGACGAATGCTTTGCTTGGGGTGGCCATGGGCAGCTCCTTGGCGGGAATCGTTGGGCAGTGTTCAGAAACCGGTCTTGACCGTGCTCCAGACCCGGGTGATGGCGCGCATGTCCTTCGGGCTCTGGGTTTTCTGCGCGAACAGGCGTTCGCGGGTCGATGCGTCGGGGTAGATGGCCGGGTCCTGACGGATGTCATCACGCACCAGCGCGGTCGCGGCAGCGTTGCTGTTGGCGTAGTGGATGTAGTCGGTGACCTTGGCCATGGTCTGCGGCTGCAGCAGGAACTCGATGAAGCGGTGCGCATTGGCCGCGTGCGGCGCATCCTTGGGGATGTACAGGTTGTCGAACCAGATCAACGAACCTTCCTGGGGGATGAAGAACGACAGCTTGATGTCCTTCTTCGCCTCCACTGCGCGGGCCTGGGCGGTGGCATAGTCGCCGGACCAGGTCAGCGCCAGGCAGACATCGCCATTGGGCAGGCTGGTGAGGTAATTCACCGAGTCGAACTTGCGAATGTAGGGGCGGATGCCCAGCAGCAATTGCTCGGCCGCCTTGAGGTCGGCGGGCGATGCGCTGCGTGGGTCCTTGCCCAGGTACTGCAGGGCCAGCGGGATGACCTCGGTGGGGGCGTCCATCAGGGTGACACCGCAGTCGGCGAAGCGCGAGACGATCTTGGGGTCGAACAACATGGCCAGCGAACCGATCGGCGCGTCGGGCATGCGCGCGGTGATCTTGTCGACGTTGTAGGTGACCCCCGAGCTGCCCCAGGTGTAGGGCGCCGAATATTTCAGGCCCGGGTCGTAGCCCTGCAGGTTGTTCACCACTTGCTGGTCGAGGTTGTGCCAGCTGGGCAGTTGCTGCTTGTCCAGTGCCTGGAACACACCGGCGCTGATCAGCGGGGGGACCAGGGAAGCGTTGAGCATGACCAGGTCGTAGCCGGAACGGCCGGTGAGCAGTTTGGTCTGCACCGTTTCGTAGCCGTCGAAGGTGTCGTAGATGACCTTGATGCCGGTGGCCTTCTCGAAGTCGGCCAGGGTGGTTTCGCCGATGTAGTCGGTCCAGTTGTACAACCGCAACGTGTTACCGCTGTCCACCTCTGCCGCCTGGGCCAGGCTGGCGCCCGACGCCAGCAGCAGACCACCGATCACCTTCAGTACCTTGCGCATGGCAACTCCATCGTGTGAGTGCTCCGGATCGAGCCGATGGGTTCACTATCGGGGGATTTGCCGAGGGCGGACATACCCCGAATGTGTGGGTGGTCGTTTTTGTCGCTACGAGCAGGCTTTTGTAGGAGCAGTCTTGTGCTGCGAAGAGGCCGGTACGGACGAAGCATTTGTATCGTCCGTACCGGCCTCTTCGCAGCACAAGGCTGCTCCTACAGATTCACCGCCAGTATTGAAAGCAGTGTGGGGATCAGGTGAGGGGGTACAACGCCTCATCGAACTGCGCCAGCCGCGGGAACACCAAGGGTTGGTCGTCCGACAGCTGCTCCAGGCGCTGCTGGTATTGCTGCAGAAAATCCTGCCGCGCCTCGGCACTGATATACGGCACATGCCAGGCCACGAACGGCGGCAGCACGTCAAAGCCGACATAGGCCAGCGTGCCCCGCAGTATCGGCCGCAGCATATCCTCCAGCGGCCCATGAATCGCCCCCTCGCCAAACATGTGCTCACGCCCGCCCAGGGTCACGGTCACCAAGGCCTTCTTGCCGGCCAAACCGCCCTGGTCGTAGAAGCGCTTGCCGCCGTAACACACCCCCGACACCAGCACCCGGTCGATCCAGCCCTTGAGCATGGCCGGTGCCGAGAACCAGAAGATCGGGAAGTTCAGCACCAGCAAGTCAGCCCACAACAGCTTGTCCAGCTCCTGCTGGATATCCGTGGCAATGGCGCCGCGCTTGACGCCCTGACGCTGCTCCAGCGCATACACCAGGTACTCGGGGTTCTCGCGCTGGGTAAAGTCATCGGCACTGGCCACCGGGTTCCAGCCCATGGCGTACAGGTCGCTGACTTGCACCTGATGGCCCTGGGCGCGGAAGGTTGCCACAGCCTGGTCACGCAGGGCGGCCGTGAACGATTGCGGCTCGGGGTGAGCGTGGACGATCAGTACATTCACAAACATTCTCCTCAGACGAAACAGGTTGTCTTGCCGCAGTGGCTCAGCACTGCACCGCTTTGACCTCGACGAATTCCGCCAGGCCCTCCTCGCCCCACTCACGGCCGTTGCCCGACTGCTTGTAGCCACCGAACGGCGCCTGGTAGTTGAACCCGCCACCGTTGACGAAGCACTGCCCGGCACGTATCTGCCGCGCCAAGGCCAGGCCCTGCTCGCGGCTGCCAGCCCACACTGCACTGGACAAACCGAACGGCGAGTCATTGGCCAGTGCCAGGGCCTGGGCTTCGTCGGCATAAGGTATCAGGCACAGCACCGGGCCAAAGATTTCCTCCTGGGCGATGCGCATGCGGTTGTCGACGTCGGCGAACAACGTCGGCGCCACGTAGAAACCGCGCTCGAAGCCGCCACGATCACCACCGCACAACAAGCGCGCGCCCTCCTCCTGGCCCAGGCGAATGTAATCGAGCACCGTGCGTCGCTGGCCTGCCGAACACATCGGCCCGAGGAAGCTGGCCGGGTCACGCGGATCACCCATGACCAGTGCACGGGTTTCGGCCTCGGCAATCTCCAGTGCCTCGGCATAGCGGCTGGCCGGTAGTAGCATGCGGGTCAGCGCCGTACAGGTCTGCCCGGAGTTGATCATCACATCCTGCACGCCATGGCGCACCGCCGCGTGAAGGTCGGCATCGGCGGTAATCAGCAGCGGCGATTTGCCGCCCAGTTCCAGGCATACACGCTTCACCGTCGGCGCCGCCGTCTGCGCCACCCGCACGCCGGCACCGGTAGAACCGGTGAAAGACACCATGTCCACCTGCGGGTGCCGGGCCAATGCCTCGCCCACCTTCGCCCCTGGGCCGCTGACCAGGTTGAACACCCCGGCAGGCAGGCCAATGGCCTCGATCATCTCGGCCAACAGAAACGCGTGCAGCGGTGTTTCCTGGCTGGGCTTGACCACGACGGTACATCCGGCAGCCAGGGCTGGCGCCAGCTTGCCAATCATCTGGTGCAGCGGGTAGTTCCACGGGTTGATGAATGCGCACACGCCAACGGCTTCGCGGTACACCAGCGAGTTGCCGACTTCGCGCACTTCATCCATCAGCCCGGCCAGCTCCGCGTACTGCTCCAACCCGGTGATCGGGCCTTCGACCTGCACCGCCTGGCACCACTGCACTGGCATGCCCAGCTCGTCGGTGATGACCGCTGCCATTTCCGCCACACGGTTTTTCAGCTGCGTGGCCAATGCCCGGATATACCCCGCGCGCACGCTGGCCGGTGTGCGCGACCAGCCGTCGAAGGCCCGCCGCGCCGCCATCACCGCCCGCTCGACATCCGCCTCGTCGCCTAGCGGTACTCGGCCGATGGCCTGCTCGCTGGCCGGGTCGATCACCTCGGCCATGCCCTGCCCGCTCGGCACCTGCCAGGCGCCGTCGATGTACAGCCGCGCATACTCACGCATCGGCCTGCTCCTGGATCAGTTCGCCGGCACAGCGGGCAATGCGCTGGCAGGCGTCAGCCAGGGCCTCCATGTCGAGTACCAAACCCAGGCGGATATGCCCGGCGGCGCTCGGCCCAAAGGCCTCACCGGCCAGCACCGACACGCCCTGGCTGTCCAGCAGGCGGTCGGCAAAGGCCTGGGCGCTGAGGCCGGTTTCACGGATGTCGACCATCACGAACATGCCGCCGTCGGGCTTGAGTGCCTTTATCCCAGGGCAGCCTGCCAGTTGCTCGCATACCAGGTCGCGGCGCTGGCGGTAGGCTTCACGCATGGCGTCCAGCTCAGGCAGTTGCTGCTCCAACGCCACCACGGCGGCGTCCTGGATAAAGTCCGGCGAGCCATACAGCATGCACAACGCAAGGTTTTCCAGGTGCGTGGCCAGCTCGGCCGAGCCGACTACCCAGCCCATGCGCCAGCCGGTCATGGCATGCGACTTCGACAGGCTGTTCAGCGTGGCTGTGCGCTCGGCCATGCCCGGCAGGCTGGCCGGGCTGACATGCTCGCCTTCATACAAAAGCTCGCTGTACACCTCGTCGGAAATCAGCCAAAGATCATGGGCAATGCACAGCTCGGCCAGGGCTTCCCAGGTGGCGCGCGGCAGGCTCGCCCCCGAAGGGTTGTGCGGGCTGTTCAGGGCCAGCGCGCGGGTGCGCGGGGTGATGCGTTCGGCAACGTCATGCGGGCACACGCGAAAGCCGTTCTCCGGCTTGACCGGTACCGGCACCACCTTGGCGCCACAGGCCCCGAACACCGCCTCGTAGGTGACATACATCGGTTCGGCGACGATCACCTCGTCGCCCGGGTCGAGCACGCACTGGGCCACGCAGTACAGCGCGCACTGGGCCCCCGCCAGCACCGTCACCTGGTCGGCGCTGACCGCCTGGCCGCTGCGCTGCCGGTGGCGGTTGGCGATGGCCTGGCGCAGCGCCAGCTTGCCGCGTACATCGGCGTAGTGGGTATGGCCGGCCCGCAAGCTGTCGATGGCCGCCTCGACGATGGGCGCGGGGGTGTCGAAGTCCGGGTCACCCACCGACAGCAACAAGATGTCCTTGCCCTCGGCCTGTAGCGCCAGGGCGCGGTAGTGGATGTCCCAGGCCGCGGCTCCGTCGCCGGCGATGCGTTGGGTGAGCGTGGCGTAGCGCATGGCAATCTCCCTTCCAATGGCGGTTTAGTCGACGAGAATCTTCGGGTTGGAACTGCCCCACACGGTGTACAAGTCGGCGAGCAGCGCGCCGTTGATTTCTTCCATTTCGGCCTGGGTGATCTCGCCCCCGGCCTGCTTGCCGAACAGCACTACTTCGTTACCTCCCTTCACGTCCGGGAAGTCGGTGACATCGACCATCAGCGTGTTCATCGACACCTTGCCCACCACCGGCACGCGGTGGCCGTTGATCAACACATGGCCCTTGTTGGTGAACACCCGGCGGTAGCCATCGGAGTACCCGACCGTGATGTTGGCCAGGCGCGAATCACGGGCCAGGGTAAAGGTGCGGTCATAGCCCACGGTGTTCCCGGCCGGGTAGCTGTGCACCGCCGCCACGTGCGACTTGAACTGCATGGCACGTTTGTACTCGGTGCGCTCGGGCACGGTATCGCCGAACAGCGCGCCGCCGGTACGCACCATGTCCAGGCGCGCCTCCGGCACCTCCAGCGTAGCGAACGAGTTGGCCGCGTGCAGGGTGAGCTGGCGGCGGTCGAGCTTGGCGTGCTTGATCAGCCAGTCGGTCTGTTCGTTGAATGCCGCCAGGCCCTTGCGTACATCGTCCTTGTCTTCCACGGCGAAGTGGGTCATTAGCGCGACCAGCTTGAGGTGCTTCTGGTCGGTGATCTGCAACGCTTCGCCACGGCCGGACCAGGTGCCCATCTCCACCCCGTTGCGGCTCATGCCGCTGGAGTTGAGCGCCATGTGAATACGCAGGGTCTTGCCGTGGCGCGCGGCAATCGCATCGACCTGGCGGGCGAATTCGGCGCTGCCCACCAGTTCTTCCATGTCGTACTGCAAGGCATCTTCCAGCTCGCTCAGGCTGGCCAGGCGTACCCGCACCAGTTGCCCGGTGAAGCCGCTGGCGCGGACCACGCGGGCCTCCTCGTTGCTGGCCACCGCCACGCACGGCACGCCCTGGGCGATGATCGATGGCATCACCAGGCCGATCCCGTGGCCATAGGCATCGGCCTTGAGCACGGCGCACAACTTGGACTTGCCGGCCAGCTCCGCCTGCAGGGTGCGGATGTTGTGCTGCAGGGCGCTGGCGCTGATTTCGACCCAGGCGTTGCTGTTCTGCACGGTCAGTGCGTTGGTGCCGTTGTCCATCGACAACGGCGGTGCGGCATATAGTGGAGCCTGGCCGGTGATCAGCAGGGCCAGGGAGGCGGCCAAAAGGGTGCGGCGAAATGGCATGGTGTTTACCCTAGTTCTTATCGTTGTGCGTGTTAACAAACGCAGGTGTGTTTGAGTTCGATGAAGCTTACGCCTGGGGTGGCGAAACCGCTGGCCAGGTCGGCCTGCAATGCATCCAGGTCGCGTGGCTGGCGCACTGCGCAACCGAAGGCGCGAGCCAGGCCGATGAAGTCCGGGTTGCGCGGCAGCACGCCGACCGGCTCGATATCCAGGCCGAGCATATCGTCGCGGATCTGGCCGAGGGCGTCATTGTTCCACAGCAACACCACCAACGGCCGCTGCAGTTCCTCCACCGCCGTGGCCAGCTCCTGGGCGGTGTAGAGGAAGCCGCCATCGCCAACCAGCACCAGGCCAGGACGGTGGTCGGTGGCGAACATACCGCCGATGCCGGCCGGCAGGCCGTAACCGAGAGTGCCGTAGCCGGTGGGGTGCAGCCAGCTGCGTGGCGCCCGGCTGGCAAAGGCGTAGTTGCCGGTGTAGGCCAGCTGGGTCATGTCGCTGCTGATGAAGGCATCGTCGGGCAGCACGGCGGCAATGCGGTCCAGAATGGCCTGGTGGGTGGCCTGCAACGGTGCATGCCCATTGCGGATGGCCTGGCGCAGGTCGGCCACCGCCGCGCTGGCTTGGGCGGGGTCGCGCTGGAGTGCTGGCAGGTGATCGAGCAAACCGGCCACGGTTTGCCGGGCATCACCCTGCAGGGCAATGGCACAAGGGTAGAAATCGTTGAACTTGCGCGGGTCGATGTCCACCCGCAGCAGCTCGCCGTTGATCGGCAGGCGTTCACGCCAGAAGTCGGTGTCGGCCATTTCGGTGCCGACGGCCAGCACCACGTCGGCCTGGCTGATCAGGTGCCAGCCGGGCTCGACGCACAGGCTGGCGCCGGCATTGAGTGGCGCGTCCGGCGCCAGCAAGCCCTTGCCGGCCACGCTGGTGAACAGGGGCGCCGCCAACCGGGTGCTCAACTGCGCCAGTTGCTCGGCCGCATCCAGCGCGCCACCACCGGCAATGATCATCGGCCGCTTGGCCGCTGCCAGCTTGAGGGCGGCCTGGTCAAGGGTTTCGCGGCACGGCAGGCCTCGCGCGGGGCGACGCACCACCTCATCGCTCCAGTCACGGCTGACGCGCGCCGCCAGCACGTCCAGCGGCACCGAGATGTGCACCGGGCGCGGCCGTTCGCTGTCGAACACGGCCCAGGCGCGGGCGATCAGCTCAGGCAGGTCGTCACCGCGCAGGGCCACGGCCGAAAACGCGGTGATTGGCGCCGTCATGGCGCGCTGGTCCTGGGTTTCATGCAGGCAGCCCCAGCCCTTGCCCAGGCTGGCGGTGTGGTTGACGCTGGAAATCACCAGCAGCGGCACCGAGTCGGCATAGGCCTGGCCGATGGCGGTGGCCACGTTGGTCACACCCGGACCGGTGATGACGAAGCACACCCCTGGCTTGCCGCTGACCCGGGCGTAGCCGTCGGCCATGAAGCCGGCGCCCTGCTCGTGGCGAGTCAGTACGTGGCGGATGCCGCTGCCCGGCAGGCCCCGATAAAGCTCCAGGGTGTGTACCCCCGGGATGCCGAACACGGTCTCCACGCCGTAGTTGGCCAACAGGCGCACCAGCGCCTGGCCGGCCGTCAGGGTAAGGTCATTCATGTCGTTCTCCTTGCGCCTGGCCGAGGCGGATCAGCGCGTCGACCGCGGTGGTGCCGTTAGCACCGACCATCAATGGGTTCACATCCAGCTCCAGCAACCGTTCGGCGTTTTCGCAGGCGTAGTCGGCCACCGCGCGGATGGCCGCGACCAAGGCGTCGAGGTCGGCGGCCGGGCGGCCACGGAAGCCTTGCAGCAGGCTGGCACTGCGCAGGTTCAGCAATGCCGCGCGGATGGCGCTGTCGGTGGTGGGCAGCAGCAGGCTGACACTGTCCTTGAGCAGTTCGACCAGCACGCCGCCGGCGCCGATCACCAGGGCCAGGGCAAAGTCGTGTTCACGCTTGATGCCGACTATCAACTCGGCCAACGACGGCTCGGCCATGGGTTCGAGCAGCACGTGATCGAACGCAACCTGCGGGGCGTAGGCAGCGATGCGCTGGCGCATCTGCACCAGGGCCGCTTCCAGGGCGGCGGCATCGCGCAGGTTCAGCGCCACCGCACCGGCTTCGGTCTTGTGCGGCAACTGCGCGCTGACCGCCTTGAGCACCAGCGGGTAGCCAACGCGGGCAGCGTCGGCCACGGCGCGCTCGGGCGTACTCAGCACGCCCGCTGGCACGGGCAAGCCGAAGGCGCGCAGAGCTTGTTTGGATTGCCATTCGTCCAGCAAGCGGCTTTCGCCCGTGAGGGCCTGCGGGCAAAGCGGAACCCGCACAGCCTCACCCTGCTCCAGCAGCCGCTGGCGGTTGCGCTGATAAGCGACGATGCTGCCCCAGGCCGCCAGGCCGTCTTCCACGCCCTGCAGGGCGGCGATGCCCCGCGCATGCAGGCGCTCGCGCGCGCTGGCAGGCAACAATTCCGGAAATGCCGAGGTGACGAAACCGAGCTTGCCGTGACGTTCCAGGGCATCGCAGTACAGCCCTAGCAGCAGGTCACACTCCTTGCGCTCGCCGGTGAACGCCGCCGGATAGTCCAGCACCAGCATGGCCGCGTCGGCGGCGCCGCTCAGGGTGCTGTCGAGCATGCGTTGCAGTGCAGCTTCGTCGCCCCAGATGGCCGTGGTGAAGTCCAGCGGGTTGACCAGGTTGGCATAGGCCGGCAACACCTGGGCCAGTGCCGCCACCTGCCCTTGCTCCAGCTTTGGCAACTGCAACTGGTTGCGCTCGGCATAGTCGGCTATCAGCCCGGCATCGCCGCCTGAGCAGGCCAGCGCAATCAGTTCGCCCGAGGCCGGCAAGCGCCCGCAGGCGGCGGCCTTGAGCGTTTCGACAAAGCTCACCGGGCCGCTGACGCGGATCACGCCCAGACGCTGGAACAGGCTGTCGTACAGGGCATCGGAGCCGGACAACGAGCTGGTGTGGCTAAGCGCCAGTTCGGCGCCGATCTGCGAAACGCCCGTCTTCAGTGCAATGATCGGCGTGCCTTGCCGCAGCGCCTTGCAAGCGGCGCGGGCAAAGCCCGGTACGTTCTTCAAGCCTTCCAGGTGCAGGCCGATGGCGGTGACCCGTGGGTCGTCGAGCAGCACATCCATCAGCTCGGCCACGCCCAGTTGCGCCTGGTTGCCGACCGAGGCCATGTAGGCCACCGGCAGTGAGCGGTCGCTCATGGACAGGTTGTAGGCGAAGTTGCCACTTTGCGTCAGGATCGCCACGCCCTTCTCCACCTGCTGGCCACCATGCGCCACCGGCCACAGGGCGGCGCCGTGCAGGTAGTCAAGCAGGCCGTAGCAGTTGGGGCCGAGCAAGGCCATGTTGCCGGCGGCGTCGAGCAGGCGCTGCTGCAACTGGCGCCCCTCCTCGCCGCTTTCGGCAAAGCCCGAGGCATAGCAGATGGCGCCACCGGCGCCGCGTGCGGCCAGCTCGGCAACGCACTGCACGGTCAGCTCACGGTTGGTGGCGATGAACACCGCGTCCGGGGCGTAGGGCAAGTCGGCCACGCGAGCCACACAGGGGATGCCCTCGAGGCTTTCATGCTGAGGGTTGACCAGAAACAGTTCGCCGCCAAAGCCGCCTTCGGCGCAGCGCTTGAGCGCCCGCGCCATGCTGCGCCCGCCGACGAAGGCCAGGTGCCGGGGCGCCAGCAGGCGCTTGAGATTGTCACGAATCGATTGCGACATGGGTGTTCTCCTGGCGCTTAGCGCAGCAGCGGACGCAGCAGTTCGCGGGCGATAATGTGCCGCTGGATTTCCGAGGTGCCCTCCCAGATGCGTTCGATGCGCGCGTTGCGCCAGATGCGCTCCACCGGCCCTTCGTCCATCAAACCCATGCCACCGAAGATCTGCACGGCTTCGTCGGCGACCTTGCCCAGCGTTTCGCTGGCAAACAGCTTGGCCATGCCGGCTTCGCCATCGGTCATGCTGCCCTGGTCCATCTTCCAGGCGGTATGCAGGGTGAGCATCTCGGCGGCGCGAATCTGCGTGGCCATGTCGGCCAGCTTGAACGATACCCCCTGGTAGCTGCCGATGGCCTGGCCGAACTGCTTGCGGTCGGCGGCCCATTGCAGCGACAGGTCGAGCGCGCGCTGGGCCTGGCCCACGCAGTTGGCGGCAACCATCACCCGGCCAGCGGTAAGCCAGGCGTTGGCCACTTCCCAGCCCTTGCCAACTTCGCCCAGCACCTTGCTGGCCGGCACCCGGCAGTCGTCGAAGAACAGCTCGTAGGTGTGGTAGCCACGGTTACTCACGCATTTTGGGCCACGGCGGATGGTCATGCCCGGCGTCCCCCGGTCGACCAGCAAGGCGGTCACCGCATTGCGCTTGCGCCCGTTGTGCTCGTAGGTGTCGGTGACCGCGAAGACGATGGCGAAATCGGCATGGCCGGCGTGGCTGATGAAGTGCTTGCTACCGTTGATGACAAAGTCATCGCCCTGGCGCACGGCGCGGGTCTTGATGGCGTTGGCATCGGAGCCGGCGCCCGGCTCGGTGAGGGCGAAGCAATCGATTTTCTCACCCTGCACGCACGGCAGCAGGTAGTCGTCGATCTGCTCGTCCTTGCAGGCCATAAGGATTTTCGACGGACGCGCAACGAATACATGCAGGGCCCAGGACACCTTGGACAGCTCACGCTCGATCAGCGCCTGGGACAGGTAATCCAGGCCGCCACCGCCAACTTCCTCGGGCATGTTGAAGGCATAGAACCCGGCAGCGATGGCCTTGCCCCGAATCTGCGCGGCCAGTTCGGGTGATACGGCATCGGCGCGGTCCACCGCTTCTTCATGGGGCAGCAACTCTTTGGCAACAAAGCTGCGTACCGCTTCCACCAACATTTCTTGTTCTTGGGTCAGTTGGAAATTCATCTGCGAAGGTCCTGATGTGGGTCGAATATCGGGTTACTGGCCGGTGAAACGGGGGGCGCGGCGTTCCATCGAGGCCTGCAGGGCCTCGGCGCCATCCTGGCTACGGCCGCACAGCAGGCCGGCGTGGCGCTCGGCTTCCAACTGTTCGGCCAGGGTGCGTCGGGCACCGTCGCGGATCAGCTGCTTGGTCTGCGCATAGGCGAACGTCGGGCCGTTGGCCAGGCGCCCGGCAAGCTCGGCGGCAACGGCGGGCAACTGCTCGTCGGCGCACACTTCGCTGACCAGCCCGGCGGCCAAGGCGCGTTCGGCCCCCCACAGCTCGTCGAGGAACAGCAAGCGCTTGGCCTGTTCGCTGCCGATCAGCCGTGGCAAATGCCAGCTGGCACCGGCATCGGGGCTGTAGCCCATGCTGGTGTAGCCGGCCTTGAAGCGCGCCGAGGCAGCGGCGATGCGCAGGTCGCAGCACAGGCTGAGGTCCATGCCCCCCCCCACGGCGGTGCCGTTGATGGCGGCGATGGTGGGTTTGGCGAGGCTGTGCAGGCGCAACATCAGGGCATGGGCGGTTTCGGTCCAGCCGTAGCTTTCCAGGGTACCCGCGGCTTCGGCGGCCGCCCATTCGGCCAGGTCGGCGCCGGCGCAGAAGCTACGGCCGCTGCCGGTCAGCACCACCGCGCGCACAGCCGGATCACGGTCATGGCTGTCGAGCAAGGCATGCAATTGCTTGAGGGTGGGGATGTCCAGCGCATTGCGCTGCTCGGGGCGGTTGAGGGTGATCCAGGCAACGCCGGCTTCGACCTTGCTCAACAGTGACGACGACGGGGTGGTCATGGGGGGCCTCGGTGTTGTTGTGATGGTTTGGGGAGGACTTGATGAGGGAGATACTAAACGAGTGTTCAACAAGGCGGGATGGGCTGTTACAACTTCGCACAACTCGGGTTTCGGTGTTACACAGCTGGTTTTCGCCTTTGCATTTTCAGGGTCTGTGAGATCGAGCGCCGCCCGCGCGGCGCATCGCGAGCAAGCTCGCTCCTACATTTGTTTCGGGCCAGTTTTTTCTGCGCCACCGCACGCGACCGCCTTGGCGCTTGGCTCGATATCGAATGGTACGAACAAGGGGTTCGCGCGCGTTTCTCACAGGAATGATTGGCCCGAAACAAATGTAGGAGCGAGCTTGCTCGCGATGCGCCGCGCGGGCGGCGCTCGATCTCACTGGCTACAAAAATCCTCAGACGAACACTTAAAACCAACGAGCCATGAATTCACGCCCCCGGCGCGCTCGGCTCGAAGGCCGCTTGCCGGCGACGATTGACGAAGTAGTACGCCGCATAGCACAGGGTAATGAAACCAAACCCCCAGTACAGCGACGGCCGCTGGGTTTCATCCAGTGCCAGGAACACGAACAGCGAGCTGCACAGGGTGATGCACAGCAGCGGCACCAACGGATACAGCGGCGCTTTGTACTTCAGGTCCTGCAACTGCCCGCCGTCACGCAGGTAGGCTTTGCGGAAGCGGTACTGCGCCAGGGCGATGACGATCCAGGTCACGGTACCCGACATGCCACTCACCGCCATCAGCACCATGAACAGCGTGTCGGCGGCAATGAAGCTGGTCATCAACGAGATCAGCGCAAAGCACAGGGTGATGCTCAGCGCCCGCAGCGGCACGCCACGCTTGCTCAGTGGCGACAGGCTTTTCGGGGCCATGCCGCTCTTGGACATGGCCCAAAGGATGCGCGTGGAGGCATACAGCCCCGAGTTACCCACCGAAAGGATGGCGGTGAGGATGACGAAGTTCATCAGGTCGGCGGCGTAAGGGATGCCGACCATGTCGAACACCTGCACGAACGGGCTTTCCATCAACCCGGCCTGCTCGTACGGCACGATGGCCGACAGCACGGCAATCGCCAGCACGTAGAAGATCAGCACGCGGAACACCACGTTGCGCACTGCCCGTGGGATGCTTTTTTCCGGGTGTTCGGTCTCGCCAGCGGCCACGCCCATGATTTCGCAGCCCTGGAAGGCATAGACCACGGTCATCATCACTGCGAATACCGCCGACAGGCCGTGGGGGAACAGCGACTCGCCCACCAGGTTGTTCAGCATCGGTGCGGGTGCCCCGCTGCTCAGCGGGATGGCGCCGAAGATCACCAGCAGGCCAATGACGATGAAGCCAAGGATGGTCGCCACCTTGATGCCGGAGAACCAGTATTCGGCCTCGCCGAAGGCGCGGGTGGCCAGGGCGTTGAGGCCGAACAGCACCACCACGAACAGCGCCGACCAGTACCAGATCGGCACCTCCGGGAACCAGCGGGTCATCAACATGCCGGCAGCCGTGAACTCCAGGCCCACGGTGGTGGCCCAGCTCATCCAGTACACCCAGCCGATCATGAAGCCGGTGGCCGGGCCGATGAACTTGGTGGCATGGGCCTGGAACGAACCGGACACCGGCATCTGCACCGACAGCTCGCCCAGGCAGACCATGACCAGGTACATCAGCAAGCCCGCGACCAGATAGGCCAGGATCGCACCCACCGGCCCGCCCTGGTTGATGGTCACGCCCGAGCCCATGAACAGGCCGGTGCCAATTACCCCACCCAGCGACAGCATGAAGATGTGTCGGCTTTTCAGGGCGCGGGTGAGCTGGATCTTTTCAACGGCGTCAGTCATGGCACACCTCGCCATTGCGACCGGTGCGTGGGGTGGTGCGAGAGAGGGGCTGAGCGCTACGGCATGTCATTATTCTTGTCTCCAATAAGCCTCATGGACCGCGTGCAACACGGTTGCCATGGATTATTGGAAACGGATGTAAGGCGCCGTTGTACGAACGGATCGAAGATGTAAAAAGTCGTAAGTTTTTTGTACGTCAGCGCTGAATCAGCTGTTCCAGGGTGGCGCGGGCCTGACTTAGCTGGGTGGCCAGCGGTTCGCCGAGGGCTTGCAAGGCCTGTACGTCATGCTGGCGGGCCGCCTCCTCCAGGCCATGTAACAACGCGGCCAGCCCGGTAAACCCCAGGGAATCGCAACTGCCGGCCAAACGGTGGGCCAGGTGCAGCACTTCGGTGAAGTCCTGGGCCGGCAGTGCCTCGGCCAGCGCGGCGGCATGTTGCTCCAGCGACTGGCGCAGCACCTTCAACAGGCCTTGCAGCTTCTGTTCGCCCAACAGCGAGCGGTGGGTGTCCAGCAATGACCAGTCCATGTCTGCGTCGGCGCTGGCCATTTCGCCGGGCGCTGCCTCGGCCAATGCCTTGCGCAGGTCGTCCAGTCGCAAGGGCTTGGCCAGTACGCCTTGCATACCAGCGTCCAGGTAGCCCGATACCTGGCCCGGCTGCACGCCGGCCGTCAGTGCCAGGATGCGGCTATGCCGGTTCGGCCCAGGCAAGGCACGCAGCTGTCGGCATAATTCCACCCCGCTCATGCCCGGCAAGTGCACGTCGAGCAGGACCAGGTCGAAGCGCCGCTGAGCACACGCCCGCAGGGCTTGCCCGGCGTCTTCGGCAAAGCTCACTCGGTGACCGTCGCGCAACAGCAGGCCTGCCGCCACCTCGCGGTTCAGCGCAACGTCCTCGACCACCAGGATATCCAGGCGGGGTAACGGCAAAGGCGCTGGCGAGCCCGCAGGCACGGGCTGCCCGCGAGCCACATCGAGCTCGAACCAGAAGCAACTGCCCTGCCCTTGCACGCTCTCAAGGCCGATGCAGCCTCCGAGCTTTTCCACCAAATGCTTGCAGATCGCCAAGCCCAGGCCAGTGCCACCATAACGCCGGGCCACAGCTTCGCTGGCCTGGACGAAGCGGTCGAAGATTTTCGCCTGCACGGCGGGCTCGATGCCGATGCCATTGTCCCGGACCGACAGCCGCAAGCGCTGCGAGCGCTCGGTACCGGCGAGCACCTGTACCCTAAGCTGCACCTGGCCATGCTCGGTGAACTTGATGGCATTGGCCAGCAGGTTGCTCAGCACCTGGCGCAGGTATTGTTCGGCGCCATGCTGGTACGCGGCAACCTGCTCATCGACCTGCAGTTGCAGGGTGTCGGCGTTCTCCATGGCCATGGGTTCGAGCAACGCCAGCACCTCCTGGCACAACTGACGCAAGGAAAACCCCACCAGCTCGGCGCGGCTCTCGCCCTCTTCGAGGCGGGCGAAATACAGCACTTCGTTGAGGATCGCCAGCAGCCCCTCGCCGGCCTTGTACAAGGCCTCGACGCGCTGGCGATCGGCCGCCTCCAGGCGCCCGCCGCGCAGCAATTCGGCCATGCCCAAAATACCGTTGAGCGGCGTGCGCAGTTCATGGCTCATGGTCGCCAGAAAGCGCGACTTGGCCAGGTTGGCAGCTTCGGCCTCGTCCTTGGCCCGGGCCAGGCTGGCCGTACGCCGCTCGACCATGGCCTGCAATTCGTCACGCTTGCCCTGCAGTTCCAGGCGGTCGCGCTCACGGCGCTCGACATCGCTGAGGATGGCGCGGCGCATATCGTCCAGCGCGTTGGCCACCGTGTCGATTTCGTCGGGGCGCGATGAACGGCGGCGGCCCAGGCGCAACGGTTCCTGCCACTGGCCGGCGCCAATCCGGCGGGCAAACTCGGCCATCACTTGCAGGTGGCGGGTGACCAGGCGGTAGAACAGCCCCGACAGGGCCACCGCCAGGCCGCACAGAAAAACGCCCATCCACAGCAGGCTGGCGAGGCCCGTGGCGTACAGACGACGGTGCACCGCGCCCAGGTCGATGCTGACTTCCAGCTCGCCCAGGTGCCTGGCCGGCCCGGAGGGTGGCTGATAGTCGAGGGGGAAGCGCTCGATGCGTAGCGGCCCTTTGGGATCGGCCTCGCCGCGTAACAGTTGAAAATCATCACTGACCAGCCGCACCCGCGCCACATCGGAAAAGTCCACCAGGCCACGCAACTGCACATCCAGCTGGGCCTCGTCCAAATCCCACAGGCTGCGCTCCAGGCTGGCCAGGTAGCCGGCGCGGATCAACGCCATGCGTGCGTCTATATCGCGCATTTCGCGGCGGTACTCGAAGTACAGCTGCACGCCACTGGCCAACACGGTGAAGCACAAACTGAACAGCAGGATGAACAACAGCAGGCGACGCAGCAGGCCATCTGTGCGCAGGCGGATCATCGGGCGTCCGCCGGCAGCTTGATCATGTCACGGTAGGTGACTTCGCTTTGCTCCAGCCAGCGCTCGATCTCGCCGGCCTGGTTCATGCGCCGCAGTTGCGCGTCGATTTCATCCATGTGTTGGCTCAAGGGGGACTGCCGCGACACGGCTACACGCAGATAGTCCACGCTCAGGGCGGTGGGCAACACGCGGATATCCTGCGCGCCGGGCAAGTGCTCGATGAACAATTGGCCCGTACGCCGCTCCTGGATCACGTAGTCGATACGGCCGCGAATCAGCTTGCCGAAGTTCTGCTGGCTGGACGACACCCGCTCGATGTTCTGATGACGGGCGACGAAGCGGTCGAATTCGGCGCCATAACTTTCGCCGTACAACAGGCCACCACGGTAGCCAGCCAGGTCTTCCAATTGCTGGAACTGCACCGGCCGCTTGCGGTTGTAGAATACGGCCACTTCCTCACGTATTACCGGCACCGTGGAAAAACGCATACGCTGGTCGCGCTGGTCGCTGTTGTAGGCCAGCACCACGTCCACCTGCCCTGCAGCGGCGTCCATCAGGCAGCGCTTCCAGTTGCCCAGCACCACGGTTTGCACCGGGTAGCCCATGCGTGCGAACAGCTCGCGCACCACCGTTGGGGCCAGGCCTCGCACCTGGTGACCGTCGCTCCAGGAAATGGGTGGGTACACCGGGTAGTCGCAGTAACGCACCGGGTCACTGGCACTGGCCTGCGCGGCCAGCAACGCCAGCGCCAGCAGCCACGCGCGGTGGCTCATGCTGCCACGCTGGCGGTGAACAGGTAGCCGGTGCCATGAATGGTGATGATCAGTTGCGGCTCTGCCGGGTCGTCATGCAGCTTGCGCCGCAGGCGGCCGACCAGCACATCGATGGAGCGGTCGTTGGGCACCCACTCACGGTTGCGAATCTGGTCCATCAACTGGTCGCGGCTGAGGGTGTGGCCGCTGTTGCGCAGGAACACGCTGAGCAGCTGGAATTCACCGTGGGTCAGCAGGGTTTGCCCGCCACGGGCATCGATCAGGCGGCGGCGGTCGATGTCCAGTGCCCAGTCGGCGAACTGCTTCAGCGACTGTGTGCAAGCCGGTGCCGGGTGCACTTCACGGGCATGGCGCACGCGGCGGATCAGGTTTTTCGCGCGGGACACCAGCTCACGGGGGTTGAGTGGTTTGATGACATAGTCGTCGGCGCCGCATTCCAGGCCGACGATGCGGTCGATGTCATCGTTGCGCCCGGTGATGAGAATGATGCCGACCTCCGAGCGCACCCGCAGCTCGCGGGTCAGGGTAAGGCCATCCTTGCCGGGCAAGCGGATGTCCAGCAGCACCAGGTCGACATCCTGGCTGCCGAGCAGGGCCTCGGCCCTCTCCGCCGTGTCGGCGCAGTGTACATCGTAGCCTTCCTGGGACAGATAGGCCTGCAGCAAGTCACGAATAAGCGGATCGTCATCGACGATCAATACCCGAGGCGTCATTGCGTGTCGTCTCTTTTTTTATTGGTGTTGTTCTACACACTCGCGACAGCAGCGTACTCGTTACTGAACAGGTGATCAACAGCCCTCTGGCAGACTGAAGCGCCGCCGACCGCCGGCCTGCAGGCCGTCGACCCAGGCTTCGCAGATGATCACGCCCTGCTCTGGGCTGAAGGTGCCGGGGTTGAGCCCCGACTCCAGCCACAGGCCGTCGAGCAAGGCGCTCAGGCTGATCGCCGCCAGGTCGGCATCGAAGCCCTGCCAGTGCTCTTCCTCGGCGAGTTTGGCCAGCAGCCGGCTGAGTTCGTTACGGTATTCGCCGTAGGAGTGATCATGTACCTGGTTGATCGCGTCGGCGGTTTTCACCGCGCCCCAGAAGGCCAACCAGGCATCGAGCAGTTGCGGGTCGAGCAGCTCGGCGCAAAAAGAGGCGCGGAAGAACGCCGACAGCCGCTCGCGGGCATTGGGCGCGGCCTGGGCCATGGCCTCGCGCAGCAAGCCCATCACCCGACCCGTGACGGCCATGTAGGCCTCGGCCACCAGTTCGTCCTTACCCGCGTAATGATGGCTGATCAGCCCGACCGAAACCCCGGCCTCGGCCGAGATCTTGCGGATAGATGCCCCCTGAAACCCGTGGCGCTTAAGGCACACCAAGGTCGCCTCGACCAGATTGGCTTTGCGCAATTCCGGCAGCATGCGGTGGTAGCGGGCTTCCTGAGTCATCGGCGGGTCTCGGGTTAGGGGCTGGACTGAACGACTGTACAACAAGCCGGACAGCGTGATAAACCCTTGTCCCTGCCCACAACGATAAAAGCGGCTGCCATGAACGACCTGATCTCACGCGACCTGGACCAAGGCCTGCTGACCCTGGCCTTCAACCGCCCCGACAAGCTCAATGCCCTGAACACCGCCATGTACCAACAGCTGGGCGACCTGCTGCTGACGGCAAGCGATGACCCGGATGTCGATGCCATCATCATCACCGGTGGGCCGCACTGCTTCAGCGCAGGCAACGACCTGCGCGACTTTCTCGACAACCCGCCCGCCGACCAGGACAGCCCGGTGTTCCGCCTGATGCGGGTGGTCATGGGCCTGGACAAGCCGCTGATTGCTGCGGTCAGTGGCCCGGCGATCGGCATCGGGGCCACCCTGTTGCTGCATTGCGACCAGGTGCTGGTCAGCCGCTCGACCAAACTGCGTATGCCCTTCGCGCCGTTGGGTGTATGCCCGGAGTTTGGCTCCAGCCTGTTGCTACCGCGCTTGCTGGGCCAGGCCCGCGCCGCCCGCCTGCTGCTGGGTAACGCCTTGCTCGATGGCGAGCAGATGGTGGCCTGGGGGCTGGCCAATGAGCTGCATGAGGACGGCGAACAGTGCCTGGCGGCTGCCCGCACGCTGGCGCGACAGCTGCAAGGTTATCCGCAGGCGGCACTGCGCATCAGCAAGCGGCTGCTCAAGGACAGCCAGCGGGCGGAGCTGGAAGAAACAGTGGCGCGGGAAAGCCGGTTGTTCGTCGAATGCTTGCGCACAGAAGAGGCGCGGGCCGTGTTGCGTGGGTTGATCAAAGACTGAAAACCTGGGGCACATCGGCCCCACGCCCTGTGCGGTACCTGTAGGAGCAGCCTTGTGCTGCGAAGAGGCCATTGCAGCCGAAGAGGGTCTTTCGCCCTACCGGCCTCTTCGCAGCACAAGGCTGCTCCTACAAGTACGGCGCCGGTCAGAAGGCTAGCGCTAATACCCGGTCATCTCCAGATACCCGCGCCCACCAACACGCCCGCTCAGCCGCACCGGCCCTTCCCAATACGGGAACCGTGTCTGCATCCACGCCTGCGGCTCCACGGCATCAACCTGCACATCAACCCCATGTTCAGGTACCTGCACCCGCCACCGTGTCGGTACCTTTTTGCCGTTTTTCTGCGCAGACCAAGCCTGCGCCTGCAACTGGATCTGCGCAGCGTCCAGCGCTACCACCTCACCCTGCGGCCCAACCCAGGTCCCGGCGCGATAAGCCTCCCCCTGCGCCTCGCGTACCTGAAACAGCATCAGCTTTGCGCCACTGTCCAGATGCAGCGAAAACCAGTCCCAGCCCGTTTGCCCCGCGGCCAGGGGCTGGCTGCTCCATTCCCGGTCCAGCCAGGCCTGGCCGCTGACCGCGATGCACATGCCTTCACGCTCCACTTCCCCATGCACGCGGTAAAACGGCTGACTGTAATAGTAAGAAGCCTGCCCCTTGCCGGACTTCTCGCTGTAACCCTGATCGCCGTGCAGCACCAAAGGCCGATCACTGCGCAAATGCAAGTCGTAGCGAAAGCCCTCGCCACCGGCAACCATCTGCAGGCTTTCGATGCCGCCCCGGCCCTGCAACGACCAATCATTGATCCACGCCTGGAACGGCTGGGCCTGCACCCCGGCCTGGCCGATACCACCACGCGCCAGGGTTTCGCCAGACTGGTGCCCGCCCGGGCCAGTCAGCGCCGCGTGGCCCATCCACACATTCGGGCTGCTCCAGCCAGCGGTTTCCGGACCAGGCCGCAGGGCCGAGCGGAACAGGGTCCACTGCACGCCCCAGTCACGCCCTTGGGCGTCGCTGAGGTTGGCGGTGACATACCACCATTCGATTCGAAAGCCATCATGAGGGCCATGATCACGCGGGAACTCCAGGCGCTGCTCACGGACCACCTGGTTGAACCCATCCACCTGCTGCCCGAGCCCGGCATAGCCTTGCGGCGCCGGCTGGTCACAGCCGCTTAACAGGCAGCACAGCAACAACCAGGCCTTAGGCTTCATCGGCAAACGGCCTCAACAGTTCGCGGGGCTGGCGATGCGCCAGTTGCCACAGCGGCCAGGCGCTGGCCAGCAGGCTGACCAACAGGCCCAGCGCTGCCAGTTGCAGCAACTGCGCCGGGAACACGTAGAGCGGCAGGCGCCAGCCGAACGCTTGTACGTTGACTACCGCCACCAGGCACCAGGCCAGCAACACACCCAACGGGACTGCCAACAGCACCGTGATACTGCTCAGCATCAGTGTCTGCCCCAAGCTCAGCCACACCAGTTGCCTGCGCTGCACGCCCAACGCCCACAGCGGTGCCAGCTGGCTCAGCCGCACCTGGCCCAGCGTCAGCAAATTGATGAACAGCGCCACCCCGGCCACGCCAAGTGTGAGGCTATTGAGCGCGGCGGTGGCAGCGAAAGTACGGTTGAATACCTCGGTAGACCAGCGTTTCAAGCGGGCCTGCTCCACCACACGGCTGTCGTCCAGGGCGAAATGCCGTTGCAACGCGGCCTTGATGACGGGCACTTGCTCAGTGGGCAGGTCCACGCTCAGCCCGCTGAGCGCTGCCTGTGGCCAATGCGTGCGCAACCAGCCGGCATTGACCAGTACATGGCCCTTGGGGTTGCCGTAATCGGCATAGATCCCCACTACCGTCATGGCCTGCGAAGGCAGCGCCAGACGGTCGCCCAGTTGCAACTTCAAGCGCCTGGCCAGCTGTTCACTGAGCATCACGGCATGCCCGCTGGCCAGCTTTTCCCAAGCGCGAGGCTGCTGCTCCAGCAACGGCCAACGCTTGAGGTAGAGCGGATGATCGACAATCCCCTGGAGCTGCACCGGCCAGCTGCGCAACTGCGCTTCCACACGCCAGCCGGGCAGGACCACGCTGGCTGCCGATTGCTGCCCTAGCCACTGGGCAATCTGCAGACCTTGGGCGGTATCCCGAGGGGTGACATACAGGTCGGCTGACAGGCGCAGGTCCAGCCAGCCGACAAAGGTCTTGCGAAAGCCCTCGGTCATGCTGCCCACGCCGACACTGGCAGCCAGCGCCAGCAACAGGGCCATCAGCGCCAGGCTCAGGGCTGGCAGTTGCTGGCGACTGTCGGCAACGAACCATTGCGCCAAGGGCCGCCGGCAAGTGCGCGTCAACAGGGCCAGTACCCGGTCGAGCAAGGCCGGCAACAACAGCGCCGCCGCCAATAGCAGCCCAGCCAGCATGGCAAACGCGCTGACCAGGCTGTTACCCAGCACGCCACAACCCACTGCTTGCAACACCAGCAAGCCCGATGCACAGGCCTGGCGCCTCAACCACGGCCCCTGCGCGAGCCGCCAGGCCTGGGGATGCGCCAGCGCCAGCAATGGCAACCGGGCCGCACGCCATACACTGCTCATCCCCGCCAGCAGTGCACCCAGCACACACATGAGCACCCCTGCCATCCACCACCACGCGGGCAGGTTCAGTGTGCCGGCGACCTGGGCGCCATACAGGCCGCGCAAGCTGGCAGCCACATCGGGCAACAACCACGCAGCCAACGCATAGCCGCTGGCTACTCCGGCCAATCCGCCCAGAACTGCGAACAGGCCAAGCTCTAGCGCCAAGGCACACAACAGAGTGTTCAAGCTGACACCACAGGCGCGCAGGTTGCGAAGCAAACCACGGCGCTGCTCCAGCGCCAGACCGATGGCGGCATGGGCGATAAACAGGCCCACGACGAACGCCAGCAGGCCGAGGGCGGTCAGGTTGAGGTGGAAGCTCTCGGTCAGCCGCTGCAAGCCGCCGTCGTCCTGCTGAGGTTGCAACTCCAGGAAAACCGCGATATCAGCAGGCAGCGGCGCCGGCTTTCCAGCCACCAGCAAACGTGACAACTGCCCAGGTGCGTGCAGCAACCGCTGGGCATGGCCGATGTCGACCACCATCACCCCAGGCGCCAACGCAGGCTGCATGAGCATGGGCGGGAGCAGTTGCCCTTCGCTGTCGCGCACTGCCGCCCCAAGCGCTGCGCCCAGTTGGCGCAAGGTGTCTGGCCCGACCCACGTTTGCCCGGGTGTACCGATGAATGCCTGGACGTCGAATGCTTGCGGCTGCACGCCGGCAATGCTGCTGGTCGGCGGCAGGCTCAAAGGGTCGATGCCAAGCAGACGCACGCTGCGAGCGGGCTCCCCAGGCAAGCGCAAGCGCCCTTCCAGCACTGGCGTCACCGCCCAACCCAGCTTGCGCAACTGCACGTACAGCCGCTGGTCGAAGCGCTCACCGTTGCGCGGTACCCACTGCGCCTGTAACGGACCGGCCAGCACGGTACTGGCCCGGGCGTAGTCGCTGCGTGCCTGGCTATTGAGCGCCTGCACGCCCGTCCATAGCGCCGTGGCCAGCCACAGGCCGGTGAAAATGCTGAAAAACTGCACACGATGGCGCCGCCAATGGCTGAGCAACGCCATCAGGGCTATCGACAAATGCCTCAACATCCCTGTTCTGGCTTAACGCGGCCGGCCTGCAAGTAGCAACGCTGCTGCAAGCGTGCCGCCAACCGGGGGCTGTGGGTCACCATCAGCACACCGCTGCCGGCTTCGGCGACCAACTGCAGCAGCAGGTTCAGCACCTCGTCACTGCTGGCTTCATCCAGGCTGCCGGTGGGTTCGTCGGCCAACACCCAGGCCGGGCGCCCGGCCAGCGCGCGGCCGATGGCGACCCGCTGCTGCTGGCCGCCGGACAATTGTTCCGGGTAACGCGCAAGCAGGTCCGCAAGGCCCAGGCGCTGCGCCAGGTAAGCCGCCCAATGCGGGTCATGCCGCCCGGCCAGACGGGCCTGGAAGGTTAGGTTCAGGCCCACGTCCAGGCTGCTGATCAGGTTGTACTGCTGGAACACCAGGCCAATTCCCTCCCGCCGCCACTGCGCCAGCGACGCTTCCGAACGGCCGTCGAGCGGAACGTCATCGATCAGGATGCGGCCGCTGTCGGCCCGGTCTAGGCCAGCCACCAAGTGCAGCAAGGTGCTCTTGCCGCTGCCCGACTCGCCCATCAACGCCAGGCTGCTGCCGCGCGCCAGGCGCAGATCGACACCCTGCAAGACCGGGAGTGGGCCTTGGGGGGTGGAGAATGACTTGTGGAGGTTTTCGATGGCTAGCATCGAGGGGCCTTGGTGAGCGATGTGTCTGCTTAGTAATAGCAGGTACTGACCCGCAGGGGCTTAGAGGCGGTTGGTGGTCTGTTCGAAAGCCGCGGTTCGCACGAACACCTGAAGGGATACGCTGTGCACCCTGTCCAGAACAGCTCAGCCATGAACAAATCTTCATGTTTGCCGCCAACGCCCTGATCACGGGACACACAGGCGTAACCAGGGTGCCGCCAATCGCGGCTCGCCTTGAGGGCGCGGGATGTGTTGCGTAGCATCCCCGGCCCGTTCGCGCGCCCGCACGGCGAGCGCGATACCTGTAGAAAAGAGCCCCTGATGCCGCAACCCATCCCCCTCAAGGACCACGAAAAGGAAAAACACCTGGTCAACCGCCGGCTTCTGGCCTGCGCCGCCCTGGTGTTCAGCCTGTGTGCCGTGCTGGTGGGCCGGCTCTATGTGCTGCAAGTGCTGCAGCACGACCAGCAGACAGCGGTGTCGGAAAACAACCGCGTACACGTGCTGCCCATCGCCCCAGAACGCGGGCTGATCTATGACCGCAACGGTGTGGTGCTGGCCGACAACAAGCCCAGCTTCGACCTGACCATGACCCGCGAGAGGGCCGGCGGCGATTCGGCCAAGGTACTCGACACCCTGACCCAAGTGCTCGGTTTGACCGAGGACGACCGCAAGCAGTTCGACAAGGACCTGCGCCGTGGCCGCAAGCCGTTCGAGCCGGTGACCCTGATGGTGGGCCTGAGTGAAGAGCAAATCGCCCTGGTCGCGGTCAACCAGTTCCGCCTGCCGGGCCTGGAGGTTGAACCGCAGTTCATCCGCGAGTACCCGCTGGCCGAGCATTTCGCCCATTCGGTAGGTTATGTGGGGCGCATCAACGAAAAAGAGGCCAAGGTCCTCGACAGCACCGAATACCGTGGCACCCAGTCGATCGGCAAGACCGGCATCGAGCACTTCTATGAAAGCCAGCTGCACGGTCACGTCGGCTACGAAGAGGTCGAGACCAACGCCCAGGGCCGGGTGATGCGCGTGCTCAACCACAAGGACCCGACCCCAGGGCAGGACATCGTCCTGACCCTGGACGCCCACTTGCAGGTGGCCGCGGAAAAGGCCCTGGGCGACCGCCGTGGTTCGGTGGTGGTACTGGACCCGGCCAATGGCGACGTGCTGGCGATGGTCAGCAACCCCAGCTTCGACCCCAACCTGTTCGTCAAGGGCATCAGCTTCAAGCAGTACGCCGCCCTGCGCGACTCCATCGACCGGCCACTGTTCAACCGCGTGCTGCGCGGCCTGTATGCCCCGGGCTCCACGGTGAAGCCGGAAGTGGCCATCGCCGGCCTGGACAGCGGCGTGATCACCCCCGGCAGCCGGGTGTTCGACCCTGGCTACTATGAGCTGCCCAACTACGACCACAAATACCGCAACTGGAACCGCAGTGGCGACGGCTGGGTGGACATGTACACCGCCATCATGCGCTCCAACGACACCTACTTCTACGACCTGGCACACAAGCTGGGCATCGACCGCCTGCACGATTACATGGCCGAATTCGGCCTGGGCCAGAAGGTGTCGCTGGACATGTTCGAGGAGGCCTCGGGGTTGATGCCCTCGGCCGAGTGGAAGCGCGCCACGCGGCGCCAGGCCTGGTTCCCGGGCGAGACACTGATCCTCGGCATTGGCCAGGGCTACATGCAGGTCACCCCGCTGCAACTGGCCCAAGCCACCAGCCTGCTGGCGAGCAAAGGCGTGTGGCACCGCCCGCACCTGGCCATGACCGTGGGCGGCGATGCGCCGGTCGACCCCAACCCGATGCCCAACATCGTGCTGCACGACAAGCATGCCTGGGACCAGGTCAGCCAGGGCATGCAGATGGTCATGCATGACCCGCGCGGTATCGCCCGCGCGGCGGCCGCCGGTGCGCAGTACCGCATTGCCGGCAAGAGTGGTACCGCGCAGGTAGTGGCGATCAAACAGGGGGAACGCTACAACCGCGACAAAACCCTGGAACGGCACCGTGACAACGCGCTGTTCGTCGGCTTTGCCCCGGCTGACCACCCGAGCATGGTGGTGGCCGTGATGATCGAGAACGGCGAGGCGGGGGGGCGAGTGGCAGGGCCGGTGGTGCGGGAGGTGATGGATGCTTACCTGCTGGATGAACAGGGGCATTTGAAAGCGGAATTTGCAGGCGGGGTATCCCCTCGGAACGTGCCACACACTTAGGGTGCTTGGGGTTGCTTCGCCGCACCAGGCAACCCCTTAAAGATATAACTGGAATAACAATATGAATTCTTATTCTTTTTTTATCATTCATTAATCCTCTATAACTCTCCCAACTGTACAGCCGCCAACACCCGGCCAACTGTCTGCAGCGCAACACTCGATCAACAGAAAACGCCCGCACGGCAACAGCAGCGCAGCCATGATAATGCGCTAACTTGTTGATTTAAAAAGTAATTAAAACCAGGCACGACGATTGCTCAAGCAAAGTCCCGCTCAACCAGAACCGGAGACCTGCCCATGAGCACCCCACTGAACGTCGTCGCCCTGTCCGGCGGCACTTCCCGCCCTTCGCGCACCCTGGCCCTGACCGAGGCCATCCTCGCCGAGCTGGCCGAACACCTGCACATCAAGCCGCACCTGATCGAACTGGGCGAGATTGCCCGACCGCTGGGCAGCGCCCTGTGGCGCAGCGAACTGCCCGATAGCGTCGAACAGCAACTGCGCCTGGTGGAACGGGCCGACCTGCTGGTGGTGACCACACCCGTGTACCGAGGCAGCTTCACCGGCCACTTCAAGCACCTGTTCGACCTGATCGGCCAGGACGCCTTGGTCGACACCCCGGTACTGCTCGCGGCCACCGGTGGCAGCGAACGCCACGCGTTGGTACTCGATCACCAACTGCGCCCGCTGTTCATCTTCCTGCAGGCCCTGACGCTGCCCATCGGCGTGTTCGCCAGCCAGGCGGAAATGGCTGAATACCGGGTTTCCAGCGACGCCCTCGCGGCCCGTATCCGCCTGGCCGCCGAGCGTGCCGTGCCGCTGTTCGGTGCCCACCACGCACTGCGTAAAAGCGCCTGAGGAGCGGCCATGAATGCACGTGTAACTACCCCACTGCTTCCGGCCTTGGCGATCGCCCGCGAATTGGCCGGGCAGTTCGCCCAGACCGCCGTCGAACGTGACGAGCGCGGTGGCACGCCGAAAGCCGAGCGCGACGCTTTGCGTGACAGCGGCTTGCTGTCACTGGCAATCCCGCAGGCTTTCGGCGGCCAGGGCGCCAGCTGGCACGACACCTTCGCGGTGGTGCGCGAGTTTGCGCGGGTCGACAGCTCCGTCGCCCACGTATTCGGCTTTCACCACCTGATGCTGGCCACCGTGCGTCTGTTCTCGCGCCCGGACCAATGGCAACCGTGGTTCGAACAGACCGCCCGCAAACAGTGGTTCTGGGGCAATGCCCTGAACCCGCTGGACACCCGCACCGTGGTCAAGCACTTCGACGGCTGGTGCGAGTTCTCGGGCAAGAAAAGCTTCTGCTCCGGCGCCAGCGATTCGGAAATGCTGATTGCCTCGGCGGTGGACGAACGTGCCGGCGGCAAGCTGCTGATTGCCGCCATCCCCAGCGGCCGCACGGGCATCAGCCTGCACAGCGATTGGAACAACATTGGCCAGCGCCAGACCGACAGTGGCAGCGCCACCTTCGAGCGGGTACGGGTCGAGCACAACGAACTGCTGCTCGACCCCGGCCCCTTGAGCACCCCGTTCGCTGCCTTGCGCCCACTGATAGCCCAGCTGCACTTCGCCAACCTGTTCCTCGGCATTGCCGAAGGCGCCTTCGACGAAGCCCGCCAGTACACCCTCAGGGAAAGCCGGCCGTGGTTCCGCTCCAGCGCCGCCAGCAGCGCCGAAGACCCGTACGTACTGCGCCATTACGGCGAGTTCTGGGTTGGCCTGGAAAGCGTGCGCCTGCTGATCGACCGGGCCGCGCGCCAGCTGGATGCCGCCTGGGCCAAGGAACACGCGCTCACGGCACAAGAGCGCGGCGACCTGGCCCTGGCCATCGGTACCGCCAAGGTCGCCGCCAGCCGCCATGGCCTGGACATCTGCAATCGCCTGTTCGAGGTCACCGGTGCCCGCGCCACCCATGCCTCGCTGCGCTTCGACCGGCACTGGCGCAACTTGCGCACGCAAACCCTGCACGACCCCGTGGACTATCGCATCCACGAACTCGGCGAGTGGGCCCTCAACGACAAGCGCCCTGCTCCATCCTTCTACTCCTGAGGACTGCCCATGCAACTGCTGACCCTCCCCCCGTCACCGACACTGGCCACCTCGATCAGGGCGACCGCACAGGTCTTCGAAGACCCCAGGTCGCAGGCGCTGCTCGCCCACTTGCAACAGGTCGCTCCCAGCGAGGCCAGCGTCCTGATCATTGGCGAAACCGGCACGGGCAAGGAGCTGGTCGCACGCCACATCCACAACCTCAGCGGCCGGCGCAACGGCCCGTTCGTTGCTGTCAACTGCGGCGCGTTCTCCGAGTCGCTGGTGGAAGCCGAGCTGTTCGGCCATGAAAAAGGCGCCTTCACCGGCGCCCTCGCGGCCAAGGCCGGCTGGTTCGAAGAGGCCAACGGCGGCACCTTGTTCCTCGACGAAATTGGCGACTTGCCGCTGCCGATCCAGGTCAAGCTGCTGCGCGTGCTGCAAGAACGCGAGGTGGTGCGGCTGGGCTCGCGCAAGAGCATCCCGATCAATGTGCGGGTACTGGCCGCGACCAATGTACAGCTGGAAAAGGCCATCAATGCCGGACATTTCCGTGAAGACCTGTATTACCGGCTGAACGTGGTGACCTTGCAGTTGCACCCGTTGCGCGACCGCCCGGGCGACATCCTGCCGCTGGCCCGACATTTCATCCGCAGTTACAGCGACCGGCTGGGTTACGGGCCGGTGGAACTGAGCCCCAAGGCCCAGGCGAAACTGGTGGAGTACAGCTGGCCAGGCAACATTCGCGAACTGGAAAACGTGATTCACCACAGTTTGCTGACCTGCGGCGATGGGACGATCCAGGCCCAGGACCTGCGCTTGTCCAACTTGCGTATCGAGCGGCAGGAAGAGGAAGCAACGGGCAATGGCGTGGACGATTTGCTGCAACGGGCGTTCAGCCGCTTGTACGAGGAGCAACCGAACGACCTGTACGAGAAGGTGGAAAATGCCCTGCTGCGCTCGGCCTACCGGTTCTGCCACTACAACCAGGTACATACTGCGCAGTTGCTGGGGTTGTCGCGCAACATCACACGCACGCGGCTGATTGCGATTGGCGAACTGGTGGTGAACAAGCGGCGGGGGCAGGAGCAACAGGTGCTGGACAATCGGGTGGTGCGGTTGTCGATCTGAGCCTTGAGCACTGCGCTGTACCTGTCCCTCACGTCATTACAGCCAGGAAAGGGAACTACCCGCACTCGCCTGCTCTCTTAAACACTGAGTGGTTTATTTCCCTGTGCTTCACGCTACTGGAGAACACGCCATGCGCCACCTACTCCTCGCCCCTGCGCTGCTGCTCCTGCTGCCTGCCGGTGCCGCCCTGGCCCGCGTCGATGCGGGCGACGTCGCCACCTCGGCCGGTATTTCCGCTTCGCTGTATTCGACCTTCAAGGACGACAAACGGATTATCCCGGCCCGTGACGAGCTTTCAGCGTTCGTCGCCAGCGGCGGTGCCATCCGTGGCGCCTATGTGGAGTCGGCGCTGGAACAAGCCCGCAAGGACCACCCAGGGTTGCAGGCCAATGATGAAGAACTGGCCCGGGCCATTCTCGCCCAGGATGACCGTATAGCCGACCATTGAGGTCAGCCTGTAACGGCCTCTTCGCGGGCAAGCCCGCTCCCACAGGGAACGCACCAAGCCTGATGGCTGTGAGGTTCCTGTGGGAGCGGGCTTGCCCGCGAAGAGGCCGGTACAGGGTTACTTCACCCCCAACCATCCATGCGCATGGTCGCCCTGACCAAGCGCTGCTCTTCCTGCTCGATCTCGCGCAAACTGTCGCGTATGCCGTTGATGTGCTCACGCGCCGCCCGCTGTGCCTGCTCGGGCTGCTGCTCCATCACCGCGTGATACAACCGCGCATGCTGCCGGTCGATCTGGCGTTTCTGCGCGGGCCGGCAATACAGGTTATTGACCGAAGCGAACACCGTGCTCAAGGTCAGGTCACTGAGCGATTGCAGCGTGTGCACCAGCACTGGGTTATGCGACGCCTCGCTGATCGCACGGTGAAAGGCATGGTCACGACGGGCGTGCTCACGGGCATCGAGCGCTTCTGCGGCCTGGTGGGCGGCCAGCATTTCTTCGTAGCGCCGGCGGATCAGCAAACGGTCGACCTCGGTGGCACGTAACGCCGCCAACCGCGCCGACTCCGCCTCCAGCAACGCCCGTACCTCCAGCAGGTCGAACAGCGTGCGTGGTTGCGAGCTGAACAGGTGCATCAACGGCGTGACGCCCACTTGCCCGGTCAGGTCGGCGACGAACGAGCCGCGCCCCTGCTCGGTGTCGATGATGCCGCGCCCCCGCAAGATGCGCAGGCCTTCGCGCAGGGCCGAGCGCGAACAGCCCAGCTTGTCCACCAGCCGCCGCTCCGACGGCAGCGCCTGGCCGACTTTCAGCACGCCTTCGACGATCAGCCGCTCGACCCGCTCGGCCACCTGATCGGCGACCTTGGCCTTGCCCTCAGTACCCATCACACCGCTCCTACTGGTAGGACCACTTGCACCGCTGACACCAATCTAGCCGGACAAAGCCATCAATAACCACTGCCTGGTAGAAAAACTGGTAGGACCAGTACCTGACGCACTCGACCACAGCCGCTGGCACGCGCACGCTGCCAGGGTGACCGCTTTGCCAACAACAACAAAAACCGTTGCCGAGTGAGCCGATGAATATCCTGTACGACGAACGCGTCGATGGCGCGCTGCCCAGCGTGGACCAGGCAGACCTGTTGCAGGTACTGCGCGCTGCCCTGCCAGACCTTGAGATCCTGCACCGCGAAGAAGACCTTAAACCCTACGAATGCGACGGCCTGTCGGCCTATCGCACAGTGCCTCTGCTGGTGGTGCTGCCTGAGCGCCTGGAGCAAGTGCAAACGCTGTTGAAGCTCTGCCACCAGCGCGGTGTACCCGTGGTAGCCCGTGGCGCCGGTACCGGCCTGTCGGGCGGTGCCCTGCCGCTGGCCAAGGGCATCCTGCTGGTGATGGCACGCTTCAACCGCATTCTTGAGGTCAACCCACAGGGTCGCTACGCCCGTGTACAGCCAGGTGTACGCAACCTGGCCATCTCCCAGGCCGCCGCGCCCCATGGTATGTACTACGCACCCGACCCGTCCTCGCAAATTGCCTGCTCCATCGGTGGCAACGTCGCCGAAAACGCCGGCGGCGTGCACTGCCTCAAGTACGGCCTTACCGTGCACAACCTGCTCAAGGTGGAAATCCTCACGGTCGAGGGCGAACGCCTGACCCTCGGCAGCGATGCCCTGGACAGCCCAGGTTTCGACCTGCTGGCCTTGTTCACCGGCTCCGAAGGCATGCTCGGTATCGTCACCGAAGTGACCGTCAAGCTGCTGCCCAAGCCCCAGGTGGCGCGGGTACTGCTGGCCAGTTTCGACAGTGTCGAGGACGCCGGCCGGGCAGTTGCCGAAATCATCGCGGCCGGCATCATTCCTGGCGGCCTGGAGATGATGGACAACCTGGCGATTCGCGCCGCGGAAGATTTCATCCATGCCGGCTACCCGGTGGACGCGGCGGCGATCCTGCTGTGCGAGCTGGATGGCGTGGAGGCCGATGTACATGACGACTGCGAACGGGTCGCCGCCGTACTGGCACAAGCCGGGGCCCGCGAGGTGCGCCTGGCCTGCGACGAAGCCGAGCGCGTGCGCTTCTGGGCCGGGCGCAAGAATGCCTTCCCGGCGGTAGGGCGCATTTCCCCGGACTACTACTGCATGGACGGCACCATCCCACGCCGCGAACTGCCACGGGTGCTCAAGGGCATCAGTGACCTGTCCGCGGAATACGGCCTGCGCGTGGCCAACGTGTTCCATGCCGGTGACGGCAACATGCACCCGCTGATCCTGTTCGATGCCAACCTGCCCGGCGAGCTGGAGCGCGCCGAAGCCATCGGCGGCAAGATCCTCGAACTGTGTGTGGCGGTGGGCGGCAGCATCACCGGTGAACACGGCGTGGGCCGCGAGAAGATCAACCAGATGTGCGCGCAGTTCAACAGCGACGAAATCACCCTGTTCCACGCGGTGAAAGCCGCCTTCGACCCGCAGGGCCTGCTCAACCCCGGCAAGAACATCCCCACCCTGCACCGCTGCGCCGAATTCGGCGCCATGCACGTGCACCACGGGCAACTGCCCTTCCCCGAGTTGGAGCGCTTCTGATGAGCATGGACCGCGACATGAGCCAGGCGCTGCTGGAGCAGGTCAACCAGGCGCTGAACCAGCGCACGCCACTGCTCATCCAGGGCAGCGGCAGCAAGGCGATGCTCGGCAACCCGGTGGCCGGCGAAGCGCTCGACAGCCGTAGCCACCGCGGCATCGTCAGCTACGATCCGACCGAGCTGGTACTCACCGCCCGCGCCGGCACGCCGTTGCGCGAGATCGAGGCGGCCCTGCACGAGGCCGGCCAGATGCTGCCCTGCGAGCCCCCGCACCTGGGCCCCGAAGCCACGTTGGGCGGCATGGTCGCGGCTGGGTTGTCTGGCCCTAGGCGACCGTGGGCCGGGTCGGTGCGCGATTATGTACTCGGTACACGTGTGATCACCGGCCACGGCAAGCTGCTGCGCTTTGGTGGCGAGGTGATGAAGAACGTGGCCGGCTACGATGTGTCCCGCCTGATGGCGGGCAGCTTCGGTTGCCTGGGGTTGCTGACCGAGGTTTCTCTTAAAGTGCTGCCACGCCCGCGCCAATGCCTGAGCCTGCGCCTGCCGATGAGCCAGCATGAAGCGCTGGCCGAGCTGGCCGAATGGGGCCAGCAACCACTGCCTATCAGCGCCGCCTGCCATGACGGCGAAGCACTGTACCTGCGCCTTGAAGGCGGCGAAGGCTCGGTGCAGTCGGCATCCCTGCGGCTGGGGGGCGAAACACTCGATAGCCAATTCTGGAGCGACCTGGGCGAACAGCGCCTGGCGTTCTTTGCCGGCACCACACCGCTGTGGCGCCTGTCAGTGCCCAACGCCACCGGTGAGTTGAACCTGCCCGGTCCGCAGTTGATCGATTGGGGGGGTGCCCAACGCTGGCTCAAGTCCAGCGCACCGGCACAGGTCATTCGCGATCAGGTCGCCAAGGTCGGTGGCCACGCCACCTGCTACGCCCCCGGTGCCGCCAGCAGCCCACCGCTGCCCGCCGCACTGATGCGCTACCACCGCGCCCTCAAGCAGCAGCTCGACCCCCAGGGGGTATTCAACCCCGGTCGGCTATACCCGGACCTATGAGGCCAGACCATGCAAACCAACCTCAGCGAAGCATCCCGCCGCCTGGCCCGCGCCGAAGAGGCCGAAAGCATCTTGCGCTCCTGCGTGCACTGCGGTTTCTGCACTGCCACCTGCCCCACCTACCAACTGCTGGGCGACGAACTGGACGGCCCGCGCGGGCGCATCTACCTGATCAAGCAACTGCTCGAAGGCGAGCCGGTCACCCGCAGCACGCAACTGCACCTGGACCGCTGCCTGACCTGCCGCAACTGCGAAACCACCTGCCCGTCCGGGGTGAAGTACCACGACCTGCTGGACATTGGCCGTGCAGAGGTGGAACAGCAGGTGCCACGCCCGCTCGGCCAACGCCTGCTGCGCCAGGGCCTGCGTGCGGTAGTGCCACGCCCGGCACTGTTCAAGGCCCTTACCCGCAGCGGCCAGGCGCTGCGCCCACTGCTGCCGGCCACGCTCAAGCGCAAGCTGCCGGCGCGCATTACGCCACCCGGCGAACGCCCCGCGCCGCGCCACGCGCGCCAGGTGCTGATGCTGGAAGGCTGCGTGCAGCCGGCCCTGTCGCCCAATACCAATGCCGCTGCTGCGCGCCTGCTCGACCGCCTGGGCATCAGCGTACAACCGATTCGGCAGGCCGCTTGCTGTGGCGCGGTGGACTATCACCTGAATGCCCAAGAGCAAGGCCTGCAGCGAGCGCGGCGCAACATCGACGCCTGGTGGCCAGCCATCGAAGCGGGTGCCGAGGCTATCGTGCAAACCGCCAGCGGCTGTGGCGCGTTTGTCCGCGACTACGGCCACTTGCTGGAAAAAGACCCTCTTTACGCCACCAAGGCGGCACGGGTCAGCGCGCTGTCCCGCGATCTGGTAGAAGTACTGCGCGATGAGCCGGTCGAGCAACTGGGTCTGTGCGCCGAACAGCGCCTGGCCTTCCACTGCCCGTGCACCCTGCAGCACGCGCTGAAGCTGGGCGGTGTGGTGGAAGCATTGCTGATGCGGCTGGGCTTTACTCTGACCTCGGTGCCCGATGGCCACCTGTGCTGTGGCTCGGCTGGCACCTATTCGTTGACCCAGCCTGAATTGTCGCTGCAACTGCGCGACAATCGCCTGAATGCACTGGAAAGCGGCAAACCGCAAGTCATTGCCACTGCCAACATCGGCTGCCAGGCCCACCTCGACGGGGCTGGGCGCACGCCAGTGCGGCACTGGATCGAAATCGTCGAAGCAGCCTTGAACCCGGAGAACCCCCATGCATAGCAAGCTCGTGATTGGCCAGGCCGAAATCACCCGCGTACTGACCGCCGCCCGCCAGGAGGCTCAGGCCCAACAATGGAACGTGACCATCGCCGTGGTCGACGACGGCGGCCACCCGTTGGCTCTGGAGCGCCTGGATGGCTGCGCGCCGGCCAGTGCCTACATCGCGATGGAAAAGGCGCGCACGGCGGCGTTGGGGCGCAAGGAGACGCGGGATTATGAAGAAATGGTCAATGGTGGCCGTACGGCATTCGTGACCGCACCCCTGCTGACCAGCCTGGAAGGTGGCGTGCCGCTGCGGGTGGAAGGCCAGGTAGTCGGTGCCATTGGCGTGTCCGGGGTCAAGTCCGAGCAGGATGCCCAGGTGGCCAAGGCAGGCGCTGCCGCCCTCTGAGTCCTGTGTCGGCCTCTTCGCGGGCTTGCCCGCTCCCACAGAATAGGGACAGGCCTTCAGGCCTGCGCAGTACCTGTGGGAGCGGGCAAGCCCGCGAAGAGGCCGACACAGGCGTCACTGCGACTCAACCACCAGCGCCTCGCCAATCGCATAAAAATGCCCACCGGCCACGTAGTGCAGGCTGCGCCACTGCGGGTCGGCACTCTCATAGGCCCAGTGCCCGTCCCGGAACACCCGGTCATCGGCCCAGGCTGCCACCACCTCGCCGATGAACAGGTCATAGGTATTCTGGTTGTGCGGCTCGTCGATCACCCGGCACATCAACCACGCCGAGCAGCCCTGCACCAACGGCGCCGCATGCCCTTCGACCCGCGCCAATTGCACACCAATGCTGGCCAATTTATCAGGCTGGTCGAACAGGCTGCGGGTACCGACTTGGTGGGTCAGTTGCGCCTGTGCCGCGGTCGGCACCTGGATCACGAACCAGCCGCTGCCCTCCACCAACTGCCGAGTGCGGGCGATCTTGTCGAGCACCACGGTCACCTTGGGCGGGTCGAAGTCCAGTGCGCACGCCCAGGCCGCGGCCATGACGTTGTCCACCCCTTCATGGCTGGCCGACACCAGCACCGTCGGGCCGTGGTTCAGCAGGCGATAGGCCTTTTTCAGGTCGACAGGCTGGAAATGGCTGTTCATGGCAATCCTCGGCAGGGCGGGTGTCAGACGCCGGATTGTGCCGCAGACACTTGTCTCCCGCCAGTCTAGGCTGCCACCCCTTAACGCTCAGAAATTTCCCACAACACTCCCAGAAGCGTCCTACTTGCTGACGCTACCCTCAGAAAACAAGATCAGCATCGGACAACGCAAGGTCGCTATCCAGAGGAGGCTCCGTATGCACTTGTACGCCCGCTCCATCGCCGAACTGCGCAGCAGCCTGCGCGAAATGCTCGCCCATGACATCAGTAACCCCGATGAAGACCCTCACCTGTCGGGCGTGATGTTCTTTTGCGCCACCGACGAACACTCACGGCAACTGATCGAACGTATCGAGTTGCTGGCCAGCGAGGTGTTCTTCGACCTGAATGGGCGGGCCATTTCAGAGCACATGAAAGCGGCGGCGGTGGACGGCGTGCGCATCAAGCGCAACCGCAAGGCGCCGGCGGACGAGACGGTGATCCGTATAGCGGTGGCGGACAAGGGTTTTATCACGGTGAGTACGGCCCGGTTCTGAGCGCATGCCTTGCCATCTTCGGTGCCTGCGAGATCGAGCGCCGCCCGCGCGGCGCATCGCGAGCGAAGCTCGCTCCTACATTTGTTTCGGGCCAATTATTCCTGTGGAATTTGCGCGCGAACGCCTTGGCGCATGGCGCGATATCGCGTCGTGCAAACAAGGCGGTCGCGCGCGCCTGTCACAGGCGATACTGGCCCGAAACAAATGTAGGAGCGAGCTTCGCTCGCGATGCGCCGCGCGGGCGGCGCTCGATCTCACAGGCACCAAAATCCTAACGACAAACACCCGCCCCCCCAATCCGCTATCCTGAGCACTCTCCCGCTCCGGACCGCCCCATGGAACTGCACATTCGCCTGGAGGGCCGCAAAGGCCTGGCCGACCAGCTATACCAGCAATTACGCGACGGTATCGACAGCGGCCACCTGGCCGCCGGCACCCAACTGCCGCCAACCCGCCTGCTGGCCGAACGACTGGGCGTATCGCGCAAAACCGTGGCCGAGGCCTATTCACGGCTGACCTACGACAACCTGCTCAGTGGCGTGGTCGGCCGAGGCACCTTCGTCAGCCCGCGCCATCCCCTGCGCAACAATGAATCAGCCACCCTCCCCCTGGCCGGCGCCGCATCCCTGGAGCGCTGGCAGCAGCGCGCCACCGTGCTCGGCCAACGTCAGTTGCAAGCGCCCTCGCGCTATGACTTCGTCGGCGGTGCATCGAGCAAGGCGCAGTTCCCCTTCGACCAGTGGCGCAGCTGCCTGAACTACGCCCTGCGCCGTAGCCAGCGCCATACCGAGCGACAGTTCCCGGCCCAGGGCCTGCCGGAACTGCGCGAGGCCATTGCCCACCACATCGCCTACGCGCGCGGCGTGCACTGCAGCGCTGCTGACCTGTTGGTGTGCAATGGCGCCCAACAGGCGCTAGACCTGATCGCCCGGGTGCTGGTCGAACCCGGCTGCCAGGTGGCCATGGAAGACCCCGGCTACCCGCCGGCACGGCAACTGTTCCTGGCCCTGGGTGCGCGGCTGCAATCCGTACCGGTGGATGATGAAGGCATGTGCGTGGAACAGATCGCCGCCGGCACCCGGCTCATCTACGTAACACCCTCGCACCAGTTCCCACTGGGCATGCCGATGAGTGAGCCCCGTCGGCACGCCCTGCTGGCGCGGGCTGCCGAGTTGGGTGCATTGATCATCGAAGACGACTACGACTGTGAGTTCCGCTACCACGGGCCTGCCTCGGACGCGCTGCAGCGTTTGGACCGGCACGGGCTGGTGGCCTATGTAGGGACCTTCTCCAAGACCTTGCTGCCCGAGCTGCGCCTGGGCTATGCCGTGCTACCGCCCGCCGTGCTGCAGGCAGCTTGCGTGGCCAAGCACCTCAGCGACTGGCACAGCCCGACGTTGCTGCAGTGGGCACTGGCGCGCTTTTTGAGCGAAGGCCACCTGCACAAGCACATCCGCCGTTGCCACGAGGTCTATAGCGCCCGTCGCGAACGCATCCTGGCGCGCCTGGGCGGCGACCTGGCACCGTGGTTCAGCGCCATCCCCGCCAGTGCGGGCTTTCACCTCAGCGCCCTGGCCACACCCGAGGTGAATGTGGAGTTGTTGGCCAACCTGGCACGCAAGGTAGAGGTCGGCCTGTATTCGCTGGCACCGTTTTTCAACGAAGCGCCGGTACGCCCAGGGCTGTTGCTGGGCTTCGGCGCCATCGAACTGCTGGACATCGACCCGGCGCTGGACCGGGTGCGCGATACCCTGCAACGCCTCAGCTGACCGTCGCGGCCTTGCCCGCTGCTGACGGACGGGCGATGGCCGCCGCGTAGCCGCGCGGGTTGAAGCACGCGGTCACCAGCAGCATGGCCAGCACAGTCACGGTCAGCAGTGTCCACGAAGCCTGGAAGTCACCACTCACGTCTCGCAGCCAGCCTGTGATGTACGGCACGATGCCGGTGATGATGAAGCCGATGCCCTGCACGAACGCCGCCAGGCTGCCGGCTTCGGCAGGGGTCTTCAGGTGTTCCAGGGTCAACGTCAGGCTCTGGCTGAAGCAGGCGCCCAGGCCAAAGCCGATCATGGCCACCCACAGCCCCGAAGCCACCGTAGGTGCCAACAGCAAGCCGAGGAAGCCCGCCAGCTGGATCGCCAGTGCCAGCCACAGGCCAGGGCGCCGATCTACCCAGCGCCGTAGCAGCAACGGCAGGCCGAGCGCACCGGCTACCTGGAAGACGGTCATCAGGCCAACCAGGTCGGCGCCGCCCTGGGCGCTGCCGCCATGCTCGATATGGTAGGCCGGCAACCAGGCCACCATGCTGGTGTAGCCGCCGTTGATCAGGCCAAAGTACAGGGCCAGCAACCACGCCCGGCGGGTGCCGAACCAGTGGCCGCCGGCGGCCCCTGCCAGCGTCGGTGCTTCCTGGCGTGGTCGCAGCACGGCCCAGGCCAGCACCGCCAGCACTGCCGGGATCGCCCAGACCCCAAGGCCGGCCTGCCAGTGACCGAAATGGCCGCTGATATGTGGCCCGAGTACCGCAGCCAGGCCGCCACCACTCATCAGCGCCGCCGAATACAAGCCCATCGCCGCGGCCAAACGCCCAGGGAACCAGCGGTTGACCAGGCCTGGCATCATGCCCTGCACCACCGCCACGCCCAGGCCGGCGACCACCGCACTGGCGATCAGCGCCCAGGCACTGTCCAGTTGCAGGCGCCACAGGCAGGCCAGAGCAATCGCGGCCAGGCCCCCGAGCATGCCGCCATGCTCGCTGATCCAGCGGCGTAGCCAGGGTTGCAGCAACGGCACCAGGCCCATGCACAGCACCGGCAGCGCCGTTAGCAAGGCGGCCTGCTGGTAACCCAGACCGGTGCTGGCGCGCATGGGTTCGAGTAACGGGCCGATACTGGTCAGGATCGGCCGCAGGTTCAGCGCCAGCAGGATCACCAGCAACAGGTTCAGTGCAGCTCTCATTGTGAATCGGTTCTCTTGAAGCAAGACCTGGCCATTATCCCGGCTTGGCAGGCCTGGCAGAAATGAAGAGATTGGATGCATGTCAGTGGTCGCCTGAATGGGCGATTGGCCTCCTGACCAAGCGCACGATTGGCTATCGGGGTGGCCAATGGTCGGCGCTACAGTAGCGCCATCACCACCCCACAGTTTTTGGAGACTGCCATGCATAACCGTATCGAATGGGCTAAACACGCACCCGAGGCCTACAAGGCCATGGTCGGTCTGGAACAAGCCCTGGCCAAGAGTGGCCTTGAGAGTTCGCTGCTGGAGCTGGTACGCCTGCGCGCTTCGCAGATCAACGGCTGCGCCTACTGCGTCAACCTGCACGCCAACGATGCGCGCAAGGCCGGAGAGACCGAGGCTCGCCTGCAAACCCTGTGTGTGTGGCAGGAAACCAACTACTTCACGGCGCGCGAACGTGCGGCGCTGGCCTGGGTCGAGAGCCTGACCCGCTTGCCTGAACTGGGTGCGCCGCAAGGGCAATATGAGGCGCTGCAGGAACACTTCGAGCCGGCCGAGGTGGCCAACTTGACCTTGGCGATTGCCACCATCAATGCCTGGAACCGCTTCGGAGTAGGGTTTGCCATGGTGCCTGCCTGATCTTTCTACAGGTACAGCGTACCCCTTCGGGTCGGCGCCGGACCTGTAGGAGCAGCCTTGTGCTGCGAAGAGGTCATTGCAGCCGAAGACGGTCGTTAGCCATACCGGCCTCTTCGCAGCACAAGGCTGCTCCTACAGATTCCGCGCATGCCTTGATGGCTTGCGCGGTACAGCTAGCAACTAACGGCTGGCCAAACGCGCCCGGTAGCTCCCCGGGCTCTGCCCGGTCCACTTCTTGAACGCCCGGTGAAATGCGCTGGGCTCCTGAAACCCCGCCTGCTCGGCAATTTCGGCAATGCTCAGCGCCCCTTCCCGCAACCGCTCGAAGGCCATCGCCCGGCGCACCTCATCCTTGATCTGCTGGTAGGAGCGCCCTTCCCGCTCCAGCTGCCGGCGGAAGGTACTGGCACTGACCCCCTGCCGCTGCGCCAGCGCGGCCAATGTCGGCCACTGCCCATAACGCAGGGCCCGCAGGTGGCGGTACACCTCGGCCACCAGCCCGTTCTGGTTGCGAAAGCGGATCACCAACCCCTGCGGGGCACTGCGCAGAAAGGTCTTCAAGGCTGCCAGGTCCTGCACCACCGGCAGGCGCAGGTAAGCACTGTCGAACTCCACCTCGGTGCGCCCGCTGCCCAGGCGCAAGTCCGGCCCCCACAGCAGCAGATCGTCATCCTGAGCCGGGCGCGATACCGCCAGTTCGGTACGGTCGATGGCAACTCGCCGCCCGGCCAGCCAGCACAGCATGCCGATCATCAGCACCAGGTAGGTTTCCTCGGCATACACCCGGGTCAGCGGGTCGGCAATGTTCGACTGCACGCTGATCAGCGCCCGCCCGCCACGTACTGTCAGGCTGCCGCGCAGGTCACGCAGGAACAGGCCGAAACCGCCCATGCACTGACGCAAGGCCTTTTCCAGTGTGGGTTCAAGGATCAAGCCCCGGCAGATCAGGGCAAAACTGCCCAGCGGCATGCCGTGGCTGTCGAGGCGAAAGAACTCATCGTCCAGGCGCTGAATCAACGCCAGCCACAACTGGGCGAACGCCTTGGCCGGCACCCGCGCCTGGGGCTGATCGAGCAGTTGCGGGGCAATGCCCACCGCCAGCAACTGGGCATCGCGCTCGGCGGGGCTGTCGCGCAGGGCGTGGAGCATGGCGTTGAGGAAGTACACGGCGACTGAATCGCTATCGCGCATGGCGGCCTTCGCTGTCTATGCTGAGTGGCAAAAAGTGCCAGGTTGTTTGAACAGATCCGGCATAGGCTGCAACAGAGCCTTTGCCTAGACTCGATCCCACTTCGGGACCGCCGGCCATTCTCGCAGAGCCTGGCCCTGTCCCGCCATGCCTTCGCAATCGGAGCCCCTATGAGCAGCGCAGAAATCTTCGTCGTCAGTGCCGTCCGTTCAGCCATCGGTGGCTTTGGCGGTTCTCTCAAGGACCTGCCACTGGCCGACCTGGCCAGCGCCGTGACCCGCGCCGCCATCGAGCGTTCGGGCCTGGCCGCCGAGCAAGTCGGCCACCTGGTGATGGGCACGGTAATCCCGACCGAGCCGCGTGACGCTTACCTGGCGCGGGTAGCGGCAATGAATGCCGGCATCCCCAAGGAAACCCCGGCATTCAACGTCAACCGTCTGTGCGGCTCTGGCCTGCAGGCTATCGTCTCGGCGGCCCAGGGCCTGTTGCTGGGCGACACCGACGTGGCCGTGGCGGCCGGCGCCGAATCCATGAGCCGTGGCCCGTACTTGCTGCCACAGGCCCGCTGGGGCGCGCGCATGGGTGACCTGCAAGGCATCGACTACACCGTCGGCGTACTGCAGGACCCCTTCCAGCACTTCCACATGGGCATCACTGCCGAGAACGTCGCGGCCAAGCACGGCATCAGCCGCGAAATGCAGGACGAACTCGCCCTGACCAGCCAGCGCCGCGCCGCCCGCGCCATTGCCGAAGGCCGCTTTGCCAGCCAGATCGTGCCGCTGGAGCTGAAAACCCGCAAAGGCAGCGTGCAGTTCAGTGCAGACGAGCATGTGCGTGCAGATGTGACCGCCGAGCAACTGGCCGGTATGAAGCCTGTATTCAAGAAAGACGGCACTGTCACCGCCGGCAACGCCAGCGGCATCAACGATGGTGCCGCCGGCCTGGTGCTGGCCACAGGTGACGCGGTGCGCCGCCTCGGCCTGAAGCCGCTGGCACGCCTGGTGGGTTATGCACATGCCGGTGTCGAGCCCGAATTGATGGGCCTGGGCCCGATCCCGGCCACCCGCAAGGTGCTGGAGAAGACCGGCCTGAAGCTGCAGGACCTGGACGTGATCGAGTCCAACGAAGCCTTTGCCGCCCAGGCCTGCGCCGTGGCCCGCGAACTGGGCTTCGACCCGGAAAAGGTCAACCCTAACGGTTCGGGCATTTCCCTGGGCCACCCAGTGGGTGCCACTGGCGCGATCATCGCCACCAAGGCGATCCATGAACTACAGCGCATCCAGGGCCGCTACGCCCTGGCCACCATGTGCATCGGCGGCGGCCAAGGCATCGCCGTGGTCTTCGAGCGCGTCTGAGGGAGACGGACACATGAGCATTGAACACATCGCCGTGATCGGCGCCGGCACCATGGGCAACGGCATTGCCCAGGTGTGTGCGGCAGCTGGCTACCAGGTGCTGCTGGTGGATGTTTCCGACGCGGCGCTGGAGCGCGGCGTGGCCACCTTGAGCAAAAACCTCGAGCGCCAGGTCAGCAAAGGCACTCTCGACGCCGACAAGGCCGCCGCCGCGAAAGCCCGTATCCGTACCAGCACCGACTACGCCCAGCTCAACGCTGCGCAAATGGTGATCGAAGCCGCTACCGAAAACCTGCAGCTCAAGCAGCGCATCCTGCAGCAGGTGGCCGCCAACGTCGCCGCCGACTGCCTGATCGCCACCAACACTTCGTCGCTGTCGGTCACCCAGCTGGCCGCCAGCATCGAGCACCCCGAGCGCTTCATCGGCGTGCACTTCTTCAACCCGGTGCCCATGATGGCGCTGGTCGAGATCATTCGCGGCCTGCAGACCAGCGACAGCACCTACGCCCAGGCGCTGGTGGTGACCGAAAAGGTCGGCAAGACGCCGATCACCGCGGGCAACCGCCCGGGCTTCGTGGTCAACCGCATCCTGGTGCCGATGATCAACGAGGCGATCTTCGTGCGCCAGGAAGGCCTGGCCAGTGCCGAGGACATCGACACCGGCATGCGCCTGGGCTGCAACCAACCGATCGGCCCGCTGGCCCTGGCCGACCTGATCGGCCTGGACACCTTGCTGGCGATCATGGAGGCCTTCCATGAAGGCTTCAACGACAGCAAATACCGCCCTGCCCCGCTGCTCAAGGAAATGGTCGCGGCCGGTTGGCTGGGGCGCAAGAGCGGCCGCGGTTTCTTCACCTACTGAGGACAAAGCGCCATGCCCCCGGTCAATGCCGCAATGCGCTGTGCCAACTTTGAAGAGCGACGTGACCGGGCCATGGCATTGTTTGCCGAAAAAGGCTTTGGCCAGGTCAGCATGCGCGAGCTGGCGGCCCACGTGGGGCTGACCGCCGGCTCGCTGTACCATCATTTCCCCAGCAAGCAGGACCTGCTGTACGACTTGATCGAGGAGTTGTACGAGGAACTGCAGGCCACCTTGGACCAGGGGCGACGGGCCATGGCACGCGGGGCGTCGGCGTTGAGTTGCCTGATTGCCGCGCACTGGCAGTTGCATGCCGAGCGGCCGCTGCAGTTTCGCCTGGCCGAGCGGGACTTGTGCTGCCTGAGTGATGAGCAGCGGGCGCGCCTGGCGTTGTCGCGCAAGCGTTACGAGGCGGGGTTGCTACGCCTGATCGCACCGCAGGCGAAGTTGCAGGGGGAGGCGTTGGTGGCGACAGCGCATGTGGTGGCGACGTTGCTGAACCAGTTGCCGGGGATGTTGAAGGCCTTGCCCGAGGAGCAAGGGCTGGCGCTGATGGAAAGCATGCTGATGGGGGGTATTGAGCGGACCCTGCGGTAACCGGTTGCAGCCTCTTCGCGGGCAAGCCCGCTCCCACAGGTACACCGCAGGTTTCAAGCACAGTGGGATACCTGTAGGGGCGGGCTTGCCCGCGAAGAGGCCAGCACAGTTAACGCAGGAGTGCCTGGATCTGCTCGTGCAACGTGTCCAGGTCAAACGGTTTGGCCAGGATCGGCGCCTTGCGGGTGATCGGGCTGCCAGACTCGAGAATCTCCGCCGGGTAGCCACTGATGAAAATTACCTTCAGGTCTGGCCGCAGCTTCACCGCTGGCTCGGCAATGTCCACCCCGGAGATTCCCCCCGGCAAGCGGAAGTCCGTCACCATCAGGTCCAGGTGCGGTTTGCTGGCCAGGATGGCGAACGCCTGCTCGCCATCTTCGGCCACCAGCACGTGGTACCCCTCACCCGCCAGGTAATCGCGCAAAATCATGCGTATCGCCGGCTCATCCTCGACGACCAGAACCACATCTTGTGCATCTTCACTCATGTTAACGCCTTGAAATACTTACAGTTGGCCATCAGACCCCAGGCTTACGCAGAGGTTGCCCGCGCCTGGTCGTTTTGTTGTTCGTATGTTGCCAGCGGCAATTGCAAGGTGAAGGTGGCGCCTTTGCCCTCTTCACTTTCAACCCGTATGTGCCCGCCATGGGCTTGGACGATCTGTTCCGAGATGTACAACCCCAACCCCAACCCGCCACTGGCCTGCTGAGCGGCGACCCGCTCGAACTGCTGGAAAATGCGCTGCTGGTTGGCCGCGCCAATGCCGATGCCCTGGTCCTGCACTTCTACGCACGCCAGGCCATCCTGCTCGAACACGCGCACCTGCACCGGCTTGCGTTCGCCGTAACGCAACGCATTGGACAACAGGTTGGCCACCACTTGCTCAATGCGAAACTCGTCCCACTCACCCTGCAGCGCTTCGCAGCGTTGCAGTTCCACGTGGGTTTCCAGCGCCGTCGCTTGCGCGGCAAAGTTCTCTACCAGCCCGCGCACCAGTTGCCCCAGGTCGAACACCTTGGGGCGCAGCGACAGCTTGCCGGTGCGAATGCGCGAGACATCCAGCATGTCCTCGATCAGGCGGATCAGGCTGTTGATCTGCCGTTCGTCGCGCTCGACCATGGCCTGCAGCTTGTCGCCGCTGAACGCGGCAAGGTTGCTACGTGCCAGGTGCATCTTGCGCAGTTGGGTTTCCAGAATCAGCCCATTGAGTGGCGTGCGCACTTCGTGGGCGACGATCGACATGAAGTCATCACGCATGCGCACGGCATGCTCCAGCTCAGCGCGCGCCGTCTGCAACTGGGCCAACAGCAACTCCTGCTCCTGGCGGCTACGCTCCAGGGCCTGCAACTGGCGGTCGAGCACCTTGCGCTGGCGATACAGGTCGACGAACACCGACACCTTGCTCTTCACCGCCAGGGTGTCGAGTGGCTTGTACAGGAAGTCCACCGCACCGCTCTCATAGCCCTTGAAGGCATAGTTCATCTCGCGCCCGGCAGCGGTGACGAAGACGATAGGAATATTGCGGGTCTTTTCCGTGCCACGCATCAGCTCGGCCAGCTCGAAGCCGTTCATGCCCGGCATCTGCACATCGAGGATGGCCAGGGCGAACTCGTGTTCGAGCAACAGCGACAACGCGGCTTCGGCGGACTGGGCCTGGTGCACCTCGCGGTCTTCGCCCTGGATCAGGGCGTCGAGGGCCAGCAGGTTCTCCGGCAGGTCGTCGACGATCAGCAGTTTGGCGATGGTGTGGCTTAGCATGCGCTGGGTTCCAGGGCGGCGAGCAACTGCTCGATGCCACTCAGAGAAAGAATATGGTCGGGCTGGTGCAAGGCCAAGGCGGCCTCCGGCATCAGCGCAACCTGTGCGTCATGAGGGTCCTGGACGATGGTCCGGCCCCCATTGTTCTTGATATAGGCAAGCCCTTGAGCACCATCTTCGTTGGCACCGGTGAGCAGCACGCCAAGCAGGCCATCGCCATAGGCGTCGGCAGCGGACATGAACAGGTAGTCGATTGCCGGCCTGGAAAAATGCACCGGCGGCTCCTGGCTCAACGACAGGGTGAAATCGCATTCCACCGAGAGGTGGTAGCCCGGCCCGGCCACGTAGATTTGCCCGGGGCGCAGCGGCTCCTTGTCCCGTGCCTCGTGCACCGGCCGGTGCAGGCGGCGCTGCAACACCGTGGCCAGCTGACTGTGGCGGCCATCCGGCAAGTGCAACACGCACAACACCGGGAGGGTGAAGCCGGCTGGCAACCCACCCAGCACCGTGAACAGCGCCGTCACGCCGCCTGCCGAGGCACCGATCACCACCGCGCGTACGCCGTTCATGATTTACGGTAGATCCGTTCGGGCTTGACCAGCGGCTCGAAACGCTCGCTGTAGGCGGAAAAGTCCACCGACTCCTTGCTGCCCAGCACCAGGAAGCCGCGGTGGCACAGCGACTCATGGAACAGGCCAAGGGCGCGGTCCTGCAGCTCTTTGTTGAAGTAGATGAGCACATTGCGGCACGACACCAGCTGGGTTTCGGAAAACACGCTGTCGGTGGCCAGGCTGTGGTCGGCGAAGGTCACATTGTCGCGCAGCGTGCTGTCCATGATGGCGTTGCCGTAGGCCGCCGTGTAGTACTCGGCAAAGTCCCGGCGACCGCCGGCGATGCGGTAGTTCTCGGCGTACTCGCGCATGCTCTGCATCGAGTAGATGCCCTGCTTGGCTTTGTCCAGGGAATGCGGGTTGATGTCGGTGGCATAGATGATGGTGCGCTCCAGCAGGCCTTCTTCGCGCAGCAGGATGGCCATCGAGTACACCTCCTCGCCCGTGCTGCAGCCGGCAATCCACACCTTGATCGACGGCCAGGTGCGCAGCAGCGGCACCACCTCGTTACGCAGCGCCAGGAAGTGCCCCGGGTCGCGAAACATCTCGCTGACCGGGATTGTCAGGTACTGCAGCAACTGCATGAACATGCCAGGGTCGTGCAGCACGCGCTCCTGCAGCGCCGACACCGTCAGGCAGTCGAACTGACGCAGCGCATGCAGGATCCGGCGCTTGATCGACGCGCCGGAATAGTTGCGAAAATCGTAGCTGTACTTGAGGTAGATGGCCTCGATCAGCAAGCGGATTTCAATGTCGGTGTTACGTTCGCTAGTCAAATTCGCTCCAGTTGCGGCAGCCATACACGGATCAACGAGAACAAACGGTCCAGGTCGATCGGTTTGGCCAGGTAATCATTGGCCCCGGCCTGCAGACAACGCTGCTGGTCATCCTTCATGGCCTTGGCGGTCACGGCGATGATCGGCAGCTTGCGCCAGCGCGGTTGCTGGCGGATCAGGCGGGTGGCCTCGAAACCGTCCATTTCCGGCATCATCACGTCCATCAGCACCAGGTCGATGTCGTCATGCTGCTCCAGGCGCTCGATGGCCTCGCGGCCGTTACGGCCGATCTCGACGATCGCGCCCTTGTGCTCCAGGGCGCTGGTGAGGGCAAAGATGTTGCGCACATCGTCGTCCACCAGCAGCACCTTGCGCCCCTCGAACACCTTGTCGCGGCTGCGAGCGGTCTTGAGCATGCGCTGGCGCTCGTTGGACAACTGCGATTCGACCTTGTGCAGGAACAGCGTCACTTCGTCGAGCAGGCGCTCCGGCGAGCGCGCGCCCTTGATGATGATTGAGCGCGAGTACTTGAGCAGGTCGGCTTCTTCTTCACGGGTCAGGTTGCGCCCGGTGTACACGATGACGGGCGGGAACGAACGGATATCCTCGGCGGTCATGCGCTTGAGCAGCTCGTTACCGAGCATGTCCGGCAGCTTCAGGTCGATGATCATGCAGTCGTAGATGTTCTCGCGCAGCAACGCAAGGGCATCCTGGGCCATGGCCACGGCGGTGATCTCGACATCGTCGTCGCCGATCAGGCGGGCAATGCTCTCGCGTTGCAGGTCGTCGTCTTCCACCAGCAGGATATGCTTGAGCTTCTGGGTCAGCTTCGCTTCCAGGCGGGCGAACACTTCCTTGAGCTCTTCGCGGCTGGTGGGCTTGACGGCGTAACCGACGGCGCCCATGTGCATGGCGGCCTCGACCCGGTCTTCCACGGAAATGATATGCACCGGTATGTGCCGGGTGCCAGCCAGCTCCTTCAGGCGTTGCAGCACCGTCAAGCCGGAATGGTCGGGCAGGCGCATGTCCAGCAGGATCGCATCGGGGATGTACTGGGCGGCCAGCTCGAAGCCTTCGTCGGCACCCTGCGCCACCAGGCAGCTGTAACCCAGTTCATGGGCCAGGTCGAAGAGGATGCGGGCAAAGTTCGGTTCGTCTTCGATCACCAGGATGCAGCGGTTGCTGAACGGTGCACGCTCGCGGTCGTCGGCAAATGCCAGCGCCGGGCGTTTAGGTGCCGGCACTACCGGCACCTGCGGCGCGGGGGGCAAGGTATCGACCGCCGGGCGCAGGCTCAGCGGCTCGACGTCCTGCGCCAGGCGCTCGAAGTGCTCTGGCAGGATCAGGCTGAACACGCTGCCCTGGCCAGGGCTGCTGTCGACGTTGATTTGGCCGCCCAGCAGATGCGCCAGGTCACGGGAAATCGACAGGCCCAGGCCGGTGCCGCCATAACGGCGGTTGCTGGTGCCATCGACCTGATGGAAGGCACCGAAAATCGCCTGCTGCTGGTCAGCGGCAATGCCGATGCCGGTATCGCGCACGGCAAACACGATGCCGGTACCAGGTTGGTAACCGATGTTCAGGCTGACCTGGCCGCGCTCGGTGAATTTGATGGCGTTGGACAACAGGTTCTTGAGAATCTGTTCCAGGCGCTGGCGATCCGTGAACAGGGTGGCCGGCACCTGCGCCTCGGCCGTGACTTCGAAGGCCAGGCCCTTGTGCCCGGCCAACGGTTCGAACATACCGCGCAGGCCCTCGACCAGGCGCTCCACCTGGGTGTTTTCCGGGCGCACTTCGAGCTTGCCGGCCTCGACCTTGGCGATATCGAGAATATCGTTGATCAGGTTGAGCAGATCATTGCCGGCCGAGTAGATGGACTCGGCGAACTTCACCTGTTCGTCGCTGAGGTTGCCTTCGCCGTTCTCCGCCAGCAGCTTGGCCAGAATCAACGAGCTGTTCAGTGGCGTGCGCAGCTCATGGGACATATTGGCGAGGAATTCGGACTTGTACTTGCTCGAGCGCTGCAATTCGTCGGCACGTGCCTGCAGCTCTTCCTGGGCCTGGACCAGTTCGTCGTTCTTGCGGTCCAGCGCCTCGGTGCGCTCGGACAACTGCTCGTTGGTCTGCTCCAGCTCCGCCTGCTGGGTTTCCAGATGGGCCTGGGACTCCTTGAGCACGCGAGATTGCTCTTCCAACTCTTCGTTGGCGGTTTTCAGCTCTTCCTGCTGCACTTGCAGCTCTTCGTTGAGCTGTTGGGTCTCGGCCAGCACCTCCTGCAGGCGCTGGCGGTAGCGGGCGCTTTCGATGGAGATGCCGAGGTTGCCGCCCAGGCGCTCCATCAGCTCGTTGTCGCGCGCCTGCAAGGGGCGCAGGAAGCCCAGTTCGACCACACCGTTGATCTGGCCATCGTCGATCGCGGGCATCAGCAAGGCATTGCGTGGCAAGCCGCTGCCCAGGCCGGAACTCAGGCGGTAGTAATCTTCCGGCAGGTTTTCAAGGCACAGCAAGCGGCCTTCGCGCACGGCCTGGGCCAACAGCCCATCATGATCGCCCTTGACCTGCTCCCGAGCCTGCTCCTCGGCATCCAGGCCATAGGTGGCCACCCGTACCAGGCGGCCATGCTCATCACGCACGTAAACCGCCCCCACCACACTGCCCAGATACGTGGCAAAGAAACGCAGAATGTTGTCACCGAGCATGGGCAAGGTCAGTTGGCCCAGCACCTGTTCGGCCAGTTGGGTCTGCCCGTTGCGCAGCCAGGCCTGGTGCTCCAGGCGCTCGGCCGCACGCTGCTGGGCCTTGGCGTTTTCTTCGTAAGTGCCAGACAACGCCAGCAGGTCGCGCCGGCCCAGGTAGGCCAGCAAGGCGCTGAGGCCGACGATGAACAGCACGAACACAGAAATGGCCGTGACGGTAACGCTGCTGACCTTTTCGTTGCGGGCCATGCGCAACTGCTGTTCGGTGCCGATCAGGCCGTCGAACTCCTTGCGGATCTCGTCAGTCAGGCGCTTGCCGCGGCCATTGCCGATCGACGCCTGATAATCGCCCTGGCTACGGCGCAAGGCAATCATCTCGCTGCCGAAGGTGTTCCAGGCTTGTTGCAAGGCGATCAGCCGGTCGATACGGTCGACCTGCTGCGGGTTGTCCTCGACCATGCCGCGCAGGCTTTGCAGGCTGCCAAGAATGCGTGGCTTGGCCACCTCGTAGGGGTCTAGAAAACGCTCGTCGCCCGTGATCAGGAAGCCGCGCATGCCGGTTTCCATGTCGATCGACAGCTTGACCGTTTCGTTGGCATTGCCGATCACCCGGTCGGTGTGCTCGACCCACTGCATGGCCGAAAGCAGGTAGTTGATCACCGCGACGAAGGCCACGGCCCCCAGCAGGCCCACCCCCAGGGGGAGGCCGATGTTGCGGCTCAACAGCTTGCGAAAGCTTCGCTGGTCCATCGAGGCTGCTTGAATCATGAGAAAACGCCCGAGCAAGAAAAGTCCATTGAAAGAGTGGCGGATCAGTCATTGTTGTTATCTGCCACTGCGCCGTCCTGATTAGCGAGTCTAACCAGCTTTGACGGGTCTGGCAGGGCATTTAGCCAGTATTTGAAGGTTGTGTTCGGCAATCGTTCCATCTATTTGCATGGATCGGTATCCTCGGGAACTTCTGATGCCACGCGGTGCACAGATTAAAGACACTCATTTGTACAGGATCCGAACCATGCACCTTCTGGTAGTCGAAGACGACGACATCGTACGCATGCTGATGGTCGAAGTGCTCGACGAGCTGGGTTACACCGTCATCGAGGCAGAAGACGCCGCAGCCGCCTTGCGGGTACTCGAAGACCCTAGCCAGACGCTGGCACTGATGATGACCGATGTGGGCCTGCCGGACATGCGCGGCGAGGCGCTGGCGATTAAAGCGCGCGAACTGCGGCCGCTGCTGCCGGTACTGTTCGCCAGTGGTTATGCCGATAGCTTCAATGTGCCCGACGGCATGCACCTGATCGGCAAGCCGTTCAGCATCGACCAACTGCGAGACAAGGTGCTGGCTATTCTGGGTAACCCTTGAGAACGGTATCGCCTGTTTCGCGGGCTTGCCCGCTCCCACAGGCCTGCCACAGGCGCCAAGGGCAGTACAACACCTGTCACGGATTGACGCTGACTACAGCTCCCTGCGTAAAAGGTAGGTGTCCATGATCCATCCCTTGCGCCGCCTCTCGCGCTCGCGCACCTCCAAAATGCGTGCCTTCACCGCTTGCAACGGCCCGGCGATCAGCACCTCGTCCTCTGTCCCCAGATACGCGCCCCAATAGATCATCAACGCCGGGTCATCGAGCTGGGCAAACGCGCACTGGCGGTCGAGCATCACCACAACATTCTCGACAGGCCCGTACCCGCCCAGGCGCCGCCCCGGCAGCACGGTCAGCGGCTCACCGATGCGGTTGAGCGGAACTTGGTGGCGTGCCGCCAGCGCCTGCACGCTGCTGATCCCAGGGATCACCTGCAAGCGCAGCGCCACGCCGCGCTCGCGGACCAGATCGAGAATACGCAGGGTGCTGTCGTATAGGGTCGGTTCACCCCACAGCAGAAAGGCGCCGGTTTCCCCGTCGCCCATTTCCTGCCCGATCAGCTGGGCATACAGCGCAGCACGCTGCCGGTGCCAGCCCTGCACCGCGCCCAGGTAGTCATCCGCCTGGCTATCGCGCAGCGGGTCGGCCACTTGCACCAGCCGATAACCGCCCTCGGGGCGGTAGCGTTGCAGAATGGCTTTGCGCTGGCGCACCAGTTCGTCCTTGTCGCTGCCCTTGTCGAGCACGAAGAACACACAAGCGCTACGCAGCGCATCGACCGCCTCATAGGTAACCTGGCGCGGGTCACCCGAGCCGATACCAATCAACAACAGGTCTTTCATCGCCCTGCCCTGTGCGGGAACCAGCAGTCATTGTCAGGCGGCTACCAGTATTTGGCAAAGCGACCGCTCAGAAGATCGAGAAGTTGTAACTGACAATGACCCGTGTTTCATCCATGTCACGCGCCCATTTTTCATAATTGCTGCGGTAAGTGGAATTACGCAGGCGCACGCTGACGTCCTTGAAAGTGCCACTTTGCACTTGGTACTTGAACTCCGTGTCGCGTTCCCATTCCTTGCCTTCAGCTTGGCTGCCCGGCACGTCGATAGAGTCGCCATTGATGTAACGGGTGAAGAAGGTCAAGCCGGGCACACCCAATGCCTTGAAATCATAGTCGTAGCGTACTTGCCAGGAGCGCTCCTGGGCCGCGGCGAAGTCGTTGACCTGGGCGTAGTTGACCAAGTAGGGGTTGCTGCCATCCAGATAGGGCATGGCACTGTCGCCATACATGCGCTGCCAGCCGACGCTGACCTTGTGGCCACCCAGGCTGTAGCCAAGCATACCGCTGAAGGCGCGGTGGTCGATGGCGCCGGCGCGGGCATTGCCGATGTCATCGCTCTTGATCAGGCGCAGGTCGGCGGACAGGCTGCCCACCGCCAACGGCTGGCTGGCCACCAGGCCGAGGAAGTGCTGGCGGTAGATGTTTTCCAGCTTGGCGACCTGGTACTGGGCACTGACCCGCTCATTGAAACGGTAATCGACACCGGCCAGGTCGAAGTGGTCGGCTTCGATATCGCAGGCATAGCGCTTGTTCTTGCAGTGCACGCGAATGTCCTGGCGGTCGGTGGAGTCCCGCGCGGTATATTTGTCCAGACGCGCCAGGGTGAACTTCAAGTCGCGCAGCTCTTCGGAGGTCAACATGGCGCCATGGAACATGGTCGGCAGCAGGCGGCCATCGTTGTATTTGAGCAACGGCACATCCGGCATCATCGAACCGTACTTGAGCACGGTATTGGAAACCTTGACCTTGGCCGCCAGGCCCATCTTCGCGTACTGATCGGCCGAGTGCCGCGGGTCATGGCCGGAGGACGGCAGCAAACCACTGTTACTGTCGGCCGGGCTGGAGTCCAGTTTGAAGCCGAACATGCCCAGTGCATCCACACCAAAGCCTACCGGCCCTTGCGTATAACCCGACTGCACATTGAGGATGAAGCCTTGTGCCCATTCTTCGCGCTTGGACGCGCCCTGGCTGGAACTGCTGTGCCCGTCGCGGAAATCTCGGTTGAAGTAGACATTGCGTGCTTCGACCTTGGCACTGCTGTCTTCAAGAAAACCGGCGGCCTGGGCATTGACGCCGGCACACAACAGGAACAGGCCGGCAACACGGCGCCCAGGGGCGTGAGGGAAAGGGGCAAACATCCGAAAAAACATCCAAATTGAAGACAAGTTAACAACCTGTGGCACACACTGGCCACGGTACTGCGGCGGGGCCGAACAATAGCCGGCCATCATCTGAAATGATCGCGCAACCGCTCTGTCACGGGCCATTGGACCATGGTCTAAGCGACTGGGCAGGCAACCGCAGAAAAACCGCGAATTACCGCACGCAAAACTAGGAAAGTTCCCGCCTTACTTATAAAAAGTTAGCGGTTTACCCCGTACTCATGAATGACTACACTCGATATCAGCGAACAGCGAAACCCACCTGCGTGGCCGGCGTTTTACTCTTCTTCAATGTTCGTCACGCCCTGCCACGACCGACGTACAGGAGTGATTACAGTGTCCAGACTTGCAGAGTTTCGTGCTGCCGAAAAAGCGCTCCAGGAACAGATGGCGCAACTGGAAGCGTTGAAAAAGGATGCCGGCCTCAAACGCGAAATCGAATTCGAGCAGAAACTAGTCGGCCTGATGAAAAGCTATGACAAGAGCCTGCGCGATATCATCGCCATTCTCGACCCGAAGGCGGTGGCCCGCGTCTCCAGCGCAGCGCCCAAGCAACAACGCCGTCCGCGCGTGGTGAAGGTTTACCAGAATCCGCACACCGGCGAGCGGATCGAGACCAAAGGCGGCAACCACCGCGGCCTCAAGGCTTGGAAAGAACAGTATGGGGCTAGCACGGTGGAGAGCTGGGTGCGCTGATGAAACATCCACACCGGCTTCACACTTTTTTCACAAGAGCTGGCTCAGTATCGAGACAGCTAAAGGACTAGCGACCCCATCACGCGCCCGCACATGCGGGCCTCTAATTCCAGCGCCCTGCCTTGTGCAGGGCGCTTTCATTTGCGCATTCGGCGCACTGCCGTATCATGGCCAGCCTGTCTGTTTTGCCGGCGCCCTGCGCCCGGCCCCGTCTCAGGAGTTCCCATGAGCCTGCACGATCTGCAAACCCTGCCTGGCGTCACCGCGCAGCCTGACGCTGCCACCGCCCAGTTCGTCTTCAACCACACCATGCTGCGCGTCAAGGACATCGAGAAGTCGCTGGACTTCTACACCCGTGTGCTGGGCTTCCGCCTGGTGGACAAGCGTGACTTCCCTGAAGCTGCTTTCAGCCTGTACTTCCTGGCCCTGGTCGACCCGGCGCAAATCCCCGCCGATGACACCGCACGCCACCAGTGGATGAAGTCGATCCCTGGCGTGCTTGAGCTGACTCACAACCACGGCACCGAAAACGATGCCGAGTTCGCCTACCACAACGGCAACACCGACCCGCGTGGTTTCGGCCACATCTGCATTTCGGTTCCTGACGTGCGCGCCGCTTGCGCACGCTTCGAAGCACTGGACGTACCGTTCCAGAAACGCCTGCAGGACGGGCGCATGAACCACCTGGCCTTCGTCAAGGACCCGGACGGTTACTGGGTCGAAGTGATCCAGCCGACCGAGCTCAAAGGCTAAGCGTTCGTCGTGGCTCGCTCGTCGGGCCGGGAACTCCCGGCCCCTCGCTGTGGTATATGAAGGTAACTGCTTCACATGCCACAGCGAGGTAAGGACGATGCAATCTCTTCACTGTGAATACCGCGAGCACACCATCACCGCCAGCGTGATGCCCCACCCCGACTCTCCCCTGCCCTATGCCGCCGGCTGCCTGATCACCACACCCGACGGGCACACCAGCAAGCGCATGTCGATGCCGATGCAGTTTTTCTCCGACCTTGAGAATGCGCAGCATGTGTCGCTGGCCCATGGCCGGTCGCTGGTCGACCATCAGCTGGATGACGGGCACAAGCTGTTCTGACCCTGTCATATTCTGTACCGGCCTTTTCGCGGCTAAAACCGCTGCCACAGGTACTTCACTGCATCTGAAAACCGTGCGGTACCTGTGGGAGCGGCTTTAGCCGCGCAAGGGCCAGTACAGCAATAATCAGATGTCCTGGGCGTACGCCACCGCAGCGTCCACCTGCGCCCGCGTCGGCCTTACCCCGGTGTACAGCACAAACTGCTCCAGCGCCTGCAACGCAATAACCTCCAGCCCAGTAATCACCGGCTTGCCCAACGCCTGGGCCCGACGGATCAACGGCGTCTGCGCCGGCATCGCCACCACATCGAACACCCGCTCCGCCGCCGCAATGGCCTGCTCGGAAAATGCCAGCGCCTCGGCCTCCGGCCCGCCTGCCATGCCGATCGGCGTCACGTTCACCAGCATCGGCGGGCAGATGTCACCCAGATCAGGCACCCAGCGATAACCACAGACATCCGCCAGCTGCCGCCCGGCCTGTTCATTGCGCGCCACGATGATGCCTTCGGCAAACCCGGCATCGCGCAGGGCGCTGGCCACGGCCTTGGCCATACCACCGCTGCCGCGCAGGGCAAAGGCGGTGCACGGGTCGACCTGGTGCTGCGCCAGCAACTGGCGCACGGCCAGGTAATCCGTGTTGTAAGCCTTCAACTGGCCATTGCTATTGACCAAGGTATTGACCGATTCGATGGCTGCAGCAGAAGGGTCGACTTCATCGACCAGGGCAATGCAAGCCTCCTTGTAGGGCATCGACACCCCACAGCCACGGATACCCAAGGCACGGATGCCCGCCACCGCCGCTGGCAGGTCATCGGTGCGCATGGCCTTGTAGTAGAAGTCCAGGCCCAACTGTTGGTACAGGTGGTTGTGAAAGCGCACGCCAAAGGTGCCAGGGCGACCAGCCAAGGAAATGCACAGAACGGTATCTCTGCTGGGAGTTGTCGACATAACCTGCTCCTTAGTCATAACTGAAACGTTTGTTCAGCGTAACAGAGGCAACCGCTGGTCGTTCCTTACACAACCTTTACCGTTTCCCTGTGCTCAGCTGACGGAGACTGGAGTCATAGTAGTAAGGCCCCAAGCGTGGGGTTTTCCTGCGAGGTTGTTTTTATGAACCGTCTCATTCCCGGAATCGCCCTTCTGGTCGGTGCCCTGGCCATCAGCGGGCCTGCCTCAGCCCACGGCGGTTATGGCGGCCATGGTGGCGGTGGTTGGTATGGGCCAGGCCCACTGCTGGGTGCCGCCATGGTCGGCGCTGTGGTCGGGGCGACGGTCTATGGCGGGCGTGACCGCACCGTGTATGTCGAACGCCAGCCAGTCTATTACGCGCCGGCGCCGGTGTACGTGCAACCGCCACCACAGCCGGTGTACTACCAGCCGTACTACGCGCCGGCGCCGCCACCCCCCGGCTACCGGACCTATTACGGCCCTCCACCGGTGTACTACGGCCCGCCGCGCTGGTAATGGTTGATAGAACTAATGAGCACTATCGAGGAAGTTGATTTCAAAGCGTTCCGGCTGCTGCGTATGGTAGAGCCATGTTTCACAGGAGGTCCTCATGGCCACTATCCAGATCATGTCCGTTGTTGGTAGCGCCGTCCCCGTTTCACTGCGTGAGCAGGGCTTGTTGGCGTGCTGGTACCTGGTGCGCAACGGCGAAGCCGTAAGCGGCCCGATGCCGACCCTGGCCTCGGCCCAGGCCTTGGTTGAACAGTTGCAACCAGGCACCTTGGTCGCCTGACCCGAATTTGTTGTGCGTTGCTCCCTACGCCCTTGTCGCCCGCCAATTTGGCGGGCTTTTTTTTGCCTGGCCGGTCCTCTCAGGATGGATCGCCACGGCTCTGCTGACGGGTCAGGGCCATGACCCTGCCTTGCAGCCGCCCCACGGTCAACACCAGCTCGTTTCGCTCCTTGGCGAGCTGATCAGCTGCGGCCTGAGCCTCCCTTCGTGCGTTCCGTTCGATGTCCAGCAACTCTGTCAGACGCCTGATGACTGCGATATCCGCGCGGTCCAAGGCGCGCTCGAGGGCATCCTTGGACAGCCACTTGCGCAGCCACAGAAACGCACCTAGCAACACAGTGCCCGTACCGCTCAGCCAAGTGACTGTGCCCGGGCCGAGGTCGGTCGGATCCATGTGAACCTCATTACAGATGATGATGTGATCAGCCCTGGAGAAAAATGTCTCGGTGGCTTTCCTTGTTCGCATATTTAATTTAGCCTAGAGCTAATGCAGCCACAAGAGTCAATTTAGCCATGCGCACATTTAGCAGCAAGCTAAACACTGGCATGCTTCGCTCCATGGACATCTACCAAATTCGCAAGCACAACCTGATCAAGCTGATCGGCAGCCAGAGGAAAGGATCCTGCGCAGAGCGCTGGGGGATGGCGCCTGCACACCTGAGCCAGATTCTTTCCGACAAGACCGCGAAAAACCTGGGCGATGACGTGGCCCGTCGCATCGAAAGCATCGAAGGCTTGCCACGGGGCTGGTTCGATGCGATGTCGCCAGGCGAACACGCGCAAGTTGCCGTCGATGCGGGTGACAGCAAGCTGTCTGCAGCCGACCTGGTCAAGCAGATGCTGGCCAGAAGCGGCAAAGGCATCTCCGAAGAAACTCGGCAAAGGTTACTGGCCGCTGCGCAAGAGCCTGCGGATGCCACGCTGCTGAAGGCCGAGCTGGTTCGCCCCGGCCTGGTCGGTGATGAAGTGTGGATTGCCCACTACGACGTGCGGGCAGCCATGGGTGGCGGCCAGATCCCCCACGACTACCCGGAAATGTTCAAGGACGTTCGCGTCAGCCCTAGCCACCTGCGCGAGCTGGGCGTGGAGTTCACTGAACACCATCACCTGAAGATGGTAACGGGCTGGGGCCAGTCGATGGAGCCGACCATCAAGCACCGCGACCCACTGATCGTCGACGTCAGCATCCGCGAGTTCGTCGGCGACGGCATCTATTTCTTCTCCTGGGGTGACCACATCTACATCAAGCGGCTACAGATCGCTGACGAGGAGCATTTCGAGATGATCTCCGACAACTCGCGGCACAAAGACCGCATGATTCGCCAGGAAGAGACTTACATACAGGCCAGGGTGCTGCTGGTGTGGAATGCCCACCTTGTGTAAAGCGAAGCCCGCCCTCCACGGCGGGCTTTTTCTGACACTCAGAAAGGTGCCGCCTGCTCGACCTGCTCCTGGCTATCCTGCTCGACGATAAAATCATCACGCGCTTCCACGCAGCTTCGCTCCCAGCGCACCATCACGCTCTCGTCATCGTTGAAGGTCAGGTCCAGCTCGGGCGTTTCCGAAAGCAGGCCCATCACCTCCTCCCATTCCACATCACCGTCGGTATCCAGGCGGTGCACCACAACCCAGCGCTGCGTCTGCGCGAGTGGGTGGTTGATCATTGCCGACACCCGCAGGCTAAGCCGCTCTATTCCGGTTATTTCCTGGCGCTGCTGGGGTTCTGACGTCATGTGCTTAGCCATATTCTCATCCTGATAGCTGTATGCTTGTACAGTACTCAGGGAAGCTTATCTCACCGCCAAATCCAGCGTAAAGCCCCCATCACGGAAAAATTTCGCCATCAGGTAATTTCTCTTAAAGCGAAATTTATTTAGCCAAAAGCTATTGACTGAACTTTAGCTTGAGGCTAACTTTCGTTCCGGCAGCCGCTTGCAGGGCTGCTAGCGCTAGACCATGTCGTCATTCCCCCAACTGTTCGTCTGGAGTATTCCCATGGCCGTAGATATCAGCAACCTCACCATTGCCACCCCAGTAGCCGTATCCTCAACCAACCCGGTTGCCCTCGAAGTGAACGGTGCCGAAGCGATTGCCCGCTTCCCGAGCATCGTGAAAGTGCTCAGCGATGGTTCGATCCAGTTTTCAGCCCCCACCAAAGGGGCTTCGAGCAAAAGCACACACAGGACCCGCTGCGAGTGGACAGAGACTGAAGACTGGTCGCTTTCCAGCGCCCAGGATCACTGGAACCGTCAGACAATGGCGCTGACCAAGGTCAATTCGGCGCAGAAGGTGGTCATCGCCCAGATGCACGTGCGCGGGGATGACAGCCCGCCGGTGAAGGTGTTCTGGAACAAGGGCAACATCACCCTGGGCTTTCGCCGCACCTACAACCAGACCGACCCGGTGAACTCGACGGTGCTGAAGGGGGTGCCGTTAGGGGTAAAGTTCAACATCAGCATCCACACCACGGCTGACGGCGTGGTCAACGTAACAGCCAAATGCAACGGGGTATCCGCCACGTCGGGCGATTTGCAGCTCGACAGTACCTGGGCCTCACGCCGGTTCGAGTTCCACGGCGGCATCTACAACCAGGTCGACTACACCGATGCAACGCCCGCCGATGACGGCTCGATCTGCATCATCAGCGAGCTCTCGCTGATCCATCGCTGAGCGCCGTGCGGTAGGAGGACACCCCGATGCACCGCCCCCACCACGCGGGTTGCATCGGGGCCCAAGCTCACAGCGGATACAAGTGACACGCCACGCCAGTGATTAGTCCCGATGAGTCATATTGTTGCCTTCCCGCTCTCAGACTAATAATTAGCTATCTGCCTGGGGAGGCGCGAAACATGCAACCAAGATTCGTTATTGTTCCTGCCGTGCCAGTGGAAGGCGAGTCCTTCCGCATCGGCAACAGGTTCTACGCCGCGACCACTTCGGGCGGCTTCGATATCTACGACAACCAGGAAAAACAACGGCTCAAACGCGGCTTTATAAACAAGTCACAAGCGGCGGCGGCGTGCGACCTGATGAACAGCGAATCACGCAATCCGCTGGAACAATTCCCGATACTGCGTACAGATTGATACGCCAGCAGCCTGGAGCCTGGCCGCGCCGGGTGGCCATTCAGCTAGGGGCTCGCAAACAGCTCAAGCGTCTCTGCGGGTTCAGTACTTCATTGTTTGCCGTTCGGCATAGAAGTGCCAAAAGTGGGGAGCGGATCATGGGGAGCAGATTCAATGCAGCTCTTGATACCTCGCCGCCAACATCACCTTGCAATATCGAGGGCGTGTTTAGCGATGGCAATAACTCGATTTCTTATCATTGGGATCAGAACGGGTGCCGCCGTAGTAGCTGCCACGAATCGTCCGCCTACGATCCAAAGGAGGGCGTTAGGCAAATTCTCCCATGCGTTTTCTATGACGTCGCTAAGCCAAGAGAGGGGTTGATATCCTCTATCAGCGTCTGAAGATTTTGCCTAAGTACTTTGCGAGGGTGATGAGATACTCGCCGGTGTCACCCCCAAGACTCTGGACAGGTCCACTTCGAAGTAATCGTAGGTTATCGGTTCAAGCGCGCCGACGATGTCGCTGTAGATAACCTGACGTTCGCCCAATGCAGTGACGTAGCGTTGGAGCTGGGGGGGGCTCATCAAATACGCTTCCAGCAGGGCTTGCGCTTCGATGATGTCGCTGTAGAGACAGTACGCGTCCGCAGATTCCACCCCGTTTGCTTTGGTGACAACAATGTTCTGCCGTAGAACGCCTCTCAGGAAAGTCGCCAGAATCATGATGTCGACAATGGGCGTGCCGGCGTAGGGAATGCCACAGTGGGACTGCCCGTTGAGCAAAATGAGCGGTTGGATTTTGAAGTCTTCGGGAAGATGGAAATTACGTCTCGCGCACGCTTCACGAAACTGTTTTTTGTATTTCTGGATGTAGCCTATCTTGCGTTGTAGTTGACGCTGAGCATCAATGACCTTCTCCCGATGTTTGAATACTTCATCGGGGTCGACCGGTTGCAGAAAGCATTTTGCTTCGCCAATGACAACGGCATTGCCGATACGCAGCACGATGTCGATGTCTTCGTATGGAGGCTCTCCCTCAACCTCCCCAGGTAAATTGAATTTCAACGCATGGGGCATCAGAGCAACGTCACGCTTTATCGGGGAGACGCCGATGGTGGAACTCAACACGTCGCGCAGATAGTTTTCGAATGACAGGCCACGGGCATCAAATTTTGCACCGAGTTGGCGGATCCAGATGTCTACGTTGCGCTGGGTTGTGCCCAGTGAGGGGGTATAGAGCACCAGCAGTTCGCTGTCGTTCAAGGCGATTAGGGGCTGGGCCCACAGTTCATTTTCCTCATGCCGCTGTGCTGCTGAGGGTGAATAGGTGAAGAATTCCAGCAGTTTGTGGCTGATGTCGACGGTGACGCACAGTGAGTCACTGATGGCTTCTATTAGCGCCCCTCGTGGGATTCTGGGCGTGGTGAGTTCGGCCAACGCTTGCGTGGGGGTTTGCTGGTTGTTCGATACGTGAGAACCCTTCTTCAGAAGTGCCACCAAGCTTTGCAGCACGGTCCAGCACTTGATCACGTCGATTATCGTGCCTCCTGCGAGCCGAGGGCTTTTAAAACGGGAAAGTTCTACGTAGTACGGCTGCAAGGCTTCTTGCATGAGAACGTAGCTTTCGCGGGACCATTCACCGATTGTTTCATCCGCTGACAGCACGAATGTGTAGTTTCCGTCGACGGTAGTCACTGCAACGATGGGCCTCGGTATGGCGAGCTCGCCGTGGCTGCTTGAGCGGCGTGCTTGCTCAAACATCAAGTGATGATGCAGGTTACTGGCATGATGAACGGCACTGCGACGACTTAAGGTTATCCACTTCCAATGTGCGTCGGCGGGCCGTGCTGGCGATAACTTGACACCTTCAGCAGACTCGGTGAGGACGTAGTTATTCCACAGGCATTCTTCCCATAAGTCTTCGATAATTTTGTAGAACGTTCCGATGGCGTAATCCACCGTGATATCGCTTTGTGACGCTGCTCTCGTTTGCGTTCCTTTGGCGGGCGACGACTTCTGGCTGAGAATCATTCGAAGCGGAAGTTGTAGCCCGTCGATATCCGATTGTGCAACCTGATCCAGCGAATGGGCTACGCCATCACTGTCATGCACGCTGGGCAGGATATGGCTTGCACTTTGGTGCGCAGGACTCTGCGACCTGGACTCGCGAACGATGTTGGCAATCGATAACTGGTAGCCGATGGCGTTCAAGTTAGCATGGCTGACAAACGCTAAAAGCTTGTCGTCTCGGCTGACTGTCTTGTCCGCCGCGAAGCTCAACTCGCCCCTGATGGTTGAGAAGGCCCGGGAAAACCAGACACCGGCTTCGTATAAATTTTTGGACGCTTGATCAATTCCGTCGAGTTCAAAAGCCGCTTTCCATTCAGCCAGATTGAAACTTCTCTGATTTGGACGGGCGACTTGGTTATCCCTGACACGCTCTGCAAAGGTCATCGAAACGCCTTAATCCTTGATCCAATTGCATTGATTTTAACACCTAGGGTCCTTCGACGTGATCTGTCGCTTGCGTCCTAGTTGACCAGCATACTGGGTATTCCTTGACCGGCAGAAGTCAGCCAATCACACCCTTCTACATCATCTGAGTGGAGCAGCCTGGCGCTTCAAGGTGCTTGGCCACTTTCATCGCCAGTTCGACAAAGGCCCTCGCTGCAGCCGTTTGGTAAGCCCCTTTTCGTTGCATCAGAACAGCAGTGCGTTGCAAGCGCTGCTGGTCCAGCTCGATAGCGACCAACTGCTCATGAGCCAGGGCGATAGTGGCCGGCAACAAGGTCGAGAGCGTGGTCCTGCTGACCACTTCGATAAGCGCACTGATGGTATTGGCTTCCACGTGTACGTGAGGGCGAATGTTGTGCTGGCGGCAGTAGCTGTCGATCTGCCCACGCGTGGCGAATTCGGCGCTCAAGAGTATCAATGATTCTGAGTTCAACGCCTCCAGGCCAATACTTCCCGTCGAGGCCAGAGGATGATGCTTGCTGACCACCAGCGCGAGGGTTTCGACCAGCAGCGCTTGGGCCTCCAGGTCCAGATGATGGCCGTTGTCGAACGCAATGCCCACATCAACCTCGTCGGCCAACAACAGTTCTTCCATCGCCTCTTGAGCGATTTCTCGCACCACCAGCGTGATGTTCGGGTACCGGCTATAGAACGCTTCAACCAACGGGCCAACCAGGTAGCTGGTGAATGTCGGTGTTACTCCCACCCGAAGTGATCCGCGGCTCAGATCGCCGAGGTCATCAATGGCTCGTTTTGCCTCCTGCAGTTCCTGCGCGGCTCGCCTGGCATAGCGCAGGTACACCTCGCCGGCATCCGTCAATCGCGTGGTCCGGCCGGAGCGATCGAACAACGGTGTGCCCAGGCTCTCTTCCAGCTGTCGGACCTGCTGCGACAAAGCCGGTTGAGACACATGCAAGGCCGCTGCGGCACGCGTGAAACTGAGGTGGTTAGCCACTGCGATGAAGTACTGAATGTGCCGGGCAAGCATGGTTGCATCCATAAGATTATCTGATCGACATTATCATAAATCAGACTTTTACCTTATTGAAAGCGCTGCGTAACCTTTGCTTCAACACATCGCGCCACTCAAGGAGTCAGCCATGAAAGACATCATCGACGGGTTTCTGAAGTTCCAGAAAGACGCCTATCCCGAGCGGGTCAAACTGTTCAAGGACCTGGCCAGCCAGCAGAGCCCACGCGCCCTCTTCATCTCATGCTCCGACAGCCGCCTTGTGCCGGAGCTGGTCACTCAGCGCGAACCCGGAGACCTGTTCGTAATCCGCAATGCGGGCAACATCGTGCCGTCCTACGGCCCCGAGCCTGGAGGCGTATCAGCTTCGGTCGAATACGCCGTGGCGGCCTTGCAGGTTTCCGACATCGTCATCTGCGGCCACTCCGATTGCGGTGCCATGACGGCCATCGCCACCTGTAAATGCCTGGACCACATGCCCGCAGTGGCTGGCTGGCTGCGCTACGCCGATTCCGCCCGCGTGGTAAACGAATCCCGCAACCATTTCGGCCCGCAGGCCAAGGTCGATGCCATGGTGCGCGAAAACGTGATCGCCCAGCTTGCCAACATCCAGACCCACCCCTCGGTGCGCCTGGCCCTGGAAGAAGGCCGCGTGACATTACATGGCTGGATCTACGACATCGAAAGCGGGCTGATCGATGCCTTCGATGGCAATACCGGCACATTCGTATCCCTCGCCGACAACCCCGAAGTGCACGCCGTTTTCCATCACCCCAAGCGCGTTGCCTGAACATCTTTCAACCACGGAGAAACACCATGATCCAATCGCAAATCAGCCAGAGCACCCGCCTTGCCCTGAGCGAAGTCATCCTTTTGGCCAAAGCCCGCAAAGACCTGTCGTTCGCCCAGATCACCGAAGGCACCGGCTTGTCCGAAGCGTTCGTCACCGCAGCATTGTTGGGCCAGCATCCGTTGCCGGCGAGCGCCGCCCACGTGGTGGGTGACAAGCTTGGCCTCGACGCGGACGGCATCGCACTGCTGCAGACCGTACCACTGCGCGGCAGCATCCAGAATGGTATCCCGACCGACCCGACCATCTACCGCTTCTACGAGATGTTGCAGGTGTACGGCACCACCTTGAAAGCGCTGGTCCATGAAAAATTCGGCGACGGCATCATCAGTGCCATCAATTTCAAGCTGGACATCAAGAAGGTCGAAGACCCCGAGGGCGGATCGCGCGCGGTGATCACCCTCGATGGCAAATACCTGCCCACCAAACCGTTCTGATTTGACTGCAACACATGGGCTCTGCCGCCATTTTGCGGCAGAGCCACAACCTAGCACCTCGATATCGCGCGCGTCATTTCCCCAAGTACCGCGTGAAGGGCAATGGTTGCGCCAACAACTGAGCCCGAACTTCGCTGCGCCGCAGCCCCAACGTAAGGACTGAAGTTGATGGACCTTATCTTTCGAAATGTACGCATAGACGACGCCCAGCCACTGGTAGATGTGGCCGTGCAAGCCGGCAAAATCGCCGAGATCGCGCCACACATCGCCGGCACGGCAGCGCGCGAAATTCAAGGCGACGGCAATGTACTTGTTGCCGGGTTTGTCGAAGGCCACCTGCACCTGGAAAAAGCCAACGTCATGCAGCGCAAGGTCAATCGTTCCGGCACCTTGAAGGAAGCGATCGCCGTCACCGCCGAACTGAAGCCCACACTGACCCGTGAAGATATCCGCGAACGATCGATCCAAGTGCTGCGCGCACTGGTTCAGGCGGGTACCACCCATGTGCGTGCCCATGCCGAGTTCGACCCAGCCCAAGGCTTCACCGGGCTCGAAGTGGTGCTGGAGCTGCGCGAGGAGTTTCGCGAGGTGATCGACATCCAGGTCGTGGCCTTTCCGCAAGAAGGCATTCTCAAGTTCCCTGGCATGCAGGCCATGATGGCCCAGGCAATGCAGATGGGGGCTGATGTGGTGGGCGGCATTCCCTACAACGACGTGTCGCCGCTGGCGCACATTGATTTCGTCTTTGACTTGGCCAAGCGCTACGGCAAAGACATCGACTTGCACCAGGACTTCGCCGATGACGCCGAGCACATGACCATCGAGTACGTGGCACGTCGAACAATTGCCGAAGGCTACCAAGGGCGGGTCTGCGTTGGGCATCTGACCAGCCTGGCCGCCGTCTCACCAGCGCGACAGGCACAGGTCATTGCGTTACTACGTGAGGCCGACATCAGCGTGATGTGCCTGCCCGCCACCGACCTGCATCTGGGCGCTCGGGGTGACAGTCACAATGTAAGACGCACCCTGACACCAGTGCGTGCGCTGCGCGACGGCGGTGTCACGGTTTGCCTGGCCACCAACAACATCCGCAACGCATTCACACCGTATGGCACTGGCGACCTGCTACATATTGCGCAACTGGCCATTCCCGCATGCCACTTGGGCGGCGCGGATGATCAGGCCACCGTGCTGTCGATGCTCACGACGAACCCTGCCAAAGCCTTGGGGTTGAAACGCCACGGTTTGGCGGTGGGTAATGATGCCGACTTGGTGATGGTCGATTGCCGAGCTGTGGCCGATGTCATTCTCGACCTGCCGACACGGCTGATGGTGCTCAAGCGCGGCAAAGTGGTGGCAACGGCTGAACATCGTAGGTCAGTCGCATTTTGAAGGGTTCGTAATCCAGGAGGCTCATTTATTTGCCTGTAGAAGTGCACAGGCTGCGCCTCAGGAAGATGGCTTTGGATCGAGGGCGGCGTGATAGCGAACCGTAGCACTATAGCGCCGCTACTTAGATCCGCGCCGCCAGTGCCTCAACGCTTGTCGTGCAACTCAGCCGGCCAAGCGCTGAAAAACAGGTATATACCTGGACCACCTACCCAAGCCCAGTTGCTGCTTGGCCACACTATCGTCGCAGCGATCCAGGCGACGATCAGCGCTATCCCGGTGCGCCGACGGCGCCTTGGAGTGAGCCACTCTTGCAAAGCCTTATGCCTCTCCCGCAACCTCATTACCACTCTCCCTGTTTGGTAAGCGGCGAAGCATACCACCACGAAATAATTCCGCTAACGACTGGGCCGAATTGGCGAAGCTGGAAAAGTACGTGATTGGTTCAAAATTGATACAGGATTAAATATCGTTCACGTTGCGCCCTTTAGTCATAAGGCATTCGACAGCAATTCAGCCATACTCCAGAATGCATCGGTTTTAGGGGGAAAACCCTTGCACAGCCAACGACATACCAACTTTTAGTGAGCCTCAACGTGAAAACATCCCTGTCCATCCTCAGCCTGCTGCTGTTGCTCACAGGTACCGCGACCCTTCCGTCGACTGCTGCTGCACAACCCCCGGTCCAGGCTCAACGGGACCCGTCAAAGCTGCACCTGGCTTCAGGCAGCGCACTGCTGATCGACCTGAACAATAACCAGGAACTGTATTCGAGCCACGCCGACCGCGTGGTGCCGATCGCCTCTGTCACCAAGCTGATGACAGCGATGGTGGTGCTGGATGCCAAGTTGCCCATGGATGAGATGCTCACCATGACCATTGCCAACAACCCGGAAATGAAAGGCGTGTATTCCCGCGTGCGCCTGGGCAGCCAGCTCGACCGTCGCGAAACCCTGCTGATCACCCTGATGTCGTCGGAAAACCGCGCGGCCAATAGCCTGGCCAACGCTTATCCCGGCGGCTACCCGGCGTTCATCAAGGCCATGAATGCCAAGGCCCGCAGCCTGGGTATGGCCCACACCCGCTACGTTGAGCCGACCGGCCTGTCGACGCAGAACGTGTCCACCGCCCGCGACCTGGCCAAGCTGCTGATGGCCTCGCGCAAGTACCCGATGCTGAGCGAGCTGTCGACCACCCGCGAAAAGACCGTGGCCTTCCGCAAGCCCAGCTACACCTTGGGCTTCCGTAACACCGACCACCTGGTGAACAAGAGCAACTGGGACATCAAACTGACCAAGACCGGCTTCACCAACGAGGCCGGGCACTGCCTGGTGCTGCTGACCCGCATGGACAACCGCCCGGTGGCCATGGTCATTCTCGATGCCTTCGGCAAGTACACCCACTTCGCCGATGCCAGCCGCATGCGTCAATGGCTGGAAACCGGTGCCGCCAAGCCGGCGCCGGCGGTGGCCATGCAATACAAGGCGGACCGGCAGAACAAAGGCCGCTTGGTGACCGAGTAACCACCACCTGGTACTGCATGCGCGCCTGCAGGGGCGCGCATGCAGACGGGATAATCAAGCCGTGGCGCTGACCATCCCGCCCGCACTGCTGCCACCCTCTTGCTGCAACAGCTCCAGCAGTTGCGCCGTCGCCGCCATGATCTGCCCGTTGATGGTGGCAATGCTCGCCTGTTTGGCGCCCACCGCAGCGGCCTTGGCAGCCTCGTCCATCTTGCTGTTTTGCAGCGCAGCCAGTTGCTTCTGTTCCTCGGCCAGTTGCTTCTGCAAATCCTTGATCAACTGACGCAGCTCGGTCACGGCCTGCGACTCGCCACTGTCTTCAGTGTCGGTGGATTGCGCCTGGCTACCCGCTGAAACTTTCATGCTGTCACTGCTGATACTCAGTGGCCCCAGTGCCTCACCGGCCTGCTTGGCCTGTTCGCGTTCGGTCGCGGCGTTCGCGCTCAGTGTCTGCGCTGAAACGCCATTGATCATCAAGTTGCTTGCCGTGATTCCACTCATGTCGATTCCCTGCCAGAAAGATCGGTCCTTGCCGTAGCCACCCTATCGGCCGGCTCACGCAGTTCTTTAGCCCGCTTAAATTCCCCCCCGCCTGGCTCGTTCCAACTCATGTACTTGCGCAGGAGCCGGAGCCCCGGCGGGCGTCCATATTCGACCATTCAGGGAATCGCAGCCATGAGCCAGCCCTCACAGCAGGAAACCATCAAAGATCTGATCGGCGTGGGCTTCGGCCCTTCCAACCTGGCCTTGGCCATCGCCCTGGAAGAACTCGCCGAGTCCCAGGGCCATGCCCTCGACGCACTGTTCATCGACAAGCAGCAGGACTACCGCTGGCACGGCGAAACCCTGGCCACCCAGAGCGAGCTGCAGATCTCGTTCCTGAAAGACCTGGTGTCGCTACGCAACCCCACCAGCCCCTACAGCTTCGTCAACTACCTGCACCAGAAGCAGCGCCTGGCCGACTTCATCAACCTCGGCACCTTCTACCCCTGCCGCCTGGAGTACAACGACTACCTGCGCTGGGCCGCCGAGCATTTCGCGACCCAGGCGGTGTACGGGCAGGAAGTGCTGCGCATCGAGCCAGAAGTACAGGCTGGACGGGTCGAACACCTGCGCCTGGTCTCGCGCGATGCACAGGGCCGCGAATACAGCCGCCGCACCCGCTCGGTGGTGGTCGGCAGCGGCGGCACGCCGAAAATCCCGGAAAAGTTCGGTGCCTTCAAGGATGACCCACGGGTATTCCACCACTCCCAGTACCTGAGCAGCCTGAACAAGCTGCCGTGCACCGACGGCAAACCGATGCGCATCGCCGTGATCGGCTCGGGCCAGAGCGCCGCCGAAGCGTTCATCGACCTCAACGACAGCTACCCGTCGGTCAAGGTCGACATGGTGCTGCGCGGTTCGGCCCTCAAGCCCGCCGACGACAGCCCGTTCGTCAACGAGATTTTCTCGCCGGACTACACCGACCTGGTCTACAACGAACCGGCCGACCAGCGCAGCAAGTTGTTGGGTGAATACCACAACACCAACTACTCGGTGGTCGACCTGAACCTGATCGAGCGCATCTACGGCATCCTCTACCGGCAAAAGGTCGCCCACCAGTACCGCCACAACGTGCTGTGCCGACGTCAGGTGGAAGCGGTGGTGGCCACCCGCGAAGGCCTGGAACTGACCCTGCGCGACCTCGCCACCGGTCAGCAGCAAACCCACCGCTACGATGCCGTGATCCTCGCCACCGGTTACGAGCGCCGCTCGCACCGTGACCTGCTGGCACCACTGGCCGGCTACCTGGAGGACTTCAACGTCGACCGCAATTACCGCGTACTGGCCAGCCCCGACCTGCAGGCCTCGGTGTACCTGCAGGGCTTCTGCGAAAACAGCCACGGCCTCAGTGACACCCTGCTTTCGGTGTTGCCGGCCCGTGCCGCGGAAATTGGCCGAGCGCTGTACCAGGACCTGGCGCTGCTGCACGGCAAGCCGCAAGCGGCGGTGGCGCTGACCCGCGTCTAAGCCCTCTGCAACAAGCCTTCAAGGCCGGACTGGCGCCTCGCGCGCTGTCCGGCTTTTGTCTTTTGAAACATTTGCTTTCATTTTAAAAGGCAGGTTCTCAATTCTCATTCGTCCTTATCAGTACAGCCCTCTTTGGTTGGGCACACGCTCGACCACCCATAGCAGAAGACCGTCTGATGGCCAAATCACCGAAAAAATCCAAATCCAGGCTGTGGTTCCTGGTCCACAGCTGGCTTGCCTTGCCGATCTGGTTCTTTGTCCTGATCGTCTGCTTCACCGGCATGCTTGCCGTGGTCAGCCAGGAAATCGTCTGGCTGGCCGACCCGGCCGTGCGCGCCAACAAGCCAGATGCGGACATGCAACGCATGAGCTTCCAGCAGGTGCTGGAGAGCTTGCACAAGGCCGAGCCAGATATGATCGTGGATCGGCTCAGCCAACCCGATGGCTCGCATTTCGCGGTAAAGGCCAGTGTCACCCTGCCTGACGGCACCAGCCCGACGCTGTACGTAAACCCCTACACCGGCGCCATCCAGGGCAAGACCCCAGACTTCAACTTCGAAGCGTTCACCCGCGCCCTGCACGGTTGGTGGCTGGTGCCGTTCACCAATGGCTTCAGCTGGGGCTGGTACCTGGTGTCGCTGCTCGGCCTGCCGATGCTGGCCTCGCTGGTCACTGGCCTGGTGGTCTACAAGAAGTTCTGGAAGGGCTTTTTCAAACCCGTGCGCACCGGCCATGGCTCGCGGATTTTCTGGGGTGACTTGCACCGCCTGGCCGGGGTGTGGTCGATCTGGTTCATTGCGGTGATTTCCATCACCGGTACCTGGTTCCTGATCCAGGCGATACTGTTCGACAACCACATCACCATTTCCAGCCGGCCCATCGTGCCGGTGATCGCCCGTGAGGACGTGCCGCAAACGCCAGATGGCAGCCCTGCCCCGCGCATCAACCTGGATGAGGCAGCACGCATTGCCGGCCTGGCGATCCCGGGGCTGGAGATCAACTTCGTCTCGCTGCCCGCCACCGCCTACAGCCACGTCACCCTGTCCGGGCCGGGCTGGTACCCGTTGATGTTCCAGAGTGCGTCAGTGAACCCGTACACGAGCAATGTCGACAGCCAGTTCGTGATCAGCGACCGCTCGGCCCTGGAGTTCGTCACCGAGTCCATGCGCCCGCTGCACACCGGCGACTTCGGCGGCTTGCCGATCAAGCTGGTGTGGTTCTTCTTCGGCCTGATCCTCACCCTGATGGTACTCAGCGGCCTGCTGATCTGGACCAAACGCACCGCCCAGGCCACCGCCGCCGCCCTCAAGCGCAGCGAGCGAGCACCGCGTGCGGCACGCAGCGAAACCACCGTGGAGATCCACCCATGAGCCAGGCCCAAGCCCTGCCCACCAGCCCGCTGAAGCAGCTGTGGCTGAAGTGGCGTTTTCACCTGAACATCCTGCTGATCCTGATTCCGCTGGGCTTCATGCCTAAGTACTTCGCCGACGCCAAGCTGTTTCGCGGCGACGCCGGGCTTGGCGCCAACGTGATCAACGATATCCAGGTCGGCCCCTACCGCCTCGACCTGGCCGAACTGCGTGACGAGGCGCCACGCGCCGACGGCCCGGCCGGCTACTTCAAGTCGTTCAATGCATCGCTGTGCAAGGCCTGCATCAAGGACGTCAAGGCAGCCTACCTACGCATCGGCAAGCCTCGCAGCCTGCGCGCCGCCGGCACCATCTTCTTCGGTGCACCGTACAACATGGGCACCTCGCTGCCGATTCCGCCGCGCACCAAACCCGACGCGCAGATCTGGATCACCCTGGAAGGCTGGGACGGCAGCATGCACCAAGCCTCAGTCCCACTGGCCAAGGCATCGCCAGCCACCGTGGCCTGGCTCGAGAAACAAGGAGGCAAGAAATGAAACACCTGATGCGCACCCTCGCCCTGCCCTTGATGGTACTGGCCGCCGGCCCTGCCCTGGCGCACAACCCGATGTGCGAATGCGAAGAACTGGCCAGCGGCCAGGTCAAGTGCACCGGCGGCTTCTCGGACGGCAGCGGCGCCCCAGGGGTGACCCTGGATGTGATTGGTTATGACGAGCAGGTGCTGGTTGGCGGCAAGCTTGGCGATGATTCGACGCTGACCTTCAAGCGACCGGACGGTGAGTTCTATGTGCTGTTCGACGCCGGCCCCGGGCACGTGGTGGAAGTCGACTACGCCGATATCGCCCAGCCATGAGCCGCGCCCAAGTGATTCGCCCGGCCGGTGCCGGGCACGAAACCCTGTACGTGCTGCTGACCAGCCTGCTCATCGTGGTGCTGGCCGCCAGCGTGGTGCTGCTGCGGGGTGAGCGCGAGGACGAACAGGCCATCGCCAGCCACCAGATCGACGCCCGCCGCGACCTCACCGCCGCCGAGCAAGGCCTGTACACCGACTTGCGGGTGGCCTTCGACGAGATCCAACTGCTGCGCGAAGAAAATGCCGGCGTGCCCAGCGTACAGGCCCTGGCCGAGGAAGGCCTGCCGCCGTTCGTGGTCGATGCCGGCAGCCAGAGCCGTGGCGGCCACCAATGGTCATGGCTGGAGCCCGGCGCCTACCTGGGCCGCAGCCAGGCCCCCGAGGTTGCCGGCAGCCTGCTGCTGATCCTGCCGGCCGACAGCACCGGCCAGGCCGACGTCTGGCTGCGCCGCGACAGCGCCGCCGTGACCCCGGACGACCTTGGCCAGGCCGCCCTGATCGCCGCCGGCTGGCAGCAGGTGGTCAGCCACTACGACGCCGGGGTTACCCGCGAACACCGTCACTGAACCCAAGGACTCCCCCATGTTCCGTTCCGCCCTCGCCCTGCTCCTGGCCTTTGCCCTGCCGTCACTGGCCCTGGCCGATAACGGCAAGCCGCTGCGCATCGGCATCACCCTGCACCCCTACTACAGCTACGTAAGCAACATCGTCGGCGACAAGGCCGAAGTGGTGCCGCTGATTCCAGCGGGCTTCAACCCCCACGCCTACGAGCCACGGGCCGAGGACATCAAGCGCATTGGCACACTGGACGTGGTGGTGCTCAACGGCGTCGGCCATGACGACTTCGCCGACCGCATGATCGCCGCCAGCGAAAAACCCGACATCAACACCATCGAAGCCAACCAGAACGTGCCGTTGCTGGCGGCCACCGGCATTGCCGCGCGTGGCGCCGGCAAGGTGGTCAACCCGCACACCTTCCTGTCGATCAGCACCACCATCGCCCAGGTCAACAACATTGCCCGCGAACTAGGCAAGCTCGACCCGGACAACGCCAAGTTCTACACGCAAAACGCCCGCGCCTACGCCAAGCGCCTGCGTGCCCTGCGTGCCGAGGCGCTGGCCAAGGTCACCGAAGCCCCTAGCGCCACGTTCCGGGTCGCCACCATCCACGCGGCCTACGACTACCTGGTGCGCGACTTCGGCCTGGAGGTAACCGCCGTGGTCGAGCCGGCGCATGGCATCGAACCCAGCCCGGCGCAGCTGAAAAAGACCATCGACCAGCTCAAGGCGCTGGATGTGCGGGTGATCTTTTCGGAAATGGACTTCCCGTCGGCCTATGTCGAAACCATTCAGCGTGAATCCGGCGTGCGCCTGTACCCGCTGACCCATATCTCCTATGGCGAATACACACGGGACAAGTACGAAGTGGAGATGAAGCGCAACCTCGACACCGTGGTCCGCGCCATCCAGGAGAACCGCGCATGACCGCCGCCGCCAACCTGGCAGCAGCCCGCGGGCCGCGCATCGAGTTCGCCGGTATCGACCTGACCCTGGGCCGCACTCGCATTCTCGAACAGGTCAATTTCAACGTTGCCGCCGGCAGCGTGCACGCCATCGTCGGCCCGAACGGCGGCGGCAAGAGCTCGCTGATCAAGACCCTGCTCGGGCAGATGCCGCACCAGGGCCAACTGACCCTGCACTGGCCAGGTGAGCGCGAGGTGATTGGCTACGTGCCGCAGGCCCTGGAGTTCGACCGCGGCCTGCCAATGACCGTGGACGACTTCATGGCCGCCATGTGCCAGCGCCGCCCCGCGTTCCTCGGTTTGTCCCGGCGTGTGCAACCTGCCATCGACGCGGCGCTGGCGCAGGTCGGCATGCTCGACAAACGCAAGCGGCGCATGGGTGCGTTGTCGGGTGGCGAGCGCCAGCGCGTGCTGCTGGCTCAGGGCCTGATCCCCGAGCCGCAGTTGCTGGTGTTGGACGAACCCATGTCGGCGCTCGATGAAGCCGGTATCCAGGTGTTCGAACAGTTGCTGCAGGGTTGGCGCCGGGCTGGCACCACCGTGCTGTGGATCGAGCATGACCTGGAAGCCGTGTTGCGCCTGGCCGATCGGGTGACGGGCCTGAGCCGCCAGGTGCTGTTCGACGCGCCACCCGCCCAAGCCCTGACCCCGGAGCGCCTGCTCGGTTTGTTCTCCGTTCACCCGCGCAGCGAGAGCCTTGCCTGATGAGTTTTGAAATCTTTCGTCAAACGGTCCAGGACTGGGCCACTGCCGGCTACCTTCCGGAGGCGCTGGCCTACGGTTTCGTGGTCAATGCCCTGCTGGCCGGCCTAATGATCGGCCCGGTGCTGGGCGGTCTGGGCACCCTGGTGGTGGTCAAGCGCTTTGCCTTCTTTTCCGAAGCGGTCGGCCATGCCGCACTGACCGGCGTGGCCATCGGCATCCTGCTGGGCGAGCCCTACACCGGCCCTTACGGCAGCCTGTTCGGTTATTGCCTGCTGTTCGGCATCCTGCTCAACTTCCTGCGCAACCGCACCGGGCTGTCGCCGGACACGCTGATTGGCGTGTTCCTTTCGGTGTCGCTGGCACTGGGCGCCAGCCTGCTGCTGATGCTGGCAGGCAAGATCAACGTGCATATCCTCGAAAACGTGCTGTTCGGCTCGGTGCTGACCGTCAGCGGCCAGGACCTGGTGGTGCTGGGCATCGTCGCGGTGCTGGTGCTGGCCCTGGCCGTGCCGCTGTACAACCGCATCATGCTGGCCAGTTTCAACCCGCAACTGGCGGCCGTGCGCGGCGTGGCGGTGAAAACCCTGGACTACCTGTTCGTGGTGCTGGTGACGCTGGTGACCGTGGCCGCCGTGAAAGTCATCGGCGCCATCCTGGTCGGTGCGCTGCTGGTGATCCCGGCCGCAGCCGCTCGCCTGGTCAGCCAGTCGCTCAAGGGCTTTTTCTTCCTGTCGGTACTGATTGCCACCATCAGCACCCTGTTCGGCATCCTGCTACCCATCGTTTTCGACCTGCCAGTGCCGTCAGGTGCCGCGATCATTCTGGTCGCCGGCATCTGCTTTGCCCTGGCCGCCTTGGCCCGCGCTCTCGTCCCCCGCCTGCAAGGAAACCCGGCATGAACTTCAAACGCCTGACCCTGGCGCTGGCCCTGGCCGGCCTGCCATCGCTGTCTTTCGCCACGCAAGTGCTGACGACCCTGCCCGTCACCCACAGCCTGGCCAGCGCCCTGCTCGATGGCACGGCAGTGCAACTCAAGCGTGCGGCGCCGGCAACCCTGCCAGCCAGCCGCCAGCCCTCGTATTTCAGCTCGCGCGGTGGCCCCAGCCTGGAGAAAGCCGCGCAGCAGGCCGACGCGGTGATCGGCGTGCGCTCGATCTGGCGTGACGACCCGCTGTACCCGATGGCCCGGCGCAGCAACATCCGTATTGTCGAAATCGATGCTGCGCGGCCGGTGGACGGCGCGCTGCCAGGTATTGCGGTCACGGGTGACGATGCCTATGGCGCCTATCCCTGGCTCAACCCGACCAACCTCGGGCGCATGGCTGATGTAGTAGCCAATGACCTGGAGCGGCTGGCACCGGACGAAAAGACGAAGATCCAGGGCAACCTGGCGGGGCTCAAGCGTCAGTTGCTGGAGCTATCGGCCAGCAGCCAGATGCGTCTGGCCAAGGTCGACAACCTGACGGTGGTGAGCCTGTCCGAGCGGTTGGGTTACCTGGCCAGCGGGTTGAATCTGGACGTGGTGGAGCAGCCGCTGCCAGCCGAGTGGGATGCTGCCGCGCTCAAAGCGCTGGGTGAGAACCTGAAGGCGCAGGATGTGGCACTGGTGCTGGACCACCGGCAGCCAGACCCCGCGGTGACAGAGGTGATCAAGGCGGCCGGGGCGAAGCTGGTGGTGGTTGAGACTGACCCTGAGGATGCGTTTGCAGGGCTGAAGGCTAGCGTGGACCAGGTGGTTGGGGCATTGGGCGAAAGCTGATGTCGCCTGTGCTGGCCTCTTCGCGGCTAAAGCCGCTCCCACAGGGACCGCGCAACCTTAGGGTCCGGTCACATTCCTGTGGGAGCGGCTTTAGCCGCGAAGAGGCCGGTACAGGCAGCACACTGCTACCGCTTCATGCACCGCTGGTAACGCTCATCCACCCGCCCGGCGAACCACGCGGTAGTCAGCTTGCGAGTGATCTTGGGGCTCTTCAGTTCAATCCCCGGCAACACCGCCCGTGGTACCGGCTTGCCAGTCTTGGCATCCGCCAGGGCAAACACCCCGCTGTATAGCTTGCTGTCCTCGAACGCCAAGCTGTCGCCCTCCTCCAGCTGGCTGCGTATCTGCGGGTTACGCAGCCCCAACTTCCCCCCCAGCTTGCGCGCCGCCTGCTCGGTGGTCCCCGGCATGATCGCCCCCGGTGCAATCAGGTCGCCGTCCAAAGCAAGCGGTGCGCCGGTAGCCTTGCTCAATGCCGCCTGGAACGCCGCATTGCGGCTGGCGTACCAGCCCGCGTTGAAATCGCCAAAGCGGTAGAGCTGGCGCTCGTAGTTGGCTGGGTAACCCAACAGGTGGGCAATACCGAAGTACATGCCGCCGCGCCGGGTGAACACTTCCTGGCGAATCGTACCGTCATGGCTGTAGGGGTAATCCGTTGCATGCTTTTCGGCAAAGTCGATGCTGACCTGCATCGGCCCGCCGGTGTGCACCGGGTTCAGCCCGCCCAACAAGGTCTTGCCCAACGGCACGCGGGCAATGACCTCGTCGTACAGTTCGCTCAACTGTTTCTCGCTGCGCACCGCCTGCAAACGCTGCTGGTAGCTCTGGCCGTTGCCCGACGGCGTCTTCAGCGCACCGTCGACCAGCAGCTTGGGGATATGCAGGCGCGCAGCGCGGCGGTCGATTTCCTCGCGGGCGATACGCCCCAGGTTGGGCACCTGCGGGTCGGCCGTGAAGGTGGACTCCTGTTCGGTCACCGCCAGCACTGCGCACAGGTTGCTTTTGCTTGGCGTAATGCGCTGGGCTTCAAATGCCACTTGAATGTCCCTGGCCCAGCCTTCGCGGTCCTTGGCCTGGGCCGGCAGCAATCGCAGCAGCTGGGCGCGGACCTTGGCCGGGTCCGCTTCCGGCGCTTCTTCGCGGCGCCCGGCGCAGCCTTGCAGCAGCGCCAGGGCCATCAACCCGACAGCCAGTAACCGACCGTTCAGGGCTGTTCACCGACCAGGTAGGTTTTGCTGATGTGGCGGAACAGCGGATGGCTGGCGCTGCCCAGCAGTTCGAACAGCACCATCTCGCGGGTCACCACCTGCGCCCCGGCGGCGCGCATGCGCGCCAGGCCCGCTGCCTTGCTAGCCGGGGTTCGGCTGTCGCAGGCATCTTCGACCACGAACACCTGCTTGCCCAGGGCCAGCAGGCCGAGCACGGTCTGCAGCACGCAGACGTGAGTTTCCATGCCACAGACGATCACCTGCTCACGCGCCATCAGGCTGGCTGGCAGGCACTCGGCGGCCACACAGGAGAAGTGGCTTTTTTCCACCACCTGGGCGGCCGGCGCTGCAGCCAGCAGTTCCGCCAGGGTATGGCCCAGGCCCTTGGGGTACTGTTCGGAAATCACCGTCGGCAGCTCCAGCTCGGCAGTCGCGGCCAGCAACCAGCGGGCCCGCGCCCGAGTGCCTTCGGGGTCGCTCATGGCGCCGATGAGTTTTTCCTGGATGTCGACGACCAGCAGCGTGGCCTTGTGTGGATCGATCAGCATTAGTCTGCCCCTTGCCTGGGAAAAGCCTTAGCCTCCCCCAGGCAAGCGGTGACGTCAATCAGGCGGACAGCCGAAGCGGCTGCAGCGACGCGGTCAGCGCGTCGAGCACGCGGTCTTCATGCTCATGGATGAAGAAGTGCCCACCCGGAAACATCTGCTGCGAGAACTCGCCGTGGGTTTCCTTGCGCCAGGCCTGCAGTTGCTCGTCGTTGGCCCGGTCATCCAGGCCACCCAGCACATGCAGTGGGCACTGCAACGCCGGCCGTTGGCGGTAGGCGTAGGTGCCGCACAACAGAAAATCGGCGCGCAGGGTCGGCAAGGTCAGGCTCATCAGCTCGGCATTGGCCAGCACTTCCTCGGGCGTGCCCTGCAGCTCGCGCAGCTCGCCGATCAGCTCGGCGTCGCTCTTGGGCTCGCGCCAGTCCTTGCCGTCGTAGTCCTCACGCCGGGTCGGTGCCGCCGTGCCGCAGGCAAACAGCGCCAGCGGCGCCGGGCAGCCCAGTGCCTGCAGCTCATGGGCCAACTCGAAGGCCAGTAATGCGCCCAGGCTGTGGCCGAGCAGTGCATAGGGGGCACTGGCCGCCAGGCGCTGTTCGCTGGCCAGTTGCCGGGCCAGGGCTTGCATGTCGGTGTGCAGCGGTTCGGCCATGCGCGCGCCCCGCCCGGGCAGCTCAACCGGGCGCACCTGCAACCATGCCGGCAGCTTGCGCCGCCAGCGGCTGTAGACCATGGCGCTGGCCCCCGAGTACGGCAGGCACAGCAGGTTCAGCGTGGTCACTGGGCGGTGGCTTCGGCCATTTTCTGGCGCAGGCTCAGCGGGCGCATGTCGGTCCACACCTCATCGATGTAGGCCAGGCAGTCCTTTTTCAGGCCGCTCTTGCCCACGGCACGCCAGCCGTTGGGAATGGCCTTGTAATCGGGCCAGATCGAGTATTGCTCTTCGTGGTTGACCACTACCTGGAACTGGATGTCGTCGCGGTCGAAAACGGAAGTCATTGCCTGTCTCCTTGAATGATGAGTACCGCTGCGGGCTTCGCGCAGGGGGGCTTTCAAGTAGACGTGGGAGGCTTCGGAAAAATTAAGGCGCTAGGGTTTGTTTGCGCCGCCATGTGCATGACAGCCCCCCAAGACGCCAGCCATGCACATACCGGCCTCACTCCTCGCTCAGCCGTCACGCAGCAGGTCGTAGGTATCGAGCAGCCGGTAGGCAACCTGCGGATTACGCTCCAACCCGCGTCGTATCGCTGCCGGGATCGACTGCCGGGTCTTGCGGCACAGCCCTGGCTGGTCATCCAATTCGATGACGATACCGCGCATGGTCCGTACTTCATTGAAGCCGGGAGCGATATGCACGCGGATGCCGAGATTTTCGTACAGGCGCTGCTGCAGGCGTTGCAGGTCTTCGAGGTCCTTGAGGTTTTCCAGGCGTTCGAGCAGGCGCTTTTCTTCCTGGCGGGTCAGCAGGAGGATGCGTTGGGCGGCCTGCGGGTGATCGACCAAGTGTTCCCGGCCGCAGTCGCAGGCGCCAGGGGGGCAAGGTTGGCGCAGAGGCGGTGGTGTGCTCATGGAGCAAGCATAGCCCGGCGAAGGCCTCTAAAAAACTTTCCTGACAGGATAAAAAATTTCACAAACCTCTAGACCACCAACCCTCACTTCGCCTATAAATCGCCAAAAGGAAATTTATATTCCTACCAAGAAACACCCTTCGCGCCCTCGCTAATCTTCTTTTGCCCTTGTGCCCGACCTGCCCTACTCCATCACGAGGCCTATCCAACATGCACCCCGCTCCCGATCACTTCATCCTGCGCGTCAGTTGCCCGGCGGTATCCGGCATCGTCGCCGCGGTGACCACCTACCTGGCCGAGCACGGTTGCTACATCAGCGAAATGGCGCAGTTCGACGACGAGGACAACGGGCGCTTCTTCATGCGCGCGGTGTTCCGCTTCAACGCCGGTATCAACAGTGACACACCCCAGCTGGAAGCTGGCTTCAGTGATGTGGCCCAGCGTTTCGACATGCACTGGAGCCTGCACAGCAGCGCCCGGCCGATGCGCGTACTGCTGATGGTGAGCAAATTCGACCACTGCCTGTCCGACCTGCTGTACCGGCATGCCAAGGGCGAACTGGACATGCACATCACCGCCGTGGTCTCCAACCACCTGGACCTGCGCCCGATGGCCGAGCGCCAGGGCATCCGCTTCATCTACCTGCCGGTCACCAAGGAAACCAAGGCCGAACAGGAAGCCGCGTTGCTGCGCATCGTCGAGGAAACCGGCACCGAGTTGGTGGTGCTGGCGCGCTACATGCAGATCCTCTCGGATGAGCTGTGCCGCCAGCTGTCAGGCCGGGCGATCAACATCCACCACTCGTTCCTCCCGGGTTTCAAGGGCGCCAAGCCCTACCACCAGGCCTACCAACGCGGGGTGAAGCTGATTGGCGCCACCGCCCATTACGTCACCAGCGATTTGGACGAAGGCCCGATCATCGAGCAGGAGGTGCAGCGTGTGGACCACGCCTACGCACCGGACGACCTGGTGGCCATCGGCCGGGACACCGAGACCATCGCCTTGTCACGTGCCGTGAAATACCACCTTGAGCACCGCGTGTTCCTTAACCATGACCGCACGGTGATTTTCAAATGAACGCCATTCCCAGCGTCAAGCTGATCGACGGCAAGGCCATCGCGGTGCGGGTGCTGGCCGAGGTACGCGAACAGGTAGAACAGCTGCACCAGGGCGGCGTGCAACCGGGCCTGGCGGTGGTGCTGGTGGGTGCCGATGCCGCCAGCCAGGTGTACGTGCGCAACAAAGTGCTGCGCGCCCAAGAGGTGGGCATCCGCTCGCTGGAGCATCGCCTGCCCGCCGACACCAGCCCGACCGAGCTACTGACCCTGATCGGCCGCCTCAACCGCGACCCCGAGGTCAACGGCATCCTCGTGCAATTGCCCCTGCCGCCGCACATCGACGAACACCGCGTGCTGCAGGCCATCAACCCGCTCAAGGATGTGGACGGCTTCCACAGCGAAAATGTTGGCGGCCTGGCCCAAGGGCGCGAGGTATTGACCCCGTGCACGCCCAGCGGCTGCATGCGCCTGCTGCGCGACGCCTGTGGCGAGCTGCGTGGCAAGCATGCCGTGGTGGTCGGCCGCTCGAACATCGTCGGCAAGCCCATGGCTGCCCTGCTGCTGCAAGCCGACTGCACAGTGACCGTGGCGCACTCGCGCAGCGAAGACCTGCCAACACTGTGCCGTCAGGCCGACATCCTGGTGGCCGCCGTGGGCAAGCAGCAGCTGATCGGTGCCGACTGGCTCAAGCCCGGTGCGGTGGTGATCGACGTCGGCATCAACCGCATCGATGAAGGCGGCCATAGCCGCCTGGTCGGCGATGTCGATTTCGCCGCGGCCCTGCCCCACGTCGCCGGCATTACCCCGGTACCCGGCGGCGTCGGCCCGATGACCATCGCCTACCTGATGAAGAACACCCTGCTCGCCCTCGACCTGCAACGACAGGCCGCCCACCAGGAGCGCACCACATGCCCTTCGCCCTGCTGAAATACGGCCTGAGCGCCGACTACCCGGTGGAGGTCGACCTGCCGCCTCCGTGCGAACTCAAGCCCCGCTATGACGTGGTGATCATCGGCGCTGGCGGCCACGGCCTGGCCATCGCCTACTACCTGGCCAAGTACCACGGCGTGACCAACGTCGCCGTGCTGGAAAAAGCCTACCTGGGGGGCGGCAACACCGCGCGCAACACCGCCGTGATCCGCTCCAACTACCTCACCAGCGAAGGTGTGCGCTTCTACGCAGAGTCGGTGCGCATGTTCCAGAACCTGTCGAACGAGTTCGACTTCAACATCATGTATTCCGAGCGTGGCCAGCTCACCCTGGCGCACACCGACGCCAGCGTGCGCGCCTTCCGTCAACGTGCCGAGGTGAACAAGCACTTTGGTGGCCGCAGCGAAATGATCGACCGCCAGCAGATCCGCGAGCTGGTGCCCAGCCTTAACCTGGACCCCGGCCACCTGCCGGTGCTGGCTGGCCTGTGGCACATCGACGGCGCCACCGCGCGCCACGACGCGGTGGCCTGGGGCTACGCCAAGCAGGCAGCCAAGCGCGGTGTGGAAATCCACCCACTGACCGAAGTGCAGGACGTGTTGATCCGCAATGGCCGTATCGAGGCGGTGAAGACCAACCGTGGCACGGTGCAGTGTGGCTGCGTGGTCCAGGCCGTTGCCGGGGCCAGTTCGCTGCTGATGGCCAAGGCCGGCATCCGCGCACCGATTCACACCTACCCGCTGCAGGCCATGGTCACCCAGCCGTTCAAGCCGTTCCTCGACCCGCTGGTGAGCTCTTCGGCACTGCACTGCTACGTGCAGCAGACCAGCCGTGGCGAAATCGTCTTTGGCGGCGGCTCCGACCCTTACCCGCTGTACAACACCCGTTCCACCCTCGACCTCAAGGAAAGCTTGCTGGCCCACGCCATCGAGCTGTTCCCGTTCATGGCCAACGCCAAACTGATGCGCCAGTGGGCCGGGATGACCGACATGACCCCGGACTACAGCCCGATCATGGGCCTGTCCCCGGTGCGCAACTATTACCTGGACGCAGGCTGGGGCACCTGGGGCTTCAAGTCGACGCCGATCTGCGGCAAGACCATGGCCGAACTGGTCGCCAGCGGCGGCAAGGTGCCCGAACTGATCGCACCGTTCGCCCTGGAGCGCTTCAGCCGCTTCCAGCAAGTCAACGAAATGGGCGCCACCGCGGCCAGCCACTAGGAGCACACGACGATGAAGATCCTGACCTGCCCCTTGAACGGCCCGCGCAACATCAGCGAGTTCAGCTACGGCGGCGAGTTCAAGCACATGCCCGACCCCGCCAGTTGCAGCGACCGCGAGTGGGCCGACTATGTGTTCAACAGCGACAACCTGGCCGGTGTGGTGCTCGAGTGGTGGCTGCACAACGCTTCCAGCTATTGGTTTCTGGCCGAGCGCCACACGGTGAGCGACCAGGTGCTGCGCACCTTCGACCCGAAAGAACTGTTCGACCGCCGCGTCGACTTCACCCCCGCCGCCACCCCGGAGATCGCCGGATGACCAGCCACACTCGCCTTCCCGCGCCCATGGGCCTGCTGATCGACCGCAAGCGGCCCTTGCGTTTCCAGTTCGACGGCCAGGCCTGTTCGGGCTTTGCCGGTGACACCATTGCCAGCGCCCTGCTCGGCAACGGCCGCTGGTTGCTGTCGCGTTCATTCAAGTACCACCGCCCACGTGGCCCGTTGAGCATGGCCGGGCAGGATGCCAACACCTTGGTGCAACTGCCGGACGAGCCCAATGTGCTGGCCGACCTGGAAGCCGCCCGTGATGGCCAGGTGATCGAAGGGCAGAATTTCAATGGCAGCCTGGCGCATGACCGCGACGCCTACCTGGGCAAGTTCTCGCGCTTCATGCCGGTGGGTTTCTATTACCGTTCCTTCTACAAGCCCAAAGGCATGTGGAAGGTGTGGGAACCCCTGATTCGCAAGAAGGCCGGCCTGGGCGTGCTCGACCTCGGTTTCAAACCCCAGTACTACGACAAGGCCTATCTGTTCGTCGATGTAGCGGTTATCGGTGCCGGTCCGGCAGGCCTGCGGGCGGCGCTGGACGCGGCCAATGCCGGGGCCAAGGTGCTGCTGATCGAGCAACAGCCTGTGCTTGGCGGCTCGCTCACCTACGCCCGTTTCGACATCGCCGGCACCCGTGCCGCCAGCCTGCGGCGGGAGCTGCTGGCTGCCGTCGAGGATCACCCGAACATCCAAACGTTGCTGCAGGCGACCTGCAACGGCTGGTTCACCGACAACTACCTGCCGGTGATCCAGCACAAGCGGCTGTACAAGGTACGGGCCAGCCGCTGCCTGGTGGCAGCCGGTTCGTTCGACCAGCCGGTGGTGTTCCGCAATAACGACCTGCCCGGCGTGATGCTGACCAGCGCGGCGCAGCGGCTGATGAAGCTGTATGCGGTCAAGCCGGGCCAGCGTGCGGTGATCCTGACCGGCCACGATGACGGCTACCTTGCCGCGCTCGACCTGCAGGAACAAGGCGTGGCCGTGGCTGCACTGGTCGATATGCGCGCCGCGCCGGCCGATGCCGCGCTGGCCGCCGAGCTGAAGCGCCGGGATATCCCCGTGCACCTGGGCAGCACGGTGTACGAAGCGCTGCACGAAACGGGCATGCGCCATGTCAATGGCGTGGACATTCGTCCAATCACCGGCCAAGGCACAGTCGGCCCGCATGGCCTGCGCCTGGCCTGCGACCTGCTGTGCATGTCGGCGGGCTACATGCCGGTGTACCAGTTGCTGTGCCAAGCCGGTGGCAAGCTGGCCTATGACGTCGACCGCGACGAATTCGCCATCAGCAACTTGCCCGCCGGGCTGGATATTGCAGGCTCGGTGAACGGCCGCCACGCACTGAGCAACGTGTTGGCCGATGCCAGCCGTGGGGCCGCCGCCGCAGTGGCAGCGCTGGGCCTGGTAGCACCAGTGCAGCCGCTGTTCAGCGCCGAAGCCAAGGTCAATTTCCCCTGGCCGATCTTCCCGCACCCCAAGGGCAAGGATTTCGTCGACTTCGACGAAGACCTGCAGGTGCGCGACATCGTCAACGCCACCCGCAGCGGCTACCGCGACGTGCAACTGGTCAAGCGCTTTTCCACGGTCGGGATGGGCCCGTCCCAAGGCCGCCACTCGGCGCTGCCCACCGCGCGCCTGGTCGCCCATGCCACCGGCCGCAGCATCAGCGAGACCGGGGTGACCACCGCCCGTCCACCGTTCCAGGCGGAGAAGCTGGCGCACGTCGCCGGCCGCGCCTTCGACCCTTACCGGCAAACGCCGATGCACCGCCGCCACCTGCAAGCCGGGGCGAAGATGATGCCCGCCGGCATCTGGCAGCGCCCGGCCTACTATGGCAAGCCGCAGGACCGCGAACGCTGCATGCAGGAAGAAGCGCGGCATGTGCGCGAAAAGGTCGGCCTGATCGACGTTTCCACCCTCGGCGGCCTGGACGTGCGCGGCCCGGATGCGGCCGAACTGCTGGAGCGCTTGTACACCTTCGGCTTCGCCAAGTTGCCCGTCGGCCGCACCCGCTATGCGCTGATGACCAACGAGCACGGCGTGGTCATCGACGATGGCGTCTGCGCGCGCCTGGGCGCGCAGCATTTCTACGTGACCGCCACCACCAGCGGCGTCGACCGCATCTACCAGCAGATGCTGAAATGGAACGCGCAGTGGCGCCTGGACGTGGATATCAGCAACGTCACCACTGCCTTGGCCGCCGTCAACCTGGCCGGGCCGCTGTCACGCCAGGTGCTGGCCAAGGTGTGCGATGACGTAGACCTGTGCGCCGAAGCGTTCCCTTACCTGGGCGTGCGCCAGGGCAAGGTGGCAGGCATTGCGGCGCGCATCTTGCGCGTCGGTTTTGTCGGTGAACTGGGGTATGAGGTGCACGTGCCGGCAAGGCATGCCGAACGGCTGTGGGACACCTTGATGCAGGCCGGTGCCGGGTTGGGCATTCGCCCCTTCGGTGTCGAGACCCAACGCCTGCTGCGCCTGGAAAAGGGCCATGTGATCATCAGCCAGGACACCGACGGCATGACCCACCCGGCGGAGATCGACATGCAGTGGGCCATTGCCCGCAAGAAGCCGTTCTTCGTCGGCAAGCGCTCGATCGAAATCCTCGAAGCACAACCCCTCAAGCGCAAGCTGGTCGGTTTCACCCTGCCCAAGGGCAGCCCGCAACCCCTGGAGGGGCATCTGGTGCTGGACGGCCCGGACATCAGCGGCAACGTCACCTCCTGCGAGTACTCGCAAACCCTGGGGCAGATCATTGGCCTGGCCTATGCCGGTGCCCACCAGGCCAGCCCTGGCATGCACATACCGATTCGCGTGGAGGGCGGCGCGCTGGTGCATGCCAAGGTGGTACCGCTGCCGTTCCACGACCCCGACAATCTGCGCCAGGAGCTCTGATCCATGACCCGTTTGCAAGCCGAAGCGTTTGTACCTCGCAGCCAGCAGGCCGAGCTGTTGCATGCCTGTGCGTTGACTGACCTGACCGCGTTGGCGCGGGTTGGATTTCGCGGAAGTGACAGTGCCGCCTATCTTCAGCGACGTGGCTACCAATTGCCCACGCAGCCGAACCAGGCCGTGCGGCAGGATGATGGAAGCTGGGTGGCGCGATTGTCGCAGGCCGAGTACCTGCTGCTGGGTAGCCTGGCCGACGATGGTGCACGGGTGGCGGGTGTAGAGGCCGAGTGGGTGCAGGATGCCCAGCGCAATTACCTGCTGCCGCGCCAGGACAGCCATGCCTGGCTGCAGCTGTCGGGGGTGCATGGCAGCGCGGTGATGGCCAAGTTATGTGGGGTGGATTTGCGTGCTGGGGCGTTTCCGCCTGGGGCGGTGGCGCAGACTTCGGCGGCGCGGGTCAATGTCGTTGTGGTGAATGTGGGCAGTGATGCGCGGCCGGTGTTGCAGTTGCTGTTTGATCGGGCTTCGCTGGCGTATATGTGTGAGGCGGTGCTGGATGCCATGGATGAGTTCGGTGGGGGGATGGTCGAGCGGGGGGTGTTCGCCGCATGATTTTTGCCGCCTGGGAGATCGAGCGCCGCCCGCGCGGCGCATCGCGAGCGAAGCTCGCTCCTACATTTGTTTCGGGCCAATTTCCCCTGTGGGATTTGCGCGCGAACGCCTTGGCGCTTAGCTCTATATCGCGTCGTACAAACAAGGCGGTCGCGCGCGCCTGTCACAGGCAATACTGGCCCGAAACAAATGTAGGAGCGAGCTTCGCTCGCGATGCGCCGCGCGGGCGGCGCTCGATCTCCCAGGCCCTAAAAATCTCACGTCGAACACACAAGCTGTACAAAAAATTCATCCTGTATAGATTTACACAGCAACCTGCACTATACCTTGTACAATAATTTAATCTTGTACAGGTATTGTGCATGTCCACCTACCTGCAATCCTTCGCCGAACGCTTTGCCACGCTCGATACACACAACCTCGACCTGCTGGCTGACTTGTACAGCGAAGACGTCACATTCCGCGACCCTTTGCACCAGCTTTCCGGCCTTCCCGCGCTGCGGGCCTATTTCGCCCAGCTGTATGCCAAAGTTCCCGACTGCCACTACCGCTTCGAAGGCACCGACGAACTGCAGCCAGGCCATGGCTACATTCGCTGGACCCTGCACTATCGCCACCCGCAACTGGCCAGCGGGCAACTGATCAGCCTGCAAGGCTGCAGCCATCTGCGCTGGCATGAGCGGGTGTACTTTCACCAGGACTACTTCGACGCCGGCGCCCTGCTGTACGAACATGTGCCAATCATGGGCCGCGCGATTCGCTGGCTCAAAGGCAGGCTGGCATGAGCCGCTGCTGGCTGACCGGTGCCAGCAGTGGCATTGGTGCCGCACTGGCATTGCAGTTGCTGGAGCAAGGCCACCAGGTAGCGTTGGGCGCACGCCGGGCAGAAACGCTCACAGCGCTGGCCGCAAGGTTCCCGGACCAGGTACTGCTGGCCGTCGGCGATATCGATCACCCCGGACAAGTGGCGCAGATCGCCGAACGGATCAAGCACGCCTGGGGCGCGCTGGACCAGGTGATCCTCAATGCTGGCACTTGCGAGTACCTGGAGCCGGGGCACTTCGACCCGGCTCTGGTCGACCGGGTGATGCGCACCAACCTGACCGGCACCAGCCTGTGCCTTGCCGCCGCCCTGCCCTTGCTGCGCCGCGGTCAGCAGCCGCACCTGGTGGTCATGGGCAGTTCGGTGAGCTGGCTGGCATTGCCACGCGCAGGTGCCTACGGCGCGTCGAAGGCGGCATTGCGCTACCTGGTCGAGTCCCTGCGCATCGACCTGGTCGGCGAAGGCATCGATGTCACCTTGGTCTGCCCCGGCTTCGTCGACACGCCACTGACCCGCCGCAACGACTTTCCCATGCCCCAACTGTGGAGCGCCGAACGCGCCGCACTCCACATCATCACGCGCCTGCCGCGTCGTCCGCTGGAAATCGCCTTTCCCGCCACGTTCACCCTGGTGTTGCGGCTGCTTGGCGCATTGCCGGCAAGCTGGCGCCTCAAGCTGGGCCGCCACCTCGCGCGCGCCCCACAGGGCTGAGCCATGCACATCGCCATCATCGGTACCGGTATCGCCGGCCTCACCTGTGCGCACCTGCTGTCGCGGCGTAACGAGGTCACCGTGTTCGAAGCTGCGGACCGAATCGGCGGGCATACCCATACCGTCGATGTGCAATGGCAGGGCCAGGACTACGCGATAGACACCGGTTTCATTGTCTTCAACGACTGGACTTACCCGCATTTCATCCGCCTGCTCAAGCAGCTGGGCGTCACTTTCCGCCCTACCGAGATGAGCTTTTCGGTGCATGACCCACGCACGGGTTTCGAGTACAACGGCCACGATCTCGCCACCTTGTTCGCCCAGCGGCGCAACCTGCTGTGCCCGGGCTTCTGGGGCATGCTACGCGACGTGCTGCGCTTCAACCGTGAGGCCCCGGCCGACCTCAGCCAGCAACGCATCGACGAGGCCACCACGCTGGGCAACTACCTGCATGCCCAAGGCTATGGGCGGCGCTTTATCGACCATTACATCGTGCCGATGGGGTCGGCGATCTGGTCGATGTCGCCGGCCGCCATGCTGGACTTCCCGTTGCAGTTCTTCGTGCGGTTCTGCGACAACCACGGCCTGCTTTCGGTCAACCATCGCCCGCAGTGGCAAGTGATCGAGGGTGGCTCGCGCGCCTACCTCGCGCCACTGTGCCAGCCCTTTGCCGAACGCATTCGGCTGAGTTGCCCGGTGCATCAAGTAGCGCGTGACGACCTTGGCGTGACGGTTAGCTGGGCAAACGGCAGTGCGCGATTCGACAAGGTGGTATTCGCCTGCCACAGCGACCAGGCACTGGCCCTGCTGGCACCGCCAAGCGAACGAGAGCGCAGCATCCTGGGTGCCATCCGCTACGCCAGCAACGACGTGGTGCTGCACACCGACACGCACCTGCTACCAGATCGGTGCAGGGCCTGGGCCAGCTGGAACTACCGCCTGGGCGACAGCACGCAGGCACCCGCCGCACTCACCTACAACATGAACATCCTCCAGGGCATCGAGGCGCCGGCCACGTTCTGCGTAAGCCTGAACCAGACCCCTCAGGTGGACCCTGCGCGGATACTTGCCCGCTTCGACTACGCGCACCCTCAGTACAGCCTTGCCGCCCTGGCGGCGCAGGCCCGGCAGGGCGAGCTGCAGGGGCGCATGCACAGCTATTTCTGTGGCGCCTACTGGGGCAATGGTTTTCACGAAGACGGGGTGCTCAGCGCGCTGAACGTCGCCCGGCACTTTGGAGAACAGCTGTGAACAGCAGCCTGTGCCGAGGCTGGCTCGGCCACCGGCGGCTGAGCCCGCGCTACCATGCGTTTCGCTACCGGGTGGGCATGTTCTACCTGGACCTCGACGAGCAACCCCAGCTGCTGAGCCTGTCTCGCTGGCTCGGGCCCTCCCGGCTGGCGCCCTTGTGCTGGCGCGAAACCGACTATCTGCCCGCGCTGACCCGCCAGGGTAAACCACTGGCCGAGGCCGCGCGGCTGATGGTCGGCAAAGCCATCGGCCAGGTGCCCGAAGGCGCCGTGCATCTGTTGACCCAACCGCGTTGCTGGGGGCTGTCGTTCAACCCGGTGAGTGTCTACTTCTGCCATGACCGGCAAGGCCAGCTCATAGCCGTGCTGCTGGAGGTTCGCAATACGCCATGGCGCGAGCGCTTCCACTATGTATTGCCCGTGAACGCAGACCTGAACCGGACATTTACCGTGGCCAAGGCCTTCCATGTCTCGCCATTCATGCCGCTGGACATGGCGTACCGCCTGCGTTTCACCCTCGATGCACAGCGGGTGCGCCTGCACATGGAGAACTGGCGCGCCGGGCACAAGGTGTTTGAAGCCGACCTGGCGTTGCAACGCCAGCCGCTGGACCGCGCGGCCTTGCAGCGACACATCCTCACCTTCCCGTGGATGAGCCTGCGCACGCTCACCGCCATTTACTGGCAGGCCCTGCGCCTGCTGCTCAAGCGCACGCCCGTACACGACCACGTCGCCAGCCAGCACGACCTGGCACTGGGCCAACCCACTTCCGAGGAGCCAGACCATGCCCGAACCGACCTTGAGCGTTAGCAAAACGGCAAGCATTGCCCCGCTGCTTGGCAGCCTGGCCAAGCGCGCAGTGCTCAGGCAATTGCGTCAACTGCGCCATGGCAACCTGCGGCTGATCTGCCAAGGCCAGCAGTGGACGTTCGGCGACGTCGCCAGCCGGCTGTACGCAGAAGTGGAAGTCATTGACGAAGCAGCCTGGGGCCTGGTCGCCGGCAATGGCTCTATTGGTGCCGGGGAAGGCTACATCCACGGTTACTGGCGCAGCCCGGACCTTGCTGCGGTCACCCGCTTGTTCGTTGCCAACCTTGATGTGCTGGATGCCATGGAGGGCGGCCTGGCATGCCTGGCGCGCCCGGCCCTGCGCCTGCTGCACCGCCTCAACCGCAACAGCCGGCGTGGCGCTCGGCGCAATATCCTGGCCCACTACGACCTGGGCAATGACCTGTTCGAGCGCCTGCTCGACCCCACCATGATGTACTCCGCTGCGCAATTCGACCGCCCCGGGCAAACCCTGGAACAGGCCCAGACCAGCAAACTGCGACGCATCTGCCAGAAACTCGAACTCAAACCCGACGACCATCTGCTGGAGATCGGCAGCGGCTGGGGCAGCCTGGCCATTCACGCCGCCCAGCAGCATGGCTGCCGGGTCACCACCACCACGCTGTCGGCGGCGCAGCACGCCCACACCCTGCGGCGGGTCAAGGCCCTGGGCCTGGAACAGCGCATCACGGTACTGCTCGAAGACTATCGCGACCTGCGCGGGCGCTTCGACAAGCTGGTCTCGATCGAAATGATCGAAGCTGTCGGCCACCGCTACCTGCCGACCTACTTTCGCCAGTGCGCCTCGCTGCTCAAGGATGACGGCCTGATGCTGGTGCAAGCCATCACGATCCGCGACCAGCGCTACGCCCAGGCCAGGCGCTCGGTGGACTTCATCCAGCGCTACATTTTCCCCGGTGGCGCCTTGCCCTCGCTGACTGTGCTGCTGGATACCGCCAGCCGCCAGACCGCGCTGAACCTGGTGCACCTGGAAGACTTCGGCCAGGACTACGCGCGTACCCTGCGCCATTGGCGCGACAACCTGCGCCTGGCGCGCTCGGAACTGATGGCCCTGGGGTATGACGATACGTTCCAGCGTTTGTGGGAGTTCTACCTGTGCTACTGCCAAGGCGGCTTCGAAGAACGCACCATCGGCGTGGCGCAATTGCTCTGGGCCGGGCCGCAGGCACGTCGGGCAGCGCTGCTGGACCGTTGAGCATGACCCGCCGGTGGCTAATCGGCAATGCGCTGTGGCTGCAGGCCGGCTGGTGGGCCTGTGTACTAGGCGCACACCTACCCTGGCTGCTGCTGGCCCCGATCGCTGGCCTGCTGTTGCACCTGCACCTGTGTACGAACCCAGGGAGCGAATTGCGCGTCCTGTTCGGCGTGGCGATTGCTGGTTGCCTGCTCGACAGCCTGCTGGGCATGCTGGGTGTGTTCCGTTTCGAACAATGGCCCTTGCCGCTCTGGCTGGCACTGCTGTGGCTGGTACTGGCCAGCGGGCTGCGCCACAGCCTGGCATGGGCCGGGCAGCCTGTGTGGCGCGCCGCGCTGCTGGGCGTGCTGGGCGGCCCATTGGCTTACCTGGCCGGGGCCCGCGTGGCAGGCATCGAGTTGCCTTTGGGGCCGCTGCGCACCGCACTCGTTCTGGCGCCGATCTGGGCGCTTGGCCTGCCGCTGGCATTGCGCCTGGCGGCAAGGGGCTGAGGCTGGCCTACAACTGCACCAGTCGCTCGCGCAGGAAATCGACAAACCCCTGCACCGGTCGCGCCACCTGACGGTGCTGCGGGTACACCGCCGACAGCTGCAAGGCCGGTGGCGTCCAGTCTTCCAGCACGGGCATCAGTCGCCCTGCCGCCAACGCCTGCCCGACAATGAACGTCGGCAGGTACGTCACCCCCATCCCGGCAATCGCTGCATCCCTGAGCAACTCGCCATTGTTCGCCCGCATCCGCCCGGCAACCTGAATCGCCTGCACCTTGCCGCCTTGGCGAAACTGCCACTGCACCTGCCGCGAATGCCCATATGGCAGGCAATCGTGCCCAGCCAGGTCATCAGGTTTTGCCGGTGTTCCCCGCGCTTGCAGGTAGGCCGGGCTGGCACAGTACACCCGCTCGACACTGGCAATGCGCCGTGCAATCAGGCTGGAGTCTTCCAGTGCGCCAATGCGCAGCGCCAGGTCATAACCCTCGCCGATCAGGTCCACGGCCCGGTCACTCAGGTCTGCCTCCACATCCACCAGCGGGTGCAATTGCAGGAACTCGGTCAGCAGGCAACCCAGGTGCGCCATGGCGAATGACAGTGGCGCGCTCAGGCGCAAGGTGCCGCGCAAGGCCTGGGCCTGGCCGCTGATGTCATGTTCCACCTGCTGCACTTCGCCCAGCAGGCGCAGGGCCGACTGGTAGTAGTGCTGGCCCAGTGGTGTGGCATCCAGGCGCCGGGTGGAGCGGTTGAGCAGGCGCACGCCCAGGCGCTCTTCAAGCTGCATCAGGCGCCGGCTGACCGATTGCTTGGACATGCCCAGGCGCTCGGCGGCAGCGGTGAAACTGCCGGCTTCCATGACCTGGGCAAAGATCCGCATGTCTTCGTAGGGGTTCATTGTCTCGCTCACAGTGACAGTAAAACGCTTTATAGCGGCTTTTTCCCACAAGTGCATCTGCCTAATCTACCCACAAGTCGCAGCGATGGCTCAGCAGGCCAGGCAAGACGCCCACTACCAACACTTGCATAGAAAAGGATTCGCTCATGAACATTGTCCACAAAACCCTCACCGCCTCCCTCCTGGCCCTGTCCGTTTCCAGTGCCTTTGCCGCGGGCAGCCTAGGTGTCGAACAACATACCCAGGCCTTCCTCGAAGCCCTGGAAAAAGGCGGCGGCAAGCCACTGGAGCAACTCAGCCCGAAAGACGCCCGTGCGGTGCTGACTGGCGCACAGGCTTCAGTCAAGGTCGACCTCTCCGGTATCGAGATGAAGGAACGCACCATCCAGGCCAATGGCGAGTCGATCAAGCTGCAAGTGGTGCGCCCGGCCAATGTGAAAGGTGACCTGCCGGTGTTCATGTTCTTCCACGGCGGCGGCTGGGTGCTGGGCGACTTCCCGACTCATCAGCGCCTGATTCGCGACCTGGTGGTCGGCTCCGGTGCGGTGGCGGTCTATGTGGACTACACCCCATCCCCAGAGGCGCACTACCCGACGGCGATCAACCAGGCCTATGCCGCAACCCGCTGGGTGGCCGAGCATGGCAAGGAAATCGGCGTGGACGGCAAGCGCCTGGCCGTGGCCGGCAACAGCGTCGGCGGCAACATGGCGGCGGTGGTTGCACTCAAGGCCAAAGAGGCCGGCACCCCTGCCCTGCGCTTCCAGCTGCTGCTGTGGCCGGTGACCGATGCCAGCTTCGAGACTGCGTCGTACAAGCAGTTTGCCGAAGGGCACTTCCTGACCACCGGCATGATGAAGTGGTTCTGGGACAACTACACCACTGATGCCAAGGCGCGGAACCAGATTTATGCCTCGCCGCTGCGGGCCAGCAGTGAACAGCTGAAAGGGTTGCCGCCAGCGCTGGTGCAAACGGCCGAGTTCGATGTGCTGCGGGATGAGGGTGAGGCGTACGCCCGCAAGTTGAATGCGGCGGGGGTGACTGTCACTTCAGTACGCTACAACGGGATGATTCATGACTACGGGCTGCTTAACCCATTGAGCCAGGTGCCGGCGGTGAAGGCGGCGATGAGGCAGGCGGGCACCGAACTTAAAGTACATCTGCAGTGAGTCGATGAGCAAAAGACCCGCCTAGGCGGGTCTTTTGCTTCTATTGCGGAAATGGCCCGCAGGCTTCAATGAATCTGCCGTCGGTGCGGCTATCGATGGCACCGTCTGCCCCGGTGTAGATATCGATACTTGGCCACTTGGGTTTGACCTGAATGCAGTGTTGAAGAACGGGCCCCCTGTCCTTTGCCGTGTATGGATACGCGTGTCATGGGTAGCTCCCTGCCTGGAAAATCTGGAAGCTATCACCTGAGCAACTGGAGGGAACCAAACAGCCAGCAAATCAGAATCACCTTACAAAGCTGGGTGACACTGTCACTTTTTATGAGACAGTAATTCCGCATAGGCACTATTTTTCCAACATAAAAGTGACAGTAAAGTGTTCTCCATCAGCAGCCCGCCAGCCCTCACGGCCCCGGCGTTCAAGGAGAATCACCATGCTCACCCTACGCAACGCCCAAGACCGCGGCCTGGCCTTCCATGGCTGGTTGAAATCCTTCCACACCTTCTCCTTCGGCCATTACCGCAACCCGGACGAGCAAGGCTTCTCTGACCTGCTGGTGATCAACGACGACCGCGTCATCGCTGGCAAGGGCTTTGGCCAACACCCTCACCGCGACATGGAAATATTCAGCTACGTGCTTGAAGGCGCGCTTGAGCACCAGGACACGCTGGGCACCGGTTCAGTGATTCGCCCGGGCGATGTGCAGTTGATGAGCGCGGGCCATGGGGTTGCCCATAGCGAGTTCAACCACAGCCAGACGCAGCCGGTGCACTTCCTGCAGATCTGGATCGTGCCCAACGTGCAAGGGGCTGCACCGCGGTATCAGCAACAGCATTTCAGTGCGCAGGAAAAGCGCGGCACGTTGCGCCTGATCATCTCGCCGGATGGCGCCGGGGGATCGCTGCAGGTGCGGCAGAATGCGCGGGTGTATGCCGGGTTGTTCGACGGCGACGAACGCGCCACGCTGACCCTGCCGGACAACCGCCATGCGTATGTGCATGTGGCGCGGGGTAGTGTCGAGCTGAATGGGCAGCTACTGCATGAAGGGGATGGGGTGCGGGTTAGGCAGGAACACATGCTGGAGCTGGGTAATGGGGTGGATGCCGAAGTGCTGGTGTTTGACCTGCGGCCGCATGAGCTGCCAGGTATGCCATAACCAGGACCGGCCCTTTCGCGGGTAAACCCGCTTCCACAGGTACACCACATAATTCGAAATCTGTGGTTTACCTGTAGGAGCGGGTTTACCCGCGAAAGGGCCATCAGCCCAAACTCAGGGCTCGAACCCTTCCACAATGATCACCTCAGCCTTCGCCACCCCTTGGCGATGGCTGCAAGCCTCCTGATACAGCGCCGACCGGTAGCACGCCACCGCCTGCTCGTACGAATCGAACTCGATCACCACGCTACGCTGAGGGGTGGGCCGCCCTTCCATCGCCTCGCTGCGCCCGCCGCGGGCCAGGAAGCGGCCACCGAACGCCTTGAAGGCAGCCGGGGCGCGCTGGGTGTACTGCTGGTATTGCTCGGGGTCGGTCACGTCCACGTGGGCGATCCAGTAGGCCTTCATGTGCTGCTCTCCTCTCAAGGCGATATTTGTGTATGATGGTATACCATAATAATCACCCCGCCACAGTGAGCGTGCAACATGGCTTTCAACACCATCGAAGAACTTCTCGAGGACTACCGGCAAGGCAAGATGGTCCTGCTGGTGGATGACGAGGACCGGGAGAACGAAGGCGACCTGCTGATCGCCGCCGAGCGGTGCGACGCCCAGGCCATCAACTTCATGGCCCGCGAAGCGCGCGGGCTGATCTGCCTGACCCTTACCGACGAGCACTGCCAGCGCTTGGGCCTGGAACAGATGGTGCCGGCCAACGGCAGCGTGTTCAGCACCGCGTTCACCGTATCGATCGAGGCGGCCAGTGGCGTCACCACCGGTATTTCCGCCGCCGACCGGGCGCGCACCGTGGCGGCGGCCATAGCCCCCAACGCCCGCCCCGAAGACCTGGTGCAACCGGGCCACATCTTCCCCTTGCGCGCCCGCGAAGGCGGCGTGCTGACCCGCGCCGGCCACACCGAAGCCGGCTGCGACCTGGCGCGCCTGGCCGGCTTCAGCCCGGCCTCGGTCATCGTCGAAGTGCTGAACGACGACGGCACCATGGCCCGCCGCCCGGACCTGGAAGTGTTCGCCGCCCGCCACGGCATCAAGATCGGCACCATCGCCGACCTGATCCACTACCGCCTGAGCACCGAGCAGACCATCAAGCGCATCGGCGAGCGGGAACTGCCGACGGTGCACGGTAGCTTCCGCCTGGTCACCTATGAAGACCGCATCGAAGGCGGTGTGCACATGGCCATGGTCATGGGCGACATCCGCCGCGAGCAGCCGACCTTGGTGCGGGTACATGTGATCGATCCGCTGCGCGACCTGGTCGGTGCCGAATACGCAGGCCCCGCCAACTGGACCTTGTGGGCAGCGCTGCAGAAGGTGGCCGAGGAAGGCGCTGGCGTGGTGGTAATCCTGGCCAACCACGAGTCTTCCCAGGCCTTGCTGGAGCGCGTGCCGCAGCTGACCCAGCCGGTGCGGCCTTACCAGCGTGGGCAGTCGAAGGTGTACTCCGAGGTCGGCACCGGGGCGCAGATTCTGCAGGACCTTGGCGTGGGCAAGCTGCGTCACCTGGGGCCACCGCTGAAATACGCGGGCCTGGCGGGGTATGAGCTGGAGGTGGTGCAGAGCATCCCGTTCGAGCCGGGGATGGTTGACTGATTCGGGTGCCTGCAGGAGCGGCATTGTGCCGCTCCTTCAAAAGCAGACCGCGATGGATTCAAAGGGGCCGAGTGATGGCCGGTCGCCTCATACCTCTTGCCAAAAGTTTGGAATACCATAATATGATATCCCGTAGACCTTAAATCTGCAGGCCGGTACCTACAATTACAAACGGCCCAGAACACTTTGTTTTAGCTGCTCCCCGAACACTGTTGGCGGGCGCACCACAAGCCCCGCCTCGAATAACAAAAGCAACGAGGGCGTAACCATGCTGTTGAGCAAACGTGTAACCGCAGTGCTGTCCGCCAGCCTGCTGACTTTGGCATGTCAGGCCGTCCAGGCCGCCGACAGCCTGAATTTCGTCAGCTGGGGCGGTACCACCCAGGACGCCCAGAAAGAAGCGTGGGCCATACCGTTCAGCAAGGCCACCGACATCAAGGTCGTGCAAGACGGCCCTACGGACTACGGTAAGCTCAAGGCCATGGTCGAAAGCGGTAACGTGCAGTGGGACGTGGTCGACGTCGAAGCCGACTTTGCCCTGCGCGCCGCCAGCGAAGGCCTGCTCGAACCCCTCGATTTCAACCAGATCAAGCGCGACAAGATCGACCCACGTTTCGTCTCCGACCACGGCGTCGGCTCGTTCTTCTTCTCGTTCGTACTCGGCTACAACGAAGGCAAGCTGGGTGCCAACAAACCGCTGGACTGGACCGCGCTGTTCGACACCAAGACCTACCCCGGCAAACGTGCCCTGTACAAATGGCCGAGCCCCGGCGTACTGGAACTGGCCCTGCTGGCCGATGGTGTAGCCCCCGACAAGCTGTACCCGCTGGACCTCGACCGCGCCTTCAAAAAGCTCGACACCATCAAGCAAGACATCGTCTGGTGGGGCGGTGGTGCCCAATCGCAGCAGCTGCTGGCCTCGGGCGAAGCCTCGCTTGGCCAGTTCTGGAACGGCCGCGTCTACGCCCTGCAGCAAGACGGTGCGCCGGTGGGCGTGAGCTGGAAGCAGAACCTGGTCATGGCCGACTTCCTGGTCATCCCCAAAGGCGCCAAGAACAAAGACGCCGCCATGAAGTTCCTGGCCAACGCCAGCAGCGCCGAAGGCCAGGCCGAGTTCGCCAACAAGACCGCCTACGCGCCGGTCAACGTCGACAGCGTGGCCAAGCTGGACAAAGACCTCGCGCCCAACCTGCCGACCGCCTACGCCCAGGACCAGGTCACCCTCGACTTCGCCTACTGGGCCAAGAACGGCCAAGCCATCGCGGCCCGCTGGAATGAGTGGTTGGTCAAATGAAAGTCGCCATCAACGCCCTGCATAACGCGCAAGGTGCCCCCACGGGGGCCGGCGCGCCGGGCACTGCCCCGCGCCGCGCAAGCCTGAGCCAGCGCTGGAAAGGCAGCCGTAACCTGCTGCCGGCCCTGCTGTTCCTTGGCCTATTCTTCTTCGCTCCGCTGGTCGGCCTGCTGCTGCGAGGGGTGCTTGAGCCAACCCCTGGGCTGGGCAACTACGAGCAGCTGTTCGCCAACTCGGCCTACGCACGGGTGCTGTTCAACACCTTCTCGGTGGCCGGCGTGGTCACCCTGATCAGTGTGCTGCTGGGCTTCCCGCTGGCCTGGGCGATCACCCTGGTGCCCAAGGGCTGGGGCCGCTGGCTGCTCAACATCGTACTGCTGTCGATGTGGACCAGCTTGCTGGCGCGCACCTATTCATGGCTGGTGCTGCTGCAGAGCTCGGGGGTGATCAACAAGGCGTTGATGGCCATGGGTATCATCGATGCCCCGCTGGAAATGGTGCACAACCTCACCGGCGTGGTCATCGGTATGAGCTACATCATGATCCCGTTCATCGTGCTGCCGTTGCAGGCGACCATGCACGCCATCGACCCGATGGTGCTGCAGGCAGGCTCAATCTGCGGCGCCAGCCCGTGGACCAATTTCTGGAAGGTATTCCTGCCGCTGTGCCGCTCGGGGCTGTTCTCCGGCGCGCTGATGGTGTTCGTGATGTCGCTCGGTTACTACGTCACCCCGGCGCTGCTTGGCGGTGCGCAGAACATGATGCTGCCCGAATTCATCATCCAGCAGGTGCAGTCGTTCCTCAACTGGGGCCTGGCCAGCGCCGCCGCCGCACTGCTGGTGGCGATCACCCTGGTGCTCTTCTACCTGTACCTGAAGCTGCAGCCGGAATCCCCGGTTGGCAACGCGAGGTAAACCGCCATGCTCCTGTCTCCCAATGCCATGGGCCGCCCGTTGCGTACGGGCCTGTACCTGACCACCGGGGTCATCGCGGCCTTCCTGCTGCTACCGGTCGTGTTCATCGTGCTGCTGTCGTTCGGCTCGTCCCAGTGGCTGGTGTTCCCGCCACCGGGCTGGACCTTCAAGTGGTACGGCCAGTTCTTCTCCAACCCGGAATGGATGGACGCCGCGCTGGCCAGCCTGAAGGTGGCCGTGCTGACCACCATCGCCGCCGTGCTGCTGGGCCTGCCCAGCGCGTTCGCCCTGGTGCGTGGCCGCTTCCCGGGCCGCGAACTGCTGTACGGGCTGTTCACCATGCCGATGATCGTGCCGCTGGTGATCATCGCCGTGGCGGTGTACGCGCTGTTCCTCAAGCTCGGCTACACCGGCACGCTGTTCGCCTTCGTGGTCAGCCACGTGATCGTCGCCCTGCCCTTCACCATCATCTCGATCATCAACTCGCTGAAGCTGTTCGACCAGTCGATCGAAGATGCCGCGGTGATCTGCGGTGCCTCGCGCCTGCAGGCGATCTTCAAGGTCACCTTCCCGGCCATCCGCCCCGGCATGATCGCCGGGGGCCTGTTCGCCTTTCTGGTGTCTTGGGATGAAGTGGTGCTGAGCGTGATGATGGCCAGCCCCGACCTGCAGACCCTGCCGGTGAAGATGTGGACCACCCTGCGCCAGGACCTCAGCCCGGTGATCGCCGTGGCCTCGACCTTGCTGATCGGCCTGTCGCTGCTTGTCATGTTCATTGCCGCCGCCTTGCGCCGGCGCACCGAAAACGCCTGAGCGCGGAGAAAACAACAATGAGTGCAGTGATCAAAGACAACGCGCACGGCAAGACCCTGGTCAGCCTGCGCGGCCTGAACAAGCACTACGGCGACTTCACCGCCGTGGACAACCTCGACCTGGAGATCCAGGACGGCGAATTCCTGACCTTCCTCGGCTCCAGCGGCTCGGGCAAATCCACCACCCTGTCGATGCTGGCAGGCTTCGAAACACCGAGCAGCGGCGAGATCCTGGTCGACGGCCAGTCGCTGGTCAATGTGCCACCGCACAAGCGTGACATCGGCATGGTGTTCCAGCGCTACTCGCTGTTCCCGCACCTGAACGTGCGCGACAACATCGCCTTCCCGCTGGCCATTCGCAAGCTCAATGCTGCCGAGACCGCCAAGCGCGTAGACGCCATGCTCAAGCTGGTGCAATTGGAGAAGTTCGCCCACCGCAAACCCTCGCAGATGTCTGGCGGCCAACAGCAACGCGTGGCGATTGCTCGGGCGCTGGTATACGAGCCGCGCATTCTGCTGATGGACGAGCCGCTCGGCGCGCTGGACAAAAAGCTGCGTGAAGACCTGCAGGACGAACTGCGCCAGTTGCACCGCCGCCTCGGCATCACCATCGTCTACGTCACCCACGACCAGGAAGAAGCCATGCGCCTGTCCCAGCGCATCGCCATTTTCAGCCACGGCAAGATCGTCGGCCTGGGCACCGGCTACGACCTGTACCAGAACCCGCCGAATGCCTTTGTCGCTTCGTTCCTGGGCAACTCCAACTTCCTGCGGATCAAGGCCAGCAGCAACGGCGCCGGCAGCTTCGAGGGTCAGCCGGTGGCCATTCGCCTGACCCCGGGCCTGGTTGCTTCGCAAGATGCACTGATCATGGTGCGCCCGGAAAAGGCCCTGGCCCTGACCGCCGAACAGGCTGCGCGCGAGCCGCTGCCAGCGGGCTGGAACGAAGTCAGTGCCAAGGTTGGCGAAGTGTTGTTCCTGGGTGAAAGCCAGACCTGCCATGTGCAGACTGCGGGGGGTACTGAGCTGACGGTGAAAGCATTGTCGGCCGCCGGCATGCCGATGCAACCGGGCGACAGCGTGAAGGTGCGCTGGGCGGTGGCTGATGCCTGCATCTATACCGAGTGGGCCGAGAGCGACCTGAGCAAATCCGCCGGGGCTCACTGAAATCGCCGGGGCCGCTTTGCGGCCCACGGACTGTCACAATATCATCACGCCACTGTCGTAATCTGCCGGCCAACTCTATGCCATAGGCCACCCGGCATGCCCCGCCTGTTTGTCTTGTTGCTTTCCCTGCTACCGCTAGCGGCACTGGCCGAGCCCTCGCACCTGCGTGTGCAAGGTTCCAACACGATCGGCGCGGCCCTGCTGCCGGCGCTGGTGCAGGGGCAATTGCGCGCGCAGCAGGCCGGTGCCATCGAGCAACGACCGGGCGAGTTGCCTAACGAGACCGTGATCACCGCGCGCGACGTACACGGGCAAGCGCTGCGATTCGACATCGCCGCCCACGGTTCCAGCACCGGCTTCATCGCCCTGGGCCGGGGCGAGGCCGACCTCGCCGCTGCCTCGCGGCCGATCAACGACAGCGAAGCGCGCCAGCTGCAGGCCTTGGGCGACCTGCGTGCGGCCAGCGCCGAACAAGTCATCGGCCTGGACGGCGTCGCGGTCATCGTCCACCCCGACAACCCACTGCCGCAACTCACCACCGGGCAATTGGCGCAGGTTTTCTCCGGGCAGGTCCAGCGCTGGGAACAATTGGGTGTTTCCGGCGGGGCGATCCACCTGTACGCCCGTGACGACCGGTCCGGTACATTTGAGACCTTCAAGGCACTGGTGCTGGAGCCGCAGCACAGCGAGCTGTCGAGCAAGGCCAGGCGTTTCGAGTCCAGTGACGAACTGGCGGCACGGGTGGGTGCCGACCGCCAGGCCATCGGTTTCAGCAGCCTGGCCGCGGTACACGGGGCCAAGGTGCTGGCGGTGGCCGAGGGCGATGCGCCAGCCATGCTCCCGGAGCGCGCACTGGTGGCCAGCGAGGACTACCCGCTATCGCGGCGCCTGTACGTCTACCTGCCGGCCAACCCCAAGCCCCAGGCCAAGGCCCTGGCCGATTTCGCCCAGAGCCCGGCGGGCCAGGCGATCGTCGCCCAGCAGGGTTTCGTTTCGCAGCAGATCCAGGCCCAGCCTGTCCCACCGCAGGCCGACATGCCACCGCGCTATCGCACCCTGGCCCAGCAGGCGCAGCGGCTGAGCGTGAACTTCCGTTTTCAGGAAGGCAGCGCAAGCCTCGACAACAAGGCCCTGCGCGATGTGCAGCGGGTAGCTGAATACCTGCGCCAGGCCGGCAAGTTGCAGAGCAAGGCGGTGTTGGTGGGGTTTGGCGACCCCAAGGAAACACCCGGGCGCGCCGCCCTGCTCTCCCGCCTGCGAGCCCAGGCAGTTCGGCGCGAGCTGGCGCGTGATGGCGTGGAATTACTGGAGGTGACGGGCATGGGCGATGAACTGCCGGTGGCCGGAAATGAGCTGGAGCAAGGACGCCTGCGTAATCGCCGCGTAGAGGTGTGGGTGTATTGATGCAAAACCCGCACACGTCCGTGTAATCGATGCGAAACCCGCACACGTCTGTGTAGGAGCAGCCTTGTGCTGCGAAGGGGCCGGTAAATCTTGTACAAATCGATTTGGCCATACCGTCCTCTTCGCAGCACAAGGCTGCTCCTACACGGCCCCCGCAAAGAAATGTAACAGCTCCCCATTCGGCACCACTGGCAAACGGGTCTAGGCTCAAACTCATGTGATACCGGGCCCCTCTGACGGCTGCCAAGCCGCCATGTCGGATCACTGTTGCCAAGCAACGTCGACATTCAAGGAGGGGCTCATGACAGCTCTGCAAGCATTCCTCACCACCCCGTTTCTCGGTACCAGCGCCTGGTTGTGGCTGGTGTTCATGGCCATCGTCATCGGCTTGCTGGTACTCGACCTCGGCGTGCTGCACCGCCACGACCGGGAAATCGAAATGCGCGAGAGCCTGCTGCTGTATTCAGGCTACTTCAGCGTCGGTGTGCTGTTCGGCGCCGGGGTCTGGTACCAGTTGGGCGCGCAGTCGGCACTGGAGTTCTACACCGGTTTCCTGGTCGAGCAGTCGCTGTCGATGGACAACGTGTTCGTCATGGCGATGATCTTCAGCTACTTCGCCATCCCCCGCCGCTACCAGCACCGCGTGTTGTTCTGGGGCATCCTGGGGGTGGTGTTCCTGCGGGCGATCATGATCGGCGTCGGCGCTGCGCTGGTGCAGAACTTTGCCTGGGTGTTGTACATCTTCGGTGCCTTCCTGCTGTTTACCGGGGTGAAGATGGCGCTGTCCAAGGAAGACAGCCACCCGGACCTGGCCAACAACCCGATCATCAAGTTCGTGCGCCGGCACATGCGGGTTACCGACCAGATCCATGGCTCGCACTTCTTCATCCGCCAGACCCCGCCTGGGCACACCAAGGCGCTGCGTTATGCCACTCCATTGTTCCTGGCGCTGGTACTGATCGAACTGGCCGACCTGGTGTTTGCGGTCGACAGCGTGCCGGCTATTTTTGCCATTACCCAGGACCCGTTCATTGTCTACACCTCGAACATCTTTGCCATTCTGGGGCTGCGCTCGCTGTACTTCGCGCTGTCGGCGTTGATGCACCGGTTTGTCTACCTCAAGTATGCGTTGGCGTTGGTGTTGATCTTTATTGGCTGCAAGATTTTCTACCACGGCATGGTCGGCAAGGTGCCTGCGTTGCTGTCGTTGGGGGTGACATTCGGGTTGTTGCTGGGTGGGGTGGTGGTTTCGTTGGTCAAGACGCGGGGGGAGAAGGCGACGGTCGTGGATTCTTCGCCAGAGCAGCCTTCAAATGCCGATTGTCCGGTCAGCCAGAAAGAGGAAGACCCGCAGATGCGGGTCTGATTTCCACTACTTGACCTTAAATAACACCCATACAATCACCATCCAGATGAATCCAGTCATGCTTAGCCACGCTGAAACCTTCAACCTGAATTTAAGCTTCTGCGGAAACGCATTTAACTCGCCAGCATCCAGTTGACCCATTCGCAGCGCTAGCCACGGAAATGCAACTAACCCACTTACCGTAGAAAGTGTCATCCAGCGCCACTTAAATGACCCAGAACCCCAGGCACGCTTGATGCTTTCAAAATAGCGGTTACTCGTGATGGCCGAGCAGGCGACGTCATAATCTTTGGTCAACGTCGAGACAGCACTAAGGACTAGCCCTGGTATGCCTATAGCAAAAGGACTTAGTAGAATCGCCACTTTAGCGAGTGGATGCCAGTCAGTAATGTCAATCACTTGTTGCCTCGTAAATAAACTCGCCTACCGACTCACCGAGCATCCCGCCCAACGCTCCTCCAGCCATGCCGCTGGCGCCCACCAGCACTATGCCGCATACCGGCGCAGCCAGACCTGCCGAGCCCATGGTAATAGCGGCACAGATTGTTCCAGATACAAGGTTTGCCCCTAAGGTGCCGAGCATTGCTCCGGCAGTCCCACTAGCAAAACCTTCCGTCTCGGTCAACCTGACCTTTTTACAATCTTCAGTCTCACCAGCGCGACAAACCTCTTGCACTTTCATGTAGGACGAAGCCCCACCGAGCCCAACTGCAGCATGCCCATCATAATTAAGGTACTTGCTAAGCCGCGCCACCTTATCCAGATGGGTCGCATACCCCGGAATCTGCCCCGGCCCGCCCGCTTTCGACCAATGGTGCACCAGGCTCTTTGTCGAAATATTCAAGCTCTTCCTCAAACGCTCATAATTTCCAAGGTTCAGTTGTTTGTTCAGAAATGCCGTTTTCAACTGCCCATCCAATTGCTGCAGAAGCCGTTGCCGCTCAGCGAAGAAGCTCGGGCTGTTCAGGTGGCCGTGGCGCATGAACTCCCGCTAGTGGAACAGCGGTTGATGGCTCGGCAAAGTGGCTATTTGCACTCCCCACAACGGGATGCCGGGAAGGCGGTGCTTCATACAATGGCGCGACCACCCGATTGCTGCCCGGCGAGCAGCCACAAAGAACCAGCGCACCATCCATGGCGACCCGCCGGCCATCAGAAATGCAAAAATCCATCCCTCCGGCAACGGTTCCTTCCTGCCCACAAAGTGGGCATGCCGTGGTGTGGTCACCTTCGCGGAGTACCATCCGACCCTCGTCAAGATAGCCGGCTCCTGTCTCAATACAGACCGCCCCCGTCGTGGTGACATCGCCATCTACCGCCTGAGCTTTTCCATTTAGACTGGCGCGCATATACAAACTCCCTGTGCATGATTGAGGTTGAAAAACCTAACATCCGCAGAGGGGGTTCAAATGCTCCGGAAAAAATCAGATATTTCCTACAAGTTACCGAGCAGATCCATGGTCCGCACTTCTTCATCCGCCAGACCCCGCCCGGGCACACCAAGGCGCTGCGTTATGCCACCCCATTGTTCCTGGCGCTGGTGCTGATCTTCATTGGCTGCAAAATCTTCTACCACGGCATGGTGGGCAAGGTGCCGGCGTTGCTGTCGCTCGGGGTGAAGTTCGGGTTGCTGCTGGGTGGGGTGGTGGTTTCGTTGATCAAGACAAGAGGGCAGAAGGTGGCAGTAGAGACTACCCAGCAGGGAGATGTTTCGAATGGGCAATAGGATGAAGACCCGCAATTGCGGGTCTGACCCCGCCTCACTTTTTAATAATAAAGTAACCCATCAACGACCAAAGTAATGCGATGAATATCAGCCATAGTGCGATAGTCATTTTTCGCTTCAAGTACGGCGGAAAATGCTTAAGTTCCTCTTCATCCAACCAGCCCATATGCAGATGTAGCCTAGGAAACGTGACCAAAGCACTCACTGCGCTCATCAGCAGACAGCGAGACCTCAGGCTTCCTCCACCCCAAACGGGTTTCATCTGCTCCAAATAGGGGTTGCTTGTGATAGCTGACAAGGCGACGTGAAAATCACGGGACATTGCAATCCGCACATTTATGGCAAGACCTGAAAATCCAGTGATAAACGGAACAATCAGAAAGGCTAGTTTAAGCAGCGGCGGCCAACTTTCGAAGTTAATCATCTATCACCTCATAAAGCATCTCTCCAGTCTTCTCTCCGAATGCACCAAGGCCGATAGAGCCTGCCGCAGAGCTGGCGCCAACGATGACAATCCCGCATACCGGAACGCCAAGCCCAACAGTACCGACCGCGAAAACACCGCATAGAGCAGTTGCAGCAGCACCACCTCCCCAAGCTCCAAGCATGCCGCTCCCCAGACCACCTGCGAATGCACACAAAGTGTGGCATGCGTGGCGTGGTCACCGATGACAACCCGCAGGCGCGAATCCAAACCTACTTAATCTTAAAGAGCGCCCACGCAATGACCATCCATGTAAATGAGATCATGACCAGCCAGGCTGCGATCACCAATCTACGCCGAATGCAAGGTGGTAATGCGTTGAGTTCACGAGGGTCCAACTTACTCCAGCGCAGGGCCAACCTGGGGTATGCAACCATTCCGCTTGCAGTACAAATCAACAACCAGCGCCACTTGACTGATCCTCCACCCCACGCAAGCTTTACACTTTCAAAATACGGATTTCTGGTAAGTGCTGAGCAAACGACCTCATAGTCCTTAGTAATCGTTGTATAAACGCTTAGCATGACCCCCGGCAAACCAATGATAAATGGGCTAAGCACGAATAGGAGCTTCGCAATTATAGGCCAGCCTGTAATATCAATCATTGCTCGCCTCATAAACAAGTTCGCCGGCCGACTCGCCAAAATATTCACCAAGCATCCCCCCTGCCAGGCCCCCGCTCCCCACGAGCGCTATGCCACATACAGGTACCCCAAGCCCTCCTGAGCCTACAGCGAAAACGCTACATAAGGACCATGCGGCACCAGATGCAAGCGAGGAACCAACCATCCCTCCTACCAACGCCCCCGAAAAGCTACCTGACTCCGTCAGACGCACTCTTTTACACGCTTCTGTCTCACCAGCCCGGCAAACCTCCTGAACTTTTATGTAGGACGAAGTCCCACCGAGCCCAAGCGCAGCATACCCTCCATATTTGAGGTGTTTACCAAGCTGCGCCACCTTATTCAGATGCGTCGCATACCCCGGAATCTGTCCCGGCCCGCCCGCTTTCGACCAGTGGTGCACCAGGCTCTTGGTCGAAATATTCAAGCTTTTCTTCAGCCGTTCATAGCTTCCTAGGTTTAGCTGCTTGTTAAGCAATGCCGCTTTCAACTGGCCATCCAGTTGTTGCAACAACTGCCGGCGCTCGGCAAAGAAACCCGGGCTATTCAAGTGGCCATGGCGCATGAACTCCCTTTGGTGTAATCGCTCGATACTGGTCAGTGTCTGACTGACCTGCTTCAAACCTTGGTCCAGCATGTCCTTGCCCACGCCCATCGACAGGCTTGCGTCACTGAGCAAGCCGGCGATTTCGGCCTGGTGCTGCATCATGAAATCCGCTTCGGCGTGGTCGAGTATTTCCAGCGCGCGGCGTGCATGCTGGGCAGCCGCCATCAGCTCACCCTCCTCGCGCGTGCAGGCATTCGCGTTGTCCGGATCACCGATAACGAAGATTTCCCCTGCCTTGAACCCGTGCTCGAACGTTGGGTTGAGTCGCTGCAACCGTGAGATCGGCAACGTGGCATCGTGCTCGGCCAGTTGCAGCAGCACCTGGGGGAACGACATGCTTCGAGGGACCACGTAAAAGCCAGGCTCCAGCGTACCGGGCAATGCACCTGCTACAGGTTGGGAGAAACGCTCGGGGTAGACAGCGGTTGATGGCTCGGCAAAGTGGCTATTTGCACGCGCCACAACGGGCTGCCGGGAAGGCGGTGCTTCATGCAATGGAGCGACCACCCGATTGCTGCCCGGCGAGCAGCCACAAAGAACCAGCGCACCATCCATGGCGACCCGCTGGCCATCAGAAATGACAAAATCCACCCCTTCGGCGACGGTTCCTTCCTGCCCACAAAGAGGGCATGCCGTGGTGTGGTCACCTTCGCGGAGTACCATCCGCCCCTCGTCGAGATAGCCGGCGCCTGTCGCAATACAGACCGCCCCCGTCGTGGTGACATCGCCATCTACCGCCTGACCTTTTCCATCCAGACTGGCGCGCATATACAAACTCCCTGTGCATGATTGAGGTTGAAAAACCTAACATCCGCAAAGAGGGTTCAAATGCCTTGGGGAGAAATTCAGATAATTCCTACAAATTACTAGAGCGCTATTTACTGAGAAATTAATAGATTTTTCCGAGTGATTAACCTCAACTTTCCTACAACATAGAATTTATTTATCTGATTACAGAGTAATAAAAATGGCAAAGACATTCGATCACTGCAGGAGCAGCCCTGTCGCGGCACAGGGTCACGACAGGTACTGCACATGACTTCAAGTTAGCGAAAAGTTCGCTAAATCACCGCCCGCTACGCATCATCTCCGCCGGCACATACTTGCCTATCTCATACTTGCCAATCGCCGCCCGGTGCACCTCATCCGGCCCGTCGGCCAGGCGCAGGGTGCGCTGCATGGCATACATGTAGGCCAGTGGAAAATCGCCACTCACCCCTGCCCCGCCATGTATCTGGATCGCCCGGTCGATCACCTTCAAAGCAACGTTCGGCGCCACCACCTTGATTTGCGCGATCTCGCTGCGGGCCACCTTGTTGCCGACGGTGTCCATCATGTACGCCGCTTTGAGCGTCAGCAGCCGGGCCATGTCGATCTCCATGCGCGAGTCGGCGATCTTGTCGACGTTGCCGCCCAGCCGTGCCAGTGGCCGGCCAAAGGCGGTGCGTTCGACCGAGCGCTTGCACATCAACTCCAACGCGCGCTCGGCCATGCCGATCGAGCGCATGCAGTGGTGGATACGGCCAGGGCCAAGGCGGCCCTGGGCAATTTCAAAGCCGCGGCCTTCGCCCAGAATCACGTTCTCATACGGCACCCGCACATTCTCGAACAGGACTTCGGCGTGGCCATGGGGAGCATCGTCGTAACCGAACACCGGCAGCGGGCGGACGATCTTCACGCCAGGCGCATCGGTGGGCACCAGCACCATCGAATGCTGCTGGTGGCGTGGCCCTTCAGGGTCGGACAGGCCCATGAAGATCATGACCTTGCAGCGCGGGTCGCAGGCGCCGGAGGTCCACCACTTGCGGCCGTTGATCACCCATTCGTCACCGTCACGCACGGCGGTGGCAGCCATGTTGGTGGCATCCGAAGAGGCCACCTCCGGCTCGGTCATGGCGAACGCCGAGCGGATCTCGCCGCGCAGCAGCGGCTCCAACCACTGGCGTTTCTGCGCCTCGCTGCCATAGCGCACCAGCACTTCCATGTTGCCGGTATCCGGCGCCGAGCAGTTGAACGGCTCCGGCCCGAGCAATGAACGGCCCATGATCTCCGCCAACGGCGCATATTCCAGGTTGCTCAGGCCGGCACCGTATTCCGACTCGGGCAGGAACAGGTTCCATAACCCTTCGGCACGGGCCTTGGCCTTGAGTTCTTCCATGATCGCGGTGGGCTGCCAACGGTCGCCCTCGGCGACCTGGCGCTCGAACACCGCTTCGGCGGGGTAGACATAGGCGTCCATGAACGCAGTGACACGCTCGCGCAGTGCCTGGACCTTGGGCGAATAGGCGAAATCCATCGGGGCTACCTTCACGGTTCGGAGTACATGGGCCAGAGCCTAGAGCAGCATGGCCCCATCCACCTAGTCTATTTTCCGCGTGTATAAACATTCATAACCGATATATGATCGAGCGATAATTCCAACAAAGAGCGGCGCCCATGAACCTCAGCAAGGTCGACCTCAACCTGTTCATCGTGTTCGATGCGATCTACACCGAAGCCAACCTGACCCGCGCCGGGCAAATTGTCGGCATCACCCAGCCGGCGGTGTCCAACGCCCTGTCGCGGCTGCGCGAAACCTTCAACGACCCACTGTTCGTCCGCACCGCGCAAGGCATGGTGCCCACGCCCATGGCGCAGAACATCATCGGCCCGGTGCGCAACGCCCTGGCGCTTTTACGCACGTCGGTGCAGGAAAGCCGTATTTTCAACCCGCAACAGGCCAACAAGACGTTCCGTATCAGCATGACCGACCTGACCGAGGCGGTCATTCTGCCGCCGTTGTTCCAGCGTCTGCGCCGCCTGGCGCCAGCGGTGCTGATCGAGAGTTTCCTGTGCAAGCGCCGCGAGACCACCAAGGAACTGGCCGCAGGCCGCCTGGACTTCGCCATCGACGCGCCACTGAACACCGACCCGCAAGTGCGCCACGTCAAGCTGATGCAAGACCGTTATGTCTGCGCCTTGCGCCAAGGCCACCCGCTGGCCGACAGCAAGCTGACCCTCGACAGCTACCTGGGCATGACCCATATCCATATCTCCAGCCGCCGCAACGGCCTGGGCTATGTCGACCTGGCGCTGGGCAAGATGGGTGTGCAGCGCAAGGTCGCCCTGCGTTCGCAGCATTACCTGATGGCCTCGCAGGTGTTGCAGCAGACGGACATGGCAATGACCGTTCCCGAGCGCTTTGCCCGCCGCCATCAACTGCGTTACCAGCCATTGCCGGTGGAGGTGCCAGCGCTGGAGACGCACCTTTACTGGCATGAAAGTACCGACCAGGACCCTGCCAACCGTTGGATGCGCGAGCAGATCACCGAGTTATGCGAACGCGTGGTGGCGGAGGAAGAGAAAGCGCTGGAACCTGCCTGAAAGTAGCTGGCGAGGAGCCGTTTGCAGCTGCTCGCCGGCGAAAGAAAAAAATCCTACAAAACCGATACTCCAGAGAATTTTTTATCGATTGAATCGAGAATACCGTGGTGGGAAGCGAAAAATATCTCCCAATTGGCGGGTACGCTTAGGCCAATGATCGCCGATTTCACGGCCACTCACACGGACCCGCACCAATGCCTAGCGCCCCGCTTTACTTCGATTACGCCGCCACTACCCCAGTCGACGACCGGGTCATCGAAACCATGCTCGCCTGCCTGGGTAGCCAGGCCAACTTCGGCAACCCGGCGTCCAGTGGCCACGCCTTCGGCCAAGCCGCCCGTCACGCCGTGGAACAGGCCCGCCAGCAAGTGGCCGAGCGCGTCGGCGCGCAGGCCGAGAACCTGGTGTGGACCTCGGGCGCGACCGAGTCCAACAACTTGGCACTCAAAGGCATTGCCCAAGGCATCGGCCAGCCCGGCCACCTGATCACCAGCCAGCTGGAGCATAAGGCCGTGCTCGACACGGTGGCCGAACTGGAACGCCAAGGCTGGGCCGTTACCCGCCTGGCGCCGGATGCCGCCGGCCTGATCCAGCCCGCAAGCGTGCAGGCAGCTTTGCGCGCCGACACCCGCCTGGTATCGCTGATGGCGGTCAACAACGAACTGGGGACGGTCACCGACTTTGCCGCGATTGGCGAGCAGGTACGGGCCCACGGTGCCCTGCTGCACGTAGACGCCGCGCAAGCTGTAGGCAAGCTGGCCATCGACCTGAAGGCGATGAGCGTGGACTTGATGTCGTTCTCGGCGCACAAGGTCTACGGGCCAAAAGGCATCGGCGCGCTGTATGTCGGGCCACGCGCCCGCACGCTCATGCGCGCGCAAATGCACGGCGGCGGCCATGAACAGGGTCTGCGCTCCGGCACCCTCGCGACCCATCAGATTGTCGGCATGGGCAGCGCCTTTGCCCTGGCCGGCCAGCCTGGCGACAGCGAGCACCAGCGCCTGGAGCAACTGGCTGCACGTCTGCGTGAAGGCCTGCTGGCTTTACCCGGCGTCACCCTGAACGGTTGCGTCAGCCAACGCATTCCCCATACGCTGAACCTGTGCATCGACAGCAAGGGTTTCAATAGCACGGCACTGGCCAGCGAAATGGCCTTGTCCACCACCTCGGCCTGCAACTCGGCGAGTAACGCCGCCTCGCATGTGCTGTTGGCATTGGGGCTGGATGAGCGCCAGGCACGCAACAGCGTGCGCCTGAGCATCGGCCGCTTCAGCACCGAAGCCGAAGTGGACAAGGCACTCGAAGTGTTTGGCCGGACGCTGACGGCAGCATCGGCGGCACTGTGGTGAGTACGCGTTAGAACAAACGGCTGTCCGGGGTGAAATCCTCCACCTGGATTTTCGCCTTCTGCGCTTGCGGGTGCCGTGGGTTGAACAGGTAATTGGTGGTACTGGGCATGATCGCGCTCGGCACTGGCAGCAACAAGGCCGAACAGTCATCCAGAAAGCGATTGCCCAGCGCCCGGGTCACCTCGGGCTGAGCGGACCAGCCAGGCTGCAAGGCGGGCAACCGCGCTTGTGAAACCGTGTCGGGCAATTCGATGCGAATCAGGCGCATGCTGGTGGGGAAATCCTCGGGGTCGATCTCCAGGTGCACCAACACCTCAAGCATCGCCCCTGGCGGGCTGGTGGCGGCATACACCACGGGCCGCCCCGCCTGGTGCCAACGGCCGCTTACCCGCAAGCCCCCCGTGCCGCTCAAGTCCGCATAGGCGCTGATACGCCACAGAATCACAGGCCGAAGCCCTCGGCAATCTGCAGCAGCATCTCTTCGACCTGAGTGGTGCCTTGCTGGGTGGTGAGCATCTGCATCGGCGTCAGCCCCGAGAAGCGCTCCTTGGGCTTGGACAACCAGCGCTTGGCCTTGTCCGCATCACCGAACACCGCTTCGGCCATGGCGGTGATGTGGGCCGAGCGAAACAGCCGGTCGCTCTCATCCACAGTCAGCGGCTGGTCACGCTCGATGCGGGTTTTCAGGGTGCGCAAGGGAATGATCTGGTCACGCTCCACCGGCGTGAGCACACCACGCTCGGTCAGCTTTACCAACCAGGTGGCGGCAAACCCATGGGTGATGCGGGTGTGGATTTCAAAGTCACTGGCAAGCTCGGGGATTTCCAGCAGCGCGTTCAAGCGCGCCCGATACGCGTGGTAACCGTTGTCGCGAAGCACTTCGGCAAGCATGGCACGCTCCTGTTTCGGCGTTTGCCGACAAGTATGCGGTATATGCCGGATCAATGCCAGCTTGCCTGGCCGGGCGGGCGAGTCAGGGGCGCTTTGCGCCCCTGGCAATCTCACAGGAAAGTGAACACCTGCGAAGCCGGCAACCGCGACTTGTTCAGCCCGGCATTGAAGTCCGTCTCACTGCGATAACCCAGGCTGAGAATCACCACGCTGGTAAACCCACGCTCACGCAGCCCCAGTTCGGCGTCGAGGATCTTGCTGTCAAAGCCTTCGATCGGCGTTGCATCCAAACCATGCGCCGCCGCCCCCAGCAACGCCGTGCCCAAGGCCAGGTAAGTCTGCTTTTCCATCCAGTGCTGCACATCCTTGTGGTCGTAGCGGTGCAGGTTGACATAGTGCCGGCGGCTCTGGTTTTGCCCGGCACGCGCTTGCTCGTCACGGAAACGACCATCGGCGGCCTCCTGATCGAGCACCGTATTCAGGTGCGCTTCGGTCATTTCGGTGCGGGTACAGAACACGATCACGTGCGAGGCATCGAGGATTTTCGGTGAGTTGTAGGCATAACCCTCAGTAGTGCTCTTGGCCAGGCGGGCCTTGCCTTCGGCAGTATCGGCGACGATGAAATGCCAGGGCTGGGAATTGACCGACGACGGGCTGTGGCGCAGTTGTTCGAGCAGGGCATCGACAGTGGCTTGGGGAATGCGACGCGAGGCATCGTAAGCTTTGGTGGTGTAGCGGCGCTTGGCCAGCGAAACGGTATCCATGCAACAACTCCGGTATGAACAGTGGATTTGCCGTGCATCTTATCTTTCCAGCAAAAAAGAAAAACCGGCACAATGCAGCAACACTTTCATCCCCGGAGTGAAAATGCTGCGCATCACCGATCTCGAACTGTTCGCCCGCAGCAGTGTGCTGGGCAGCTTCACTGCCGCGGCCCATGAAGCTGGCCTGCTGCCAGGCCAGGTGGCTGCCGCGATCAAGCGCCTGGAGCGCGACCTGGATGTACGTCTGTTCGCCCGCACCACCCGCAGCTTGCGCCTGACCGCCGAGGGCGAGCGCTACTTGCCTACGGCACTGAATGTGCTGGAGAGCCTGCGCCAAGGCCATGAAGACTTGCATGGCAACCCCAATACCTTGCGCGGCACCTTGCAGGTATCGGCGCCTTCGGACCTGGGCCGCAACCTGTTGCTCCCTTGGCTCAGCGCCTTCCGCCGCGAACACCCGGCCTTGCAACTGCGCTTCTTCCTGTCCGACCAGATGGCCGACCTCAACCGCGACCCGGTGGATGTGGCCATCCGCTATGGCCTCAACCAGGACGCCAACTACATCGCCCTGCCATTGGCCGACTGGAACCGCAGAGTGCTGGTCGCCTCGCCCGACTACCTCGCCCGCCACGGCCACCCGCTCACGCCCGACGCTCTGCAGCAACACGCCTGCCTGCTGTACATGCAGCACAACCGGGTGTACGACAAATGGCAGCTGGGCAACCGCACCGTGCAGGTGCGCGGGCCGCTGGTCAGTGACGATGCCGACGTGATCCGCCGCCTGGCCATTCAAGGCGAAGGCATCGTCTACAAGTCGTGGCTGGATGTGAGCGCCAACATTGCGGCCGGTGAACTGCAGATCGTCTTGCCCGAATTGCTCGGCGAGCCCACCCCAGTCACCTTGGTCTGCCCACACCGCAAGCAGCTCACACCCGCGGTTTCGCAATTGCACCTGTGGCTGCGCGAGCGCTTCGAGGCCCTGCGCAATCGGCCCTGACCAACGGCTGCACAATCGTTCCAGACTGAGCCGGGGAGTTGCGCTAAGGTAGCCATTTACCCCAACGGCGCACGTTCATGAGCAACTGGATCGACCTCAAGCAGGACGCCGACACTGGCATCGAGTCGGTCCGGGCGCATTTCGTCGGGCATGCCTACGACCCACACTGGCACGACAGCTTCCTGGTCGGCGTCACCGAGCAGGGTGTGCAGCAGTTCGATTGCCGGCGAGTACGCTATCGAAGCACGCCAGGGCACGTCTTTCTGCTGGAGCCTGGCGAAATCCACGATGGCCATGCGCCCACGGAGGACGGCTTTACCTACTCGACCCTGTACCTGGAACCCGCCTGGGTGGACAGCCAGTTGCGGGCCATGTTCGAGCACGCGCCGGGCGACAGCCTGCCCAGCTTTGCCGATACCCTGTGCCATGACGAACGCCTGGCCCGGGCCACCGCCCTCGCCTTCCAGGCTGTGCACACCCAGGACTTGCGCATTGTCCGGCAAACGGCCATGGACGACCTGCTGGCCTGCCTGACCCACCACCTGCACTGGCGCCGACGCCTCAACCCCGACCCGCGCCTGCCGCTGACCGCACAGCGCGCAAGGGACTTCCTGCACGCCAACCTGGAGCGTGACATCGGCCTGGAAGATTTGGCCCAGGCCTGCGGCATCGACCGCTTTCGACTGACCCGTGCGTTCAAGGCCGCGTTTGGCATTGCACCGCATGCCTACCTGATCCAGCTACGCTTGGCGCGGGCGCGGCGCCTGCTCGCCCAGGGCCAGACGCCCGCCGAGGTGGCCGTGGCGTTGGGCTTTGCCGACCAGAGCCACTTGGGCCGCTGGTTCCGCCGTGCCTATAGGCTGACCCCTGCCGACTACCGCAAGCGCTGCTCAAACCTTCCAGACTGAGTAGCGCCGGGCAGCGAGCATGGTGCTTCGATACTACGGAGCCTTTGACCATGTCGCAGTCGTTGTTGCCTTTCATCCTGTTCGCCCTGGTGTCCAGCATCAGCCCTGGGCCGACCAACCTGTTGATCCTGGCACATGGCGCGCGCGCGGGCCTGCGCGCCAGCCTGGCGCCGATCGTGGCGGCCTGTGGTGCGGCGGCAGCGATCGTCTTGCTGGTCGGTTTGGGGTTGGGAGAGCTGTTGCTGCGTCACCCTTTGGCTCAACAGTTGATGAGCTGGGCCGGGGTACTGTGGCTAAGCTGGTTGGCGTGGAAGATGCTGCGCAGTGCCGCCGCGCCGCTGCAGGCGGCCACGGCACAAGGCTTCAGTGCGCTCAGCGCGGCCTCGTTACAGGTGGTGAACCCCAAGGTCTGGTTGATGGCCGTGGCAGTGGTCGGGGTATTTGCCGCACCGTCGTTGCCGGTGTGGCAACTGGCACTGGTGTTCTTGCTGATCGCTCTGCCGTGCATGGCGACGTGGGCGGTGTTGGGCGTGGGGAGCGCCCGGTGGTTGCAGGCACCACGGCGGTTACAGGTATTCAACCAGGTGTTGGCCGCGGTGTTACTGCTCTCTGCGTGGGCTGCAGTACTGGCCTGAGCCCCTGGCCACTTCGCGGGCGTGCCCGCGAAAAGGCCAACACTGTTGTTCAGGAATGCCCGGCCGCCCCACCCAGCGCTTCACGGAAGCGCCGGGTACTGGCAACGGCCAGCACCAGCCCGACCACCGCCACGCTACCACCCACCAGGCCGATATCCGCCACATCCATCTGGCTGCTGACGATACTGCCCAGCAGCGCGCCACCGCCAATACCGATGTTGTAGATACCCGAGAACAGCGCCATGGCCACATCGGTGGCATCCGACGCCAGCTTCAGTGTCTTGGACTGCAACGACAGGCTGAAGCTGAGGATCGCCACACCCCAGAACATGCTCAGCAGGGCAAACGCATAGAAATTGCCCGACAGCGGCAGCAACAACAGCAAGCACGCCGCCAACAGGCCGATCGAACCCACCAGAAAACCATGGGGGAAGCGGTCACTGTAACGGCTGAACAGCAACGAGCCGAACACGCCGGCGCCGCCGAACAGCAACAGCAGCAACGTGGTGCGTTCACCGCCAATCTGCGCGACATGCAGGGCGAACGGCTCGATGTAGCTGTAGGCGGTGAACTGCGCAGTGATCACCAGCGTCACCAGCATGTAGGTAATGACCAGCGCCGGGCGCTTGAACAGGATCGGCAGGCTGCGCAACGAACCAGAGTTCTGGCTGGGCAGCAGCGGCAGCGACTTCATCAGGCACAGCATGGTGGCCAGGGCTACTCCGGCGATGCTCAGGAACGTGATGCGCCAGCCCAGCGCCTCGCCCACCACGCGGCCCAGCGGGATACCCAGGACCATGGCCAGGGTAGTACCGGTGGCCAACAGGCCCAGCGCTTTGGCCTGCTGGCCTGGCGGCGCCACACGCACCGCCAGCGAGGCGGTGATGGCCCAGAACACCGCATGTGCCAGGGCAATACCGATTCGGCTGACCAGCAGCATGGCAAAGCTTTGCGACAGCCAAGACAGCAAGTGGCTGACGATGAACACCAGGAACACCAACAGCAGCAGGCGCCGCCGTTCGATGTTACGGGTCAGCAGCATCATCGGCAGCGAGGCCAGCGCCACCACCCAGGCATAGATGGTCAACATCAGCCCGACCTGGGCGGTGCTCATGTCGAAGCTGCGGCCAATGTCACTGAGCAGCGCCACCGGGACGAATTCGGTGGTGTTGAAGATGAAGGCCGCCAAGGCCAGGGCGATGACGCTCAGCCAACTGCCGCTGCCCGTTGTGGGCGGCATGTGGGTGGGTGTGGGTCCGTTCATGGGTGGAAACCGCTTCTCCGCAGACAGGGCAACAGGTCGCACGCCAGCCACCCGCTTGCAGGGGAGCCAACGTACGCGTTGTTATTGATAGGAATGCTCGGCATGGTACGCGTCAGGCCGGGGCCTCACAACCGCGAGGCGGGCAGAAGGAGTACCATGCGCGTTTTGTGTGAAACGCGTGTGCGACAAGGAGCCCGATCCGCTCATGGACAAGCAGCACCCCCAGCAGCAATGGCAGCAGGCGGTTACCGCCTATGCCCAGGCCGTCAACGACTACGTCGCGCAGGGCCATGCGCACGGCTGGGACAACCTCGAAGCGCCTCAGGCAGCGGACACCGGGCACCTGCTCGACGCCTGGCTGGCGGCCCTGCAGGCGGCCAACCGCCCGGGTGTCGACGAACCACAGCGCCGGGCCTTCCGTGCGGCCTGGCCACCCGCGCACCACCCCCTGGTACCGTTGCTCGAAGCGCACGGCCAGGGCATCAGCACTGTCCTGCTGTTGGAAGATGGCAGCTTGCTGGCACGCATCGGCATGCCGTTCGACAAGGGCCAGGTGGTGCGTATCGACAGCCATGGGGTAACGCCGGTCATCGGCATCGAGCACTTTGGCCGCTGCCCGGCCCGGCGCTACTTCGCCCTGGCCAATGCCGAGGGCGTGCGTGTGACCGACGGCTGGGGCGGGCCGCAAGTACAACGTCTGGCCTGGCCAACGGGGCTGGAGGGGTTGCCGCCGGGCTACCCGTTCGAGCCATTCGACCTGCCACCCACACCGACCGCGCTGATCCCCTTCCCAGACGGCCAACGCGTGCTGCTGGTGAGTGCCGACGGTATCTTCGTGCTGACAGGTCAGGGTGCGACGCGCCTGCTGCCCGAGCAGTCGCGCGTGCTCGATGAGCTGGACGAGGGCACCGAGCCGGACGACATCAGCCTGGGGCTGAGCATGGAGCATGGCGCGGTGTCGGCGGATGGTCAGCTGATCGTGGTGGGTGAGCAAGGCAGCCGACACCTGGTCCTGGACGAACAGCTCAAGCCACTGGCACACATCGGCCCTGGCAGCGAATACCCGCACTTCGCCTTGTTCAACCGCGCGGGTGACCAGCTGATCGTCAACGCCTGCCATTTCTACAGCGGTGCCACGCTGGCAGTCACGGTGACGGACTTGCCCGGGCTGGATACCGATTACTACAGCCAGGACCCGCGTACCCCGCTGGTGCAGGATGGCGCACGGGTGTACGCCGGGGTGGCGCGCGATGGCGAGTACATCGTGGGTGATGCCCATGGCTACCTGCGGGCGTTTGGCGGAGATGGCGTGGAGCATTGGCAGCATTACCTGGGGTCGACCATCAGTGCGATGGATATCAGTGCCGACGGACAAACGCTGGTGGCGGCGAGCCATGCGGGGATTGTGTCGGTGATTGCACTGGATAGCGGTCGGCCTGAGTGGCAGATCGGTACCGGGGCGCATGGCGAGGTGCGCCGGTGGTTGTTCTGGAGGGGATGGGACAAGGCTTTAGCCTGGTAACAGGCCCTGCATCTTTACTGCCTGTACCGGCCTCTTCGCGGGCAAGCCCGCTCCCACAAGGACCGCACACAGCCTGAATACTGTGGTGCACCTGTGGGAGCGGGCTTGCCCGCGAAGAGGCCAGTACAGACAACTGATCGATCAGCCCTGCAATGTGGCCATGTCGATCACGAACCGATACTTCACGTCACCGGCAATCATCCGCTCGTACGCCTGGTTGATATTGCGAATATCCAGCATCTCGATATCACAACGAATATCGTGCGCCGCGCAGAAGTCCAGTACTTCCTGGGTCTCGGCAATGCCTCCAATCAAGGACCCCGCCAGCACACGGCGCTTCAGCACCAGGTTGGCCGCATGCACCGCCGGGTCGATCGGCTCGATCAGGCCAACCAGGATGTGCACGCCATCGAACTTCAGCGTTTCCAGGTACGGGTTGAGGTCGTGCTGCACCGGAATGGTATCAAGCAGGAAATCGAAGCGGCCGGCAGCGGCACGCATCTGCTCGGCATCGGTGGACACGATCACATGATCGGCCCCCTGGCGACGAGCTTCCTCGGCCTTGGCCTGTGAGCGGGTGAACAGGGTCACTTCCGCGCCCAGGGCCTTGGCCAGCTTGATGCCCATGTGGCCCAGGCCGCCCATGCCGAGGATGCCGATCTTGTGCCCTGGACCAACGCCGTGGTGCTTGAGCGGCGAATAGGTGGTTATGCCAGCGCACAGGATAGGTGCGGCGCTGGGCAGGTCCATGCCGGCCGGAATGCGCACCACGAAGTGCTCGCTGACCACGATGCTGCTGGAGTAACCGCCCAGGGTGTTGCTGCCATCGACCCGGTCCGGGGTGGCGTAGGTCATGGTCGGGCCTTCCAGGCAATACTGCTCCAGGTCCTTGGCGCAGGCTTCACAGGTGCGGCACGAGTCGACCATGCAGCCGACGCCAACCAGGTCGCCGACCTTGTGCGCGGTGACCTTGGCGCCCACCGCCGTGACCCGGCCGATGATCTCGTGGCCAGGCATCAGCGGGTACACGGCAATACCCCATTCGTTGCGCGCCTGGTGGATGTCGGAGTGACACACGCCGCAGTACAGGATTTCGATGGCGACGTCATCCGGGCGTGGGCTGCGGCGCTCGAAGGTCATGGGGGCCAGAGGGCTGGTGGGGGTTTGGGCGGCGTAACCGATGGCGGTATACATGCAGGGCCTCGCAGTGAAGTGAAACGATTCAGGCGACGCATTCTGCCCATCGTTTGCCGCCTCGCCCACGGCTGATTCTCCGGCATGCATGCCTGATTCTCCGAAGATGCCCGCCAGCATCTGGCGCCACACCTTCAATCTGCGATGATTAAGCTGTCTGATTCTCTGCCCGTGGTTCACCATGCAACTGACCCGTCACGTCGACGCCAATGCGCCGCTCTGCGCGCTGATCCGCACCCTCGCCACACGCCCGGGTTTTGTGCCCACCCACCTGCCCCAGGTGCAGGTACTGAGCTGGGAGCACTATGTGGCGAGCAGCCCACAAATCTACGAACCCAGCCTGATGATACTGGCCCAGGGCAGCAAGCTGGCACGCCTGGGGCCGCGCACCTTGGAGTACGGTGCGGGGCATTACCTGGTGCAAGCGCTGTCGGTGCCCTTCATGTGTGAAACCTTCGCCACCCGCGAAGCGCCGCTGCTGGGCGTGGCGGTGGACATCGACCGTGGCGTGCTGGGTGAACTGGTGCAGAGCATGGACCTGGCGCCGGACGCTGCGGTGCAGGCACAAACGCCGCAATCGATGACCTCGGCGGCACTGGATGCGCCGATGCGCGAAAGCGTGGAACGGCTGCTGCGCTGCCTGCAAGACCCGCTGGACGCCAAAGTGTTGGGCCCGGCACGGGTACGCGAGGTGCTGTACACCGCGCTGCGCGGCCCGCAGGCCGGTGTGCTGCGGGCACTGGTGGAACAGCAAGGGCACTTCGCCCGCATCGGTGCCGCCCTCGCCCACCTGCGCGAGCACTACAGCGAGCCGCTGAGCGTGGAAGCGCTGGCTGCGCGCGCCAACATGAGCGTTTCAACCTTCCATGAACACTTCAAGCGCTGCACCGACATGGCGCCGATGCAGTACCTGAAGCGTTTACGCTTGCTGAAGGCGCAGCAGATGCTGATTGGCGAAGGCCTGGGCGTGGCGCAGGCCGCGCACCGGGTGGGCTATCAGAGCACTTCGCAGTTCAGCCGCGAGTACAAGCGGCAGTTCGAGCGCAGCCCAGGGGACGAGTTGCCGTACCAGAGCTTGCCCGTGTAATCCCCGAATCTAACCTGTGGGAGCAGCCTTGTGCTGCGAAGAGGCCATAACTGCCGAAAACAGTCTTTTGCCTTACCGGCCTCTTCGCAGCACAAGGCTGCTCCTACAGCTAGCGCATCTGCCTAGGTAAGCTGAAGCTCTCACTGTCGCTCGACCATCGCCACAATCGCCGCCTGCAATTCAGCCTTGGCCTGGCCCGCCTCCAGTTCCCCTGCAGCAGCAGACTGGGACAACGCATCCGCCGCCCCTACCAGCAGGCGCATGCCGGCCTTCCCCACAGTGCCGCTGGGCGAAAACCCCGCCAATGCCTCGCGGCACTTGTCCAGGAACGGCTGTTCGTACGCGCGCTTCAACGCTTCCATTTCCGGTGACCCGGCCAACGCCGCGGACACCCCTGGTATCTCTCTGCCCTGGCTTATCACGCAGTCCACGTAGGCCTCGGCAATCACCTGGGCACGGCTGACCAGGCTGGCTTCACAGCGGGCCAGCGCCTGCTCCAGCATCTGCGACTGACGCGCATCGTATTCCTGGTACAGCGCCAGCAACAGCCCGGCGCGGGTCTCGAAATGGTCATAAACCACCGGTTTGGTCACCCCGGCCTGTTCAGCCAGGCGCCCCAGGCTCAGGGCATCGGTCCCCTCCTCACGCACCAGCCGCCAGGCCACATCCAGCAACTGCCTGCGGCGTTCATCGCGGCTAAGTCGTTTGCGTGCAGGGGTTTGATCGTCGCTTGACATCGAATACCTACCAAAAGTAACTTACTAAACGTAACTTACCTTGAGTATATAGCGCTCAGGGTAATTCCGCACAGCCTTTTGAGAACCCACCATGCACGCCTTGATCGTCGTCGGCCACCACGACCCGCAATCTCTCACCCATGCGCTCGCTCGCCAGGTTGCCGCTGGCCTTGCCGGTGCCGGGCACAGCAGCGAAATCGCCGACCTGGCCAGTGAAGGTTTCGACCCGCGCTTTGGCCAGGCCGATCACGCGGTGCATCGTCGCCTGGCAGCCCCCCCGGCTGACGTATTGAAAGAGCAGGCGCGCATCGACCGCGCCGATGCCTTGGTACTGGTTTTCCCCATCTATTGGTGGTCACTACCGGCCTTGCTCAAAGGTTGGGTCGAGCGCGTATTCAGCAACGGATGGGCGTTCGACTATGAAGGGGGCGTTACCGTAAAGAAACTGCGCGGCATGAAGGTGCACCTGGTCGGTGTTGCCGGTGCCGACAGCGGCACCTTCGATCGGCATGGCTATGCCGAGGCCATGCGCGTGCAGATCGAGCATGGCATCTTCGACTACTGCGGCGCCGAGGTGCTCAGCTCGACACTGCTGGACGATAGCGAAGGGGCTACCCCAGAACCACACCTGCACACTGCCTACGCGCTGGGAGAGCGGCTGTTCGCCGACAGCGAAATAGCGGCCTGAGTCAACTTGAAAGCGGCCACTGCGCCAACGGCCAGTACGCGCCCTTGCGCGACTCGTAGAGCGTGAAGTGACGCGCCGCGAGATAAAACTCCGGCGCACTGCTGGCTTCGGGCGGCTGCCCTCGGTAGTCCCTGGACAGCGTCAGGTGCGGCCGATACTCACGGCTGGCCGCCTCCACCCCCAATGGCAGCAATGCCTGCTGCAAACCGTAAACCAGTTGCAGCAGGGCCGGCGGTACCTGCTGCGCCTCCAATACCAGGGCGTTGGCCCGCTGCCACACCTGCAAGCGGTCGAGCAACAGCCGAGGTGCCGAAGCCGGCAGCGCCAACTGATCGACCGCTGCGCAGATCGCAGGCACCTGGGCGGCGTCCACATCACCCAGGAACAGCAGCGTGACGTGGAAGTTGGCTGCCGGCACCGGTTTGCCGCTGCGCAGGTTCAGGTCCCGGCGCCATTGGGCCAGAGCACTGCGCTGGGCATCGCTGACCGGCAAGGCGAAAAACAGCCGTTTGAACGGGCTACCGCTGGGGCGAATATCCTGAACCATACAAACTCCCTGACATGAAACGTTTGCGCAAGACTGTAGGGCATTCCACCAATGTCGCCCTGCCGTTTCGTAACAATAAGTACAAACTGGCCCCATGATTGTTTATGCTGGCGAGCTTATGCCATGGCGCATGGCCATTTTTCGACAAGTAATCGTCCATGAAAATTGCACTCGTACTTATTTTCGTCCTCTCGATCGCCTATGTTCACCTGCGCGGTCGGGTTCGCCACAAGCTGACTCGCCAGTTGGGCGACCACTCCAGTTTCCTGGCACCGGTCAACAGCTTCCTGTACCTGTTCTCCAAGCACCCGGCCAAGCCTTACCTGCCGGTCGAGGCCTTTCCCGAACTGAAGCCGCTGCAGGACCACTGGCAGGAGATCCGCGAGGAAGGCCGCCAGCTGCTGCACGTGGGCGAAATCAAGAAGTCCGACAATTACGACGATGTCGGTTTCAATTCGTTCTTCAAGACCGGCTGGAAGCGTTTTTACCTGAAGTGGTATGGCGAAAGCCACCCATCGGCAATGGCCCTGTGCCCACGCACCACCGAGCTGCTGCAAGGTATCGGCACGGTCAAGGCCGCCATGTTCGCTACCCTGCCACCGGGCGCCAAGCTGGTGCGCCACCGCGACCCGTATGCCGGCTCGTACCGCTACCACCTGGGCCTGGACACACCGAACGACGACGGTTGCTACATCGACGTGGACGGCGAGAAATACTCCTGGCGCGATGGCGAGGGGGTGATCTTCGATGAAACCTACATCCACTACGCGGCCAACACCACCGAGCACAACCGCATCATCCTGTTCTGCGACGTCGAGCGCCCGCTCAAGTACCGCTGGGCAACCGCGTTCAACCGCTGGTTCAGCCGTAACGTAATGGCTGCCGCCGCGGCGCCCAACGATGCCAGCGACAAGACCGGCGGCATCAACCGCCTGTTCACCCGCATCTACAAGATCCGCGAACGTGGCAAGGCGCTGAAAAAGCGCAACCGCATGCGTTACTACCTGGAAAAATGGGCAGTGGTCGCAGCCTTGGTGCTGGTGTTCATCTACATCTGAACAGTGCCACAGCGGGCTTGCCCAAGCCCGCTTCCAAAGGCCCACGGCATAACCACCAAAGTACAAGCCTCGCACTTGCCACTCTTCGACTAGCCTGAAAGCTCCACTCGCAACCACCCCAAGGTGAAGACGATGAGCATGATGGACTGGGACGCCTACCGTAAGCAGTTGATGGCCGGCATCGGCGATCTCAAGCAACTCTCACCCGACACCGTGGCCGGTTACATGACCGCCAGCGGTGCTGGGGCCAAGACCAACCACCTGGACGCCAAGACGCGCGAGCTGATCTCCCTGGCCGTGGCCGTGACCACCCGCTGCGACGGCTGCATCGCCGTGCATTCGCAACAGGCGGTCAAGCATGGCGCCAGCCGCGAGGAAATTGCCGAGGCCCTCGGCGTGGCCGTGGCGATGAACGCCGGTGCTGCGCTGGTCTACTCGGCACGTGCCATGGATGCCGTAGGCAAGGCCAACGGCTGAGCACAAACGGCGTCGCCGCCCTTGCGCGACGGCGCCGCGCCACCCAGACTGGGCGGCTTAGCCCGCGCAGGAACCCGCATGATCCACATTCGCCCCATGACGCCAGAAGACTTCGAGCGCTTCTGGCCCACTTTCCAGGCCATTGTCCAAGCCCGTGAAACCTACGCCTTCGACCCGGCCCTGAGCTTCGAACAGGCCCGCCAGCTGTGGTTGGAACTGCCCTTGCACACACTATTGGCCGAAGAAGAGGGCGAGCTACTGGGTTCGTATTACCTCAAGGCCAATGCAGCCGGGCCAGGCGCGCATGTGGGCAATTGCGGCTACATGGTCAGCGAGCAGGCACGCGGCCGGGGCGTGGCGCGCTTGATGTGCGAACACTCGCAGAAGCTGGCGCGCCAGGAAGGTTTTCTGGCCCTGCAGTTCAACTCGGTGGTGGCCAGCAATGAAGTGGCCGTGGCGCTTTGGCACAAGCTGGGCTTCGAGACCGTTGGCCGCTTGCCCAAGGCCTATCGCCATGCCCGCCTGGGGCTGGTGGACTGCCTGGTGATGTACAAGTGGCTGGCGGATGAGCCGGTGGTAGAGAAGCCGCCACTGCTGATCGGGCGCAAGAACATCGAGGCACGGGTTTCGCGGCGCCGCGGACGCTAGCCGTTGCCGGCCTAACCCACCGCCATTGCCCAAGCAAATTTGACGCCCCCGCATTTCAATGGTCAGATGCGCGCCAGTTTCAGGTGCCCTGCGCCGCCGCGCGCAGGGTGAAACGGGAAGCCGGTGCGTCGTGTTACCCACGACAAGTCCGGCGCTGCCCCCGCAACGGTAAGCGAGCGAACCCTTCGAGATACCACTGTGCTCCGGCATGGGAAGGTGAAGGTTTCATGCCCCTCGCAAGCCCGGAGACCGGCCTGGAGCTTCACTTGGCAACCCGCGGTGGGCGGGCGCAGGCCGGAATCCGTGCGCGCGCCTGCCCGCATGGTTCGCCTTTGCGTGTTTTCCACCGGGATCCATTCATTCCTGCAGCAGTGGAACGACATGTCCCGTATGTTCAAGCTTCACCCCCTGGCGGCCTGCCTGGCCGTCGCCCTGCCGGCCCTGGCCGATGACCGAACCCAACAGCCTCTGGCTTTGCCTTCCACGGCCATCACCGACACCCTCGACAGCCGCGCCATCGACCTGGCCACGCCTACCCAGGCCGGCTCACGCCTTGGCCTCAGCGCCCTGGAAACACCGGCCAGCACCAGCAGCATCAGCGCCGAGCAGATTCAGCAACGCAACAACCTTACCGTGCAGGATGCGGTGACTCGCTCGCCGGGCATCACCTTCGTCGGCTCTCCGGGTGATGGCGGTACGGGCTTGTCAGCCCGCGGCTTTGCCGGGCACAGCTCGGTGATGACCCTGTTCGACGGCGCACGGCTTTACACCGGTGCCGGCACCCAAACGTTCCCGGTCGACCCGTGGATGGTCGAACGTATCGACGTGATTCGCGGCCCGGCTTCGGTACTGCATGGCGAAGGCGCCACCGGCGCGGTCGTCAACGTGATCCCGAAAAAACCGTTTGCCGGCGAAGTGCGCAACCACCTGCGCCTGGGCTACGGCTCGTGGGACCGTCAGCAGCTCGGCCTGGACAGCGGCGGCAGCCTCAGCGAGCGCCTGAGCTATCGCCTGACGCTGAACCAGCAGGATGGCAATGGCTGGGTCGACCGCACCCATTCACGCAGCCTGGCCCTGAGTGCCGCGCTGCGTTTCGATGCCACTGACGACCTCAGCTTCACCCTCGCCCACGACCGTGGCGAGGCGCAGCCCGCCAACTACTACGGCACGCCGCTGATCGACGGCCACTACCGCAGCAGCCTGCGCAACAAGAACTACAACGTACAGAATGACGTGCAGCGCTATGACGACGAGTGGACCCGGCTGACCACCGAGTGGACGCTGAACGACCACCTCAGCGCCAGCAACCAGCTGTACTACATCAAAAGCCGCCGCCACTGGCGCAACGCCGAAGACTACAGCTGGGACGCAGAGCGTCAGCAGTTGCTGCGCGGCAGCTACCTGGAGATCAAGCACAACCAGGAACAGTTCGGCGACCGCCAGACCTTCACCTTCGACCACACCCTGTTCGGCCTGGCCAGCAAGACCGTGCTCGGTGCCGAGTACAACAAGGTGCGCTTCAACGTCGACAGCAATTCACCCTACAACGATGTGGGCGGTGACTACATCGACCCATGGCAACCGCAGCCCGGCGGGTTCCACAGTGCCTCGCCGCTGCGACCGCAAACCTTGTCCACCACTCACACCTTCGCCCTGTTCGCCGAAAACCGCCTGCAGCTGAGCGACCGGCTGTCGCTGGTAACCGGCGTGCGCCGTGACCAGAATCATATCGACCGCGACAACCTGACCAACGACAGCCGCAGTGACCGCAGTTTGCGGGGTGGCAACTGGCGCGCCGGGCTGGTGTTCGCGGTCACCGACGACCTGTCACTGTATGGCCAGTACTCCACCAGCGAGGAAGGGGTCAACAACCTCATCAGCCTCAGCCCCACCCAGATGCACTATGACTTGACCGAAGCGAAGCAGACCGAGCTGGGCCTCAAGCAGCGCTTCTGGGAAGGCCGTGGCGAATGGACGCTGGCCGCCTACCACATCGTCAAGAAGAAGCTGCTGGTGGATGACCCGATCACCCACGAGAAGCAACAGGCTGGCCAGCAGACCTCCGACGGCCTCGAAGCGACCCTGGAGCTGGCGCTGGCGCACCAATGGCAGGTGTCTGCCAACGCATCGCTGGTACGCGCCAGGTACGACGACTTCGACGAAATGGTCGATGGCGTGGCGCAGGACCGCGCCGGCAACCGCCCGGCCAACGTGCCACGGCGTACCGCCAACCTGTGGCTGAGCAAAGGTTTCGGCCAGCAGCTGGAAGCCGGCATTGGCGCGCGCTATGTGGATGAGCGTTATGCCGACACCGCCAATGCCCAAAGCGCTCCCGGCTATACGGTGGTCGATGCCAATATCGCCTGGCAGGTGTTGCCGGATGTGCGGCTGGGGTTGCAGTTGAACAACCTGTTCGATCGCGAGTATGTGCAGTCGGCGTTCAGTGGGCAGCAGTGGTTGATGGGGATGCCGCGCTCGTATTTTGCGACGGTGGATTACACCTTCTGACCTGAGCTGCCTGTGTGGACCTCTTCGCAGCACAAGGCTGCTCCCACAAGTCATCACCCGCCTGTAGGAGCAGCCTTGCGCTGCGAAAAGGCCAGCACAGGCGCCACAAAAACCTCTACCAATCTATTACATATTAGCTATAAGATAACGTTTCAGATGACACTCATTCCTATCAGCGACCCTCCATGACAAGCGCCAGCGCCACGCCCACCTTGATCACCCAGCGCCTGCAGAGCATCGATGCCCTGCGCGGCCTGGTAATCCTGTTCATGCTCCTGGACCACGTTCGCGAGACCTTCTTCCTGCACCGCCAGGTCAGCGACCCGATGACCATCGACACCACAGAGCCATCGCTGTTCGTCAGCCGCACCCTCGCCCACCTTTGCGCGCCAGTGTTCGTCCTGCTGACCGGCCTGTCGGCCTGGCTGTACGGCGAGAAGCATCAGGGCCGAGGCGACGTCTCGGCGTTCCTGTTCAAGCGCGGGTTGTTCCTGGTGGCGCTGGAGTTCACCCTGGTCAACTTCGCCTGGACCTTCCAGTTGCCGCCCAGCGTGATCTACCTGCAGGTGATCTGGGCCATCGGTGTCAGCATGATTGCCCTGTCGCTGCTGGTGTGGCTGCCACGCGCCGCGCTGCTCGCCCTGGGCGCCCTCATCGTCGCCGGGCACAACTTGCTCGACGGCCTGCACTTTGGTGTGGAATCTGCGCTGCATGTGCCTTGGGCGATTCTGCATGACCGTGGCTGGCTGGCGTTTTCCGACAACCTGCGCCTGCGCACGTCGTACCCGGTGCTGCCATGGATCGGCGTCATCGCCCTGGGCTACGGCCTGGGCCCCTGGTTCGCTCGCGGCAGCGCTGCCGGGCAACGCCAGCAACGCCTGCTGCTGGCCGGGTTGCTCGCACTGCTGGGTTTTGTGGTGTTGCGCATGTTCAACGGCTACGGGGAGGCGCCATGGAGCGGCTACCCTACCTTCACGCAAACCCTGATGAGCTTCTTCAACATCACCAAATACCCACCGTCGCTGCTGTTCCTGGCCCTGACCCTGGGCTGCGGCCTGCTGTTGCTGCGGGCCTTCGAGCGTGCTTCCCAGCCGCGCTGGATCAGTGCCCTGGCGGTGTTCGGTGCAGCCCCCATGTTCTTCTACCTGCTGCACCTGTATGTGTTGAAGCTGCTGTACCTGGCCTGTGTAGCGCTGCTGGGTCTCAACCATGGCGACTACTTTGGCTTCGACGGCATTGCAGCGGTATGGGTGGTTGCAGTGCTGCTGGCGGTTGCGCTGTACCGACCGGTGCGCGGGTTCGCCAAGCTAAAGCAGCGGCGCCGCGACATCCGCTGGCTGAAGTACTTCTGAAAAGCGTTTTCACCCGGCGGCGCGATGGTCTACCATGCGGGCCGCCGGTTTCCACCACGGAACTAATAGGGAATCCCAGGCCCGCCAACACGGGCCAAACGGAACTGCCCCCGCAACTGTAGGTGCCGAGCCTGCTCCATCGATGCCACTGGGCCTAACACCCGGGAAGGCCGGAGCCAGGCCGTGACGCACCAGTCAGGAGACCTGCCGGCCTACATACACCAACCGGCGGGGTGTCCGGGATTGGCCATCAGTGTTGCCTCAGCCACCAGCAGGGGCTCGGCGATGCCTGTCCGCGCGTTCCTCACCCGAACTGTCCGATAGGAGATCGCCCAGCATGCTGCCCCGTTTCGCCACCCTGCTCGCCGGCCTAGGCCTCACCGGCCTGGCTCAGGCCGCCGCCACCCACTACCCGCTCACGGTCGACAACTGCGGCAAGCCGCAGACCTTCGCCCAGGCACCGCAGCGCGCCGTCACCATCGGCCAGGCTGGGACCGAGATGCTTTATGCATTGGGCCTGGGCGACAAGCTGGCGGGCACCTCGCTGTGGTTCAACAACGTGCTGCCCGAGTACCAGGCGGTGAATGCCAAGGTGCCGCGCCTGGCCGACAACGAACCCAGCTTCGAGGCAGTGGTCGGCAAGCGCCCGCAGCTGGTGGCGGTGCAGCTCGAATGGACGGTCGGCGCCCAGGGCGTGGTCGGCACCCGCGAACAGTTCGACGAGCTGAATATCCCCACCTACCTGCTGCCCTCGGACTGTGAAGGCAAGGACAACCTGGTCGGTGCCGACGGCACACGCCTGCAGGCCTTCCAGGTGAACAGCATCTACAAAAGTGTCAGCCAGCTGGCTGAGATCTTCGACGTACAGGCGCGCGGCGCGGCCCTGAACGCCGAGCTGAAGGGCCGACTGGACAGTGCCAAGGCGCAACTGGCCGGCAAGGACCTGTCGACAACCTCTGCGCTGTTCTGGTTTTCCAGCGCCGACCTCGACATCGCCCCCTATGTGGCCGGCCGCCAAGGCGTCGCCGACTTCATGTTGCGCACCCTCGGTGTGCGCAACGTGGTCGAGTCCAGCGAAGAATGGCCAACCGTAGGTTGGGAAACCCTGGCCAAAGCCAACCCGACCTGGCTGATCATCGCGCGCATGGACCGCCGCCGCTTCCCCGCCGACGACTACCAGAAAAAACTCGAATTCCTGCGCAGCGACCCGGTAACCCGCAACATGGACGCGGTGAAGCACGACCACATCATCATTCTCGACGCCGACGCCATGCAGGCCGGCATCCGCCTGTTCCGCGGCGTGCAGACGCTGTCCGCAGCGTTTGCCAGCGGTAAAGCAGCCCAGTGATGATGCGCCTGTTACCCTGCATCGCGGTTGCCCTGGCAGCCTTGTTGGCCGCCCTGCTGGCCGGTATCGCCATCGGTGAAACCAACCTGTCGCCCAGCGTGGTCGGTCAGGTGCTGGCCAACCACCTGTGGCAGGCCGGCTACCCGGTCGACCCGATCGACGCCGGTATCGTCTGGAACTACCGCCTGACCCGCACCCTGGTCGCGGCCGCTTGCGGCGCCGGGCTGGCCACCTGCGGCGTGATACTCCAGGCGCTGTTGCGCAACCCGCTGGCCGAGCCATACCTGCTGGGGCTGTCTGCCGGTGCCTCGACCGGCGCGGTACTGGTCGGCCTGCTGGGCCTGGGTAGCCTGGCGCTGAGCATGTCCGCCGGGGCGTTCATCGGCGCCGGGGCGGCATTTGCCCTGGTGCTGGTACTGGCCCGCGCGGCCGGCCCCAGCAACAACAACGCCCAGGTGATCCTTGCCGGTATCGCCGGCTCGCAGCTGTTCAATGCCCTGACCGCTTTCCTGATCACCAAGTCGGCCACTGCCGAGCAGGCGCGTGGCATCTTGTTCTGGCTGCTGGGCAACCTCAGTGGCGTGCGCTGGCCTTCGGTGTGGCTGGCTGTGCCGGTGGCGCTGTTCGGCTTGCTGGTGTGCCTATGGCATCGCCGCGCACTGGATGCCTTCACCTTCGGTGCCGATTCGGCAGCCTCGCTGGGCATCCCGGTGCGGCGCACCCAGTTGCTGCTGATCAGCTGTGCGGCGCTGGTCACGGCGGTGATGGTGTCGATTGTCGGCGCCATCGGTTTTGTCGGGCTGGTGATACCTCACGCTCTGCGTTTGCTGCTCGGTCCCGGGCACAGCCGCTTGCTCCCCGCCAGCGCGCTGGGCGGTGCGCTGTTCCTGATTGCCGCTGACATCCTTTCGCGCACACTGATCACCGGCCAGGTGATCCCGGTGGGCGTGGTGACCGCGCTGATCGGCGCGCCAGTCTTCGCGCTGATTCTGGTCAGCCGTCGGGGGCGTCCATGACCCTCATGGCCGCTGTACACATGCCTCCGTTGAGCTGTCAAAGGCTGGGCCTACAACTGGCCGGCAATACCGTACTCAGCGATATCGACCTTAGCGTTGTCGCCGGTGAAACCCTGGGCATCGTCGGCCCTAACGGCTCGGGCAAATCCTCACTCCTGAAGTTGCTGGCAGGGCTGCGCAAACCCGCCTGCGGCAGCGTACAGCTCATGGGCGAAGCGCTGGCACAGATGCCCCGACGCCGTGTTGCCCAAGCCTTGGCGCTGGTCGAGCAACAGGCCGATACCCTCGATGCGATCAGTGTGTTCGACGCGGTTGCCTTGGGCCGCACGCCCTGGCTCTCGGCCCTGGCGCCGTTCTCCCGGCAGGACCGCGACATCGTCGAGCAGGCGTTGGCCGACCTCGATGCCCTGCACCTGCGTACGCGTCCGTGGGGCTCGCTGTCCGGTGGCGAGCGCCAGCGTGTGCACATCGCCCGCGCTCTGGCCCAGCGGCCGCAAATCCTGCTGCTGGACGAGCCGACCAACCACCTGGATATCCAGCATCAACTAAGCCTGCTGCAGCAAGTGCAGGCCCTGCCGGTAACCACCCTGGTGGCCCTGCATGACCTCAACCAGGCGCTCACCTGCGACCGTGTCGCGGTACTCGACAAGGGCCGCCTGGTCGCCCTCGGCAGACCATACGAAGTGCTCACCCCCGAACGCCTGCTGAGCACCTTTGGCATCCACGCCCACTACCTCACCGACCCTTTCGACGGCGCGCGCATTCTGCGCTTTCGCGCCCCCTGAACCAGGAAGTTCTGCCCATGCCGTTGCGCCCTGTCGCCCTGAACCGGTTGTTGCTGGCACTGTCGCTACTGGGCCTGGCTCCTTTCACCCTGGCCGACTCCGCCCAGTCGCGAAGCAATGGCTTTGTCGAGGATGGCAGCTTGAACCTGCTCAACCGCAGCGTTTTCGACCAGCGTGACTACAAGAACGGCGGGCGCAACAGTGCAGCGCGCAATGCCTACAAACCGCGCAACGAACGTAATGGCAAGGCCGAGGAATGGGCCTATGGTTTGATGGGTACCTTCCAGTCCGGCTTCACCCAAGGCCTGATCGGTGTCGGGGTCGATGCCCATGCCTACCTGGGCGTGCAACTCGACAGTGGCGGCGGGCGAGCGGGCAAGGCGCGCTTGCTCGGGGTCGATAACGACGGGCATCCTGAAAACCAGTACAGCCGCGCCGGTGCGGCACTGAAACTGCGCGTGTCCGATACCGTGTTGTCTTACGGTGAGCAACGGGTCAAGACCCCAGTGTTCAGCTCCTCCGACAGCCGCCTGCTGCCCGAGACCGCCACGGGTTTCTTTCTCACCAGCAATGAACTCGACAACCTCAAGCTGGTCGCCGGGCACTTCAACGAAAGCACCGACCGCAACGCCTCCAGCCACGACCAAGGCTTCGTGGTGAACTACTCCAACGGCCGCCAGGGCAACCGCTTCGACCTGGCCGGTGTGGTGTGGAACCCCGGCACCGCCTTCAGCGCCAGCCTGTACACCTCACGTTACGAGGACAGCTGGAACCAGCACTACCTGGGCAGCACCTTCAGCCACGCCCTGGATGCCCGCCGCAGCGTCAGCCTGGACCTCAACCTGTATCGCACCACCGACACCGGCAAAGCGCTGTCCGGGCGTATCGACACCACCACCTGGAGCCTGCTCTCGCGTTACAACCAGGGCCCACACGGTTTCAGCCTGGGCTGGCAGCAAGTGGACGGCAACACGCCCTTCGACTACGTAACGCGCGGCGCGATTTTCATCACCAACGCGGTGCAGATGTCGGACTTCAACGCACCGAACGAAAAGTCATGGCAGGCACGCTACGACCTGGACATGGGCGCCTACGGCGTGCCGGGGTTGAACCTGACGGCGTTGTATGTGCGAGGCTTCGATATCGATGGCACACATGTGGACCCCAATGGCGGATATGCCTACCTGGGGTATGGCAAGGGTGGCAAGCATTGGGAGCGCGACCTGGAAGCGCGGTATGTGGTTCAGAGTGGCAAAGCCAAGGGGACGACGTTCTCGGTGAGGCACAACGAGCACCGGGGAAACACGGCGCAGGCGGAGCTGGATGGTGACCAGATACGGCTGGCGGTGGAGTGGCCGTTGTCGGGTGGTTTCTGAGGCACCGCTTCGCCTGAATGGGGCTACTGCGCAGGTTCTGTCAGGCAACTGAATTGCCAGCAGGCAGCAACCCCCACTGGGCCCGCTCCTGCACGCTCATCGCCGCCAACACCTCGGCAAACGTGCTTTCCAGCTCCAAACTGACGTTGTCGAACGCCCGGTAATGAGTCAGCAAATAGCGCTTCACCGTTTTCGGCCAACGCCGTTCCTTGTGCGCGGCATTGATGATGCTTTTGGCATCATGCCGCGTTGCCCCACGCCACAAGCCCGTCAACCTGTTCTCGAAATCACCGAAGGTCCACAGGTCCAGGCGATCTTCGAACTCGTCCAGCAGTTTGAGTTTGTACAGGGCCATATGTGGCATTGCGAGTCTCCCTTGGGTGCAATTAAAAAGCCATGCACGAGGGAAGGTAAGCACGCCGGGCAGATTTTGAAATGAACACGTCGTTCACATCCAATGCGCCACTGTCGGCGTTTTCCCACAAGTCAGCGCACTCACAACTGCATATGCGTGGTTTGCCAGACCGGATCCTGCTCCACATCAGCGCACCGCTCAAGGCAACTCACAGGGCTCGTCGTGGCCTGGCGGACATCGGTATAATCGGCAGCCTTCACTGCCCGACCAGGCCACGCCATGCCTCGCCTTCAGAAGTTGCTGTTGCCCCTGTTGCTGACTGCCGCACTCACCGCCTGCGACCAGAAACCCTCCCGTGAAGCACAGATCCTTGCCCAGCTTCCGCTGCAGGACGCCTACACACACAACATCGAGCGCATGGCCGTGCTGCTGGGCCGCACTCACCCGCAGCTGTCGCAAGCGAGCATTCAGGACGTGCTGCGCAAGCACCTCACCGTCGAAGACCAGCGCCAGGACCTGTTCCGCCTGTACAGCGAAAAGAACTTCAGCGACGCGGAATTCGCCACCATCGTCGCCGCCACCCAGGACCCGGCCAAAGCCCGCGCCCTGGAAGACACCGAAGCCGGTAAGCGCCTGAGCGAAAAACTCACCGCCCTGATGCGCGAGACCGCCCGCGATAGCAAAGTGCAGGCCTTGGTCGAGCAACGCATGCAGCAGGTGGAAGACGAGCTTGACGCCCTGGACAAGGCAGGTTCTTGAGTGCGGCGCGCAAGGCCATTCTTTTTCAGTAGCCCTTTTTCGATGCCCCGAGGTCAGGATTGCCACACGCCAAGCATGGATTGCGCCTGGATCTACGTACACTCATTCTGGTGCTTTGCGCCCTTACCGCAGTGGTCATGCTGTGCGCCAGCTACTTCGCCAGCTACCGGGTGCAGCGCCAGTTACTGATCGACAATGCGTTGGAAGCCAACCGGGTGTATGCGACAAAGCTGGCCAGCATTACCGAAACCTTCATCGGCAACGCCCTGCAGCAACTGATGTTCAGCGCCGGCGTACAGGGCCGGCAGTTGAGCGATGGCGCAGCGTTGCAGCTGGAAACCGACCGTGTACTGGGCCAGAGCATGGCCTTCAACTCCACCTTCGTGATCGACGCCAACGGCGTACTGCTGGCGGTATCCCCCGCCCCGCTACGCCACCTGGTCGGCACCCACGTACAGTCGCCTGGCGCCCAGCAAGCCTTGCACGAACGCCGCCCACTGGTTTCCACGCCCTACCTGTCGGCGGCCGACAACCTGGTGGTGGCGCTGTCGCAACCCATGTTCGACAGCAACGGCCACTACCAGGGGTATGTGGGTGGCAGCCTGTACCTGCGCGAACGCAACATCCTCAACAGCCTGCTGGGCGAGCATTTCTACAAGGACGGTTCGTACCTGTACGTGGTCGACCGCAACCGCCGCCTGCTGTACCACCCCAATAGCGAACGGGTAGGCACTGTGGTGGAGGGCAACGCACTGGTCGATCAGTTGGCGACACTGGACAGCGGTACGCGGCAATTGACCAACAGCCTGGGCGTGGAAATGCTCGCCGGCTTCGCCACCGTACCCAGCGCCGGCTGGGGCGTGGTTGCGCAGCAACCCTTGGCGCAGACAGTGACGCCGCTGAGCCACCTGGTGCTGAACGTGGTCGGCACATCGGCGCCCTTGGCGCTGGTGGGCAGCCTGCTGCTGTGGTGGTTGGCCCTGACCATCGCCCGGCCGTTGTGGCAACTGGCCGCGGGAGCCCGCTCGCTGGACCACGCCGGCACCGCCGAGCACTTGCATCAAGTGCGGGCCTGGTACTTCGAGGCGGCGGAGCTAAAGCGCGCGTTGCTGTTCGGCTTGAACCTGCTGCAAGAACGCATCGGCCGGCTCAATCGTGACGCCCAGACCGACCCGCTGACCGGCCTGGGCAACCGCCGCAGCCTGGAGTTCAGCTTGTCGCTGCTGGAAGCCGAAGGCAGGGCATTTTCGGCCATCGAGCTGGATATCGACCACTTCAAGCGGGTCAATGACAGCTACGGGCATGCGGTGGGTGATCAGGTGCTGCGCCGGCTGGCGGAGTTGATGCGCCGTTGTTGCCGCGAAGGTGACCTGCTATGCCGCACCGGGGGCGAGGAGTTCCTGATGCTGCTGCCAGGGGCCAGCCTGGAGGCGGCGGCGGCAGTGGCCGAACGGCTGCGGGCGACGGCTGAGGATACGCCCATGGAGCCGGTGGGGGCGGTGACGATTTCACTGGGGGTGGCGCGCTGGGATGGCGAAGCCGGCAGCGCGCCCATGCAAGCGTTGGCCGAGGCAGACCGCGCGCTATACCGGGCCAAGCAGGAAGGGCGCAATCGGGTAGCCGTAGCCTGACTCGCAGGCCCTGTGGGAGCGGGCTTGCCCGCGAAAAGGCCGGTACGGGCGATCATGAATCTGAAGGTTGTAACAAACCTTGTCATAAAACTGCAGTGTTTCAGTCATAGGATTGACCTCAACCTGACATTTTCACTTCATGGATGAGCGTCTTATGCGTCGTGTGGTTTTCAATCAGAAAGGTGGCGTCGGCAAATCCAGCATTGCCTGCAACCTTGCCGCAGCCAGTGCCGCCGAGGGCTACCGGACCTTGCTGGTCGACCTCGACCCACAGGCCAATGCCACCTATTACCTGACCGGCCTGGTCAATGACGCCATTCCTGCCGGCATCGCCGACTTCTTCCGCCAGACCTTGTCGCCGGTGACCGCCGCCGGCAAGAAACCCCGTGTGGCGATCACCGAAACGCGCTATGGCAACCTGCACCTGGTCACCGCCAGCCCTGACCTCAGCGACCTGCAGAGCAAGCTGGAGAGCAAGTTCAAGATCAACAAGCTGCGCAAGTTGCTGGTGGAACTGGGCGAGGACTACGAGCGGATCTACATCGACACCCCGCCGGCGCTGAACTTCTACACCTTCAGCGCACTGGTGGCGGCCGAGCGCCTGTTGATCCCGTTCGACTGCGACAGTTTCTCGCGCCAGGCCCTGCACAGTGTCATGGCCGAGGTCGAAGAGCTGCGCCAAGACCACAACCCGGCACTGCAGGTAGAAGGCGTGGTGGTCAACCAGTTCGCCGGGCGCACCGCACTGCACCAGACCCTGGTCGAGCAACTGCGCAACGAAGGCATGCCGGTGCTGCCGGTGTACTTGAGCAGTTCGATCAAGATGCGCGAATCGCACCAGGCCTCGGTGCCGTTGGTACACCTGGCACCGCGTCATAAACTTGCACTGGAATTCGTCGATTTACTGGACGTGCTGGAGCGTGCGGCCTGACAGCTCCTTGCAGCAAAAGCACTACCCGACCGTTCATCCGAATGGTAGATTTGCCGCCATGAAAACCACCCGGCACACTCGCACGCTGACTGCCTGGACGCTCTACGCCAGCGTCCTGTTCAGCCTGTTGCTGTGTGGCCTGCACCACGGTCAGATGGGCGGCCTGCGTTTGGCCGGCCTGGAAGGTGGTTTCTGCTCGGTCAACAGCGAACACGGCGTGGCCATCGACCTCGACGGCGCTGGCGGCGACCAGCACATGGCCCAGCTCGATTGCCCGGTATGCTCCTCGTTCGGCATGGCCGTGCCGCTCAGCAGTGGCGGTTGGTCATTCACCCCGGCACAAACCGTGGCCACCTCGCCCATCGTCGTGCGCAGTTGGGCACAACCGCCGCCGCGCTACCAACGCCCCGCCCTCAACCCCCGCGCCTCCCCCACCGTCTTCCCCGCAGCCGTACTTCATTTCGCCTGACCTCAGCCGGGCGCGCCTGCGTGCGTGCTCGCCGTCAGCCATGAACTTTGCGTGGAAGACACACAAACATGCTTCGCAATACCTCCCTGGTGCTCCTCATGGGCACCTGCAGCTTTGCCTGGGCCGACAGCGCCCCTGTGGAACTCGGCGCCACCACCATCGACGGTGAACGCGACGCCGCCAATGGCGTGCAACTGGACGAGCCGATCCGCACCGGCTCGCGCCTGGGCCTCACCGCGCGAGAAACGCCCGCCTCGGTCAGCGTCTCGGACCGCCGCCTGATCGAAGAACGCGGCGCCAAGGACAGCCAGGACGTGATCAACGCCATGACCGGCGTCAATGCCTCGGCCAACCCTGGCTTTGGCGGCTTCGTCGCCTACCGCGGCTTCACCCAGAACCAGGTCACCCAGTTGTACAACGGCATCAACCTGGGCTACAGCAGCGCCACCCGCCCGGTGGATGCCTGGGTGCTCGACCGCGTCGAGCTGATTGGCGGGCCGTCGTCGTTCCTGCATGGTGCGGGGGCGGTAGGCGGTTCGATCAACTACATCACCAAGCTCGCCAGCCGCGACCAGCAAATCATTGACGGGCGTATTCGCTACGGCAGCTTCGACGACAGTGAAGTGGCCTTCGGCATCAACCAGGCACTGGCCAGCAACCCCGCCGACGCCCGCCATTTCATGCGCCTGGACTTCAGCCGCGGGCAGGGCAACGGTTATGTCGACCGCAACGAACGGCACACCGACAGCCTGGCCTTTTCGCTGCTCAGCGACCTGGCGCCCAACCTCACCCACACCCTGGCCGTGGAGTACCAGGAAGACCGTGAAGACAGCCCGTACTGGGGCTCGCCGATCCTGCCCGGGCGCAGCACGATGAAAATCGACAACAGCCGCCGTTTCGAAAACTACAACGTCGGTGATGGCCGCTATGAGCAGCGGGTGCGCTGGCTGCGTTCGATCCTCGACTATCAGGTCAGCGACAGCACCAGCGTGCAAAACACGCTGTACCACTACAACGCCCAGCGCGATTACCGCAACCTCGAACGCTACGCCTACACCCGCGACGGCAAGGTGCAGCGCAGCAGCCCCTACCTGCAACGCCACGACCAGAACCTGCTGGGCGACCGCATCGAGCTGCGCCACGACAACCAACTGTTGGGCCTGGCCAGCCAGTGGTCGCTAGGGCTGGAATACTCGCGCATGCGTCAGACCCTCTACCCCACCTCCAGCAGCTGGAGTGACGTGGTCGATGCCGATCACTTCGACCCCGGCAGCTTCGATGACATCCCTGGGGTGAATGCCGGCCTGACCAAGCAACGCCGCCACGAGGTCATCAACCGCGCCGTGTTCGCCGAAAACCGCTTGCAGCTGACCGAGCGCCTGGCCCTGCTGACCGCCCTGCGCTACGACTACCTGGACATGGAGGTGACCAACTACGGCGCAGTGACGCCAACCTCGCCGGCGTATTTCGAACGGCGCTGGGAACCGCTGTCCGGGCGTATCGGCCTGACCTATGCACTGACGCCTTCGGCCAGCGTGTACGTGCAGTACAGTTCTTCCGCCGACCTGCCGGCCGGTTCGCTGGCAGCGGCGACCTACTCCAATGTCGGCCTTTTCGACTTGTCCAAGGGCGAGCAATGGGAAGTGGGCAGCAAGTTCGACTTCCTCGATGGGCGCGGTGCGGCAACGCTGGCGCTGTACCAGATCGTGCGCAAGGACTTTGCCGTACGCGACGCCAACGACGCCAACCTCACGGTCCAGGCCGGGCAGCAGACCTCGCGGGGTATCGAGCTGTCCGGGCGGCTGCAGGTGACACCGAAGCTGCTGGCAGAAGCCAACTATGCCTACGTCGACGCGCAGTACGATGAATTCAACGAGGCCGTGAACGGCGTATCGGTGTCGCGCAAGGGCAATGCCCCGACGAACGTGCCGGCCAATGTCGCCAACCTGTGGCTGACTTACAGCCTGACGTCGGCGTGGTCGGTGGGCGCAGACGGGCGCTACGTGGGTTCGGTGTATGCCGACAACGCCAACAGCCTCAAGGCCCCGGCCTACACCCTATTCGGTGCATTCGCCCGCTACCGGCTGGATGAGCACACCACGCTGACCGGGCGGGTGCGTAACCTGACCGACGAGGTGTATGCCAAGCAGGCCTACAACAGCCAGTACTACATGGGCCCGCCACGCACCTTCGAGCTGGCGCTGGACATGCGCTTCTGACCGCACGCTGACGCTGTCCTTGTGGGAGCGGGCGTGCCCGCGAACACCGGCGAAGCCGGTGCCATCCACCCCGTTGGATTCTTCGCGGGCACGCCCGCTCCCACAGGTATCTCCACAGCAACCCCACACCAGCATCGAGCAGCGCGGGTGATAATATTGGTTCTTGTTAACGCCGGCATGAAGGCCGGCTACCTCACATCAAGGAAGTTTTCGTGCTCAGACCGTTGTCTCCGGCCATCCTGGCCACCGCAGTCATCACCTTGGCAGGTTGCCAGACCCCGCCAGCCTCAGAAGCGGACCAGCAGGCGCGCAAGGCATTTGTCAGCGACATGCAACAAGTACTGAAGCTGGGCATCGCCACAGCAGATACAGGCAAGCAGGTCGGTGTGGTGATGCTGGATGTCAAACTCGACCAGCACTCCGCGCCCATCAGTTGCAAAGCCAACAAGGCACCGATGAAGTACGAAACGGTGTTGCCAGCCGACCTGGTCCGCTCGGACTTCAAGGCGTTGGCCAGCATGGTCGAGGCGCAATGCTGGAAGACCATCTACCCCGTGGTGCCCAAGTCGCTGCGCGAAAAGGACGGCACAGTGGAAGTACGTGCTCCCCTGTTCGTGGACCTGCCCGCTTACGCCCAGGCACCGGATACGCCACGGCGTCAGGCCAATGCACAACGTGAGTTCTTCTGGCGCCAGTTGCTGCGCGACCAGCCGGTCAACAGCATTGGCAGGGCTTCGCTGTACTACGAGGCGAACGCGCAGGGCAAGGTCCAAGGTTGCCTGGTACAGATCTATCCCCACCCGAACCGGCCGGATGACTTTCGTCTCGATGGCAAGCTGCAGGCCGAACTCAACAGCCGCTGCATGGCGCTGGACCTGAGCCAGCTACCGGGCTTCACCGCCGATGAGCACGGCCAGGCCAAGGGTTACAGCGAATTGGAGTACGCCCCCTGGAAGGTCGGCCGGCTGTAAGCTGCGGCACCGGTTGAATCAGGTATCCCGAGGTCGCCCTCGACAAAGCGCACGCCTGCGCTCGGCGATCTACTGGCAAGCACAACAATGATGGCGCGGCTCGACCGCGCTACGTTCATCATGGCTGCCAATGGATTCGGAGAGCACCCGCATGTCCGCACCTCACGAGGTATCCCCCGCCACCCTGCGCAGGGTGATCGCCGCTTCGGCCATCGGCAACTTCGTCGAATGGTTCGACTTCGCCGTCTATGGCTTTCTCGCCACCCTGATCGCCAGCCAGTTCTTCGCCAGCGAAGACGCCAGCGTGGCCTTGCTCAAGACCTTTGCGGTGTTTGCCGTGGCCTTCGCCCTGCGCCCGTTGGGCGGCATCGTCTTCGGCGCCCTGGGCGACCGCCTGGGTCGCAAGCGCATCCTGTCGCTGACCATCCTGTTGATGGCCGGCTCCACCACCCTGATCGGCCTGCTGCCGACCTACGCCAGCATTGGCCTGGCGGCGCCCGTGCTGCTCACCCTGGCGCGCTGCCTGCAGGGTTTTTCTGCCGGCGGCGAGTATGCCGGGGCCTGCGCCTACCTGATGGAGCACGCGCCCAACGACAAGCGCGCCTTCTACGGCAGCTTTGTACCGGTATCGACCTTTTCCGCCTTCGCCTGCGCGGCGGTGATCGCTTATGGCCTGGAAGCCAGCCTGTCGCCCGAGGCGATGAACGCCTGGGGCTGGCGCATTCCGTTCCTGATTGCCGCGCCGCTGGGGTTGGTCGGCCTGTACCTGCGCTGGCGCATGGAAGAAACCCCGGCATTTCGCGAAGCCGTCGCCCAAGGCAAGGCGCACGAACACTCACCGCTCAAGGAAACCCTGCGCCACCATGGCCGGGCGATTCGCAACCTCGGGGCGTTCATTTCGCTGACGGCGCTGTCGTTCTACATGTTCACCACCTACTTCGCCACCTACCTGCAGCTGGTCGGCAATCTCACCCGCGCCCAATCGCTGCTGGTAACCACCGTGGCCCTGCTGTTCGCCGCCGTCGGCTGCCCGCTGGCCGGGGCATTCTCGGACCGCGTGGGCCGGCGCAAGACCATCGGTTTTACTTGCCTGTGGGTGATGCTGTGCGTGTTCCCGGCGTACTGGCTGGCCAGCTCTGGCTCGATGTCGGGTGCCCTGCTGGGGGTGATCCTGTTGGCGGTGGGGGCCTTGTGCAGTGGCGTGGTCACGGCGGCGTTGCTGTCAGAAAGCTTCCCCACCCGCACCCGCTACACCGCTTCGGCGATTACCTACAACGTGGCCTACACGCTGTTTGGTGGCACCGCGCCGCTGGTGGCTACCTGGCTGATCGGGCAGACCGGCAGCAGCTTGGCACCCGCGTTTTACCTGGTGGTGATTGCGCTGGTGGCGTTGCTGGGCGGGTTGGCGTTGCCGGAAACTTCGCGGATTTCGTTGCATGATGAGGTGGACGTGGACCGCGTGCAGCCTGGAACTCGGCATAGCGTTTGAGCATTTGGGGCTGCTTTGCAGCCCATCGCAGGCAAGCCAGCTCCTACAGGGATCGCATCATGCCTGAGACATGCGTTGTACCTGTAGGCGCTGGCTTGCCTGCGATGGGCCGCAAAGCGGCCCCAGGGTCTCAGCCCTCCTGCTGCTCTTCCCGCCGATACGCCCACTGATACAACGCAGGCAGAACCAGCAACGTCAGCGCAGTAGAAGACAGAATTCCGCCAATCACCACCGTTGCCAGCGGCCGCTGCACCTCTGCCCCGGTCCCCGTAGCCAGGGCCATCGGAATGAACCCCAGCGAGGCCACCAGCGCCGTCATCAGTACCGGCCGCAAGCGGGTCAGCGCACCCTCTTCCACCGCCGCCCGCAGCGTGCGCCCTTCCTCGCGCAGCCCTCGGATAAAGGCAATCATCACCAGCCCGTTGAGCACCGCCACCCCCGACAGGGCAATGAACCCCACCCCGGCAGAGATGGACAACGGAATATCCCGCAGCCACAGCGCCAGCACCCCGCCGGTCAAGGCGAAGGGAATACCGGTGAACACCAGCAGGCCATCCCTGAGGTTGTTGAACATCATCAGCAACAGCGCCATGACCAGCAGCAAGGCCACCGGCACCACCACCTGCAGGCGCTCGGCCGCCGACTGCAGCTGCTCGAACTGCCCACCCCAGCGCGTCCAGTACCCCGGCGGTATCTGCACCTGGTCAATCAGGGTTTGCTCGGCCTCCTCCACGAACGAGCCCAGATCGCGCCCTCGCACGTTGGCACTGACCACCACCACACGCTTGCCATCCTCGCGGCTGACCTGGTTCGGGCCCAGTTGCAGGTTCAGCGTGGCAACCTGCGACAGTGGAATGAAGCCAATTTGCCCAGCCCCCGCAGCGGCACTGGCCGGTACCGGAATCAACAGGCTGGCCAGCCCGTCGACATCGGTGCGCAAGGTTTCCGACAGGCGTACCACCATGTCGAAGCGGCGGTCGCCCTCATACAGAGTACCGGCCGTGCGACCACCCACGGCAATGGCGATGGCATCCTGCACATCCCCCACATTCAGGCCATGGCGGGCGGCCTTGTCACGGTCGATGTCGATGGTCAGCACCGGCAGGCCGGTGGTCTGCTCGACCTTCACCTCCGACGCCCCCGGTACCCCCTGCAGGCTGCTGGCAATCTGCGCGGCAGTGCGGTTGAGCACCTCCATGTCATCACCGAACAGCTTCACCGCCACATCGCTGCGCACCCCGGAAATCAGCTCGTTGAAGCGCAGTTGAATCGGCTGCGACAGCTCGTAGTTGCTGCCTGGCACACTGGCAGCGGCGCGTTGTACCTCGGCAATCAGTTCATCCCGTGGCTTGCCCGGGTCTACCCATTGCTCGCGCGGGCGCAGCATCACGTAGGCATCGGAGATGTTCGGCGGCATCGGGTCGGAGGCGATCTCGGCAGTACCGGTGCGGGCGAACACCCGCTCCACCTCGGGCACCTGGGCGATGATCGCCTGCTCCAGGCGCTGTTGCATGTCCAACGACTGTGACAGGCTGGTGCCCGGCACACGCAGGGCCTGCAGGGCGAAGTCGCCCTCGCTCAGGCTAGGGATGAATTCGCTGCCCATGCGGCTGGCCATCACCCCGGACAACAGCACCAGGGCGGCGGCAGCGGCAAACGCCAACTTGCGCCGGCCCAGCACCCAGGCCAGCACCGGGGCATAGCGTTGACGCGCCGTACGCATCACCAGGCCTTCCTCTTCCTTGACCTTGCCGGTGACGAACAGGGCAATGGCTGCCGGTACGAAAGTCACCGAGAGGATCATCGCACCCAGCAAGGCCATGACCACGGTAAAGGCCATGGGGTGGAACATCTTGCCCTCGACCCCGGTCAAGGCAAAGATCGGCAGGTACACCACCATGATGATCAGCTGGCCATAGATCAGCGGCCGGCGTGCTTCGCGGGCCGCGGCAAATACCTCATGGAAACGCTCGGCGCGGGTCAACATGCGGCCGTGGCGCTGCTGCGCATGGGCCAGGCGGCGGATGGCGTTTTCCACGATCACCACCGCACCGTCGACGATGATGCCGAAGTCTAGGGCCCCCAGGCTCATCAGGTTGGCACTGACCTTGTTGCTGAACATGCCAGTGAAGGTGAACAGCATCGACAGCGGGATGACCATGGCGGTGATCAGCGCGGCGCGGATGTTGCCAAGGAACAGGAACAGCACGGCAATCACCAGAATCGCGCCTTCGATCAGGTTCTTCTTCACCGTGGCAATGGCTTTTTCCACCAGGTTGGTGCGGTCGTACACCGTCACCGCGACCACGCCCTTGGGCAGGTTGCGGTTGATCTCGACCAATTTGGCCGCGACCGCCTGCGACACCGTGCGGCTGTTCTCGCCAATCAGCATGAACACGGTGCCCAGCACCACTTCCCGGCCGTTTTCAGTGGCAGCGCCCGAGCGCAACTCTTCTCCCAGACCAACCTGGGCAACATGACTGACGCGGATCGGTGTGCCATCGACGCTGGATATGACGATGTTGGCGATGTCTTCGGCCGAGGCCACCTGGCCCGGCGCGCGAATCAGCAACTGCTCACCGTTGCGCTCGATATAGCCAGCGCCAACGTTGGCATTGTTGCGTTCCAGCGCTGCGATCAGGTCGTTGAGGGTGAGCTTGTAAGCTGCCAGGCGCTTGGGCTCTGGCGCAATCAAGTACTGTTTGGCATGGCCGCCAATGCTGTTGACCTCGGCCACCCCCGGCACATTGCGCAGCTGCGGCTTGATGATCCAGTCCTGAATCACCCGCAGGTCGGTTGGGGTGTAGGGTGTGCCGTCTTCCTTGAGTGCACCCTCCTCGGCCTCCACCGTCCACAGGAAGATCTCCCCCAGCCCGGTGGAAATCGGCCCCATGCCCGCCTCGATGCCGTCGGGCAATTGCTCGCGGGCCACCTGCAGGCGCTCGTTGACCAGTTGGCGGGCGAAGAAGATATCGGTGCCATCATCGAAAATGACCGTGACTTGCGACAGGCCCGAGCGCGACAGCGAGCGGGTCTGCTTGAGCCCAGGCAGGCCGGCCATGGCGGTTTCGATGGCAAAGGTGATGCGCTGCTCGGTCTCCAGCGGCGAATAGCCGGGAGCCGCGGTGTTGACCTGCACCTGGACGTTGGTGATGTCCGGTACAGCGTCGATCGGCAGTTTCTGGTAACTGTGGATACCCACCGCGGCCATCAGGACCACGGCCAGCATCACCACCAGGCGCTGCTCGATGGCGAATTGAATCAGGCGTTCGAACATGCAGGTGTCCCCGTGATCAATGGCTGTGCTCGGCCGAGCCCTTGCCCAGCTCCGACTTGAGGACAAAGCTGCCAGCGGCCGCCACCTGGGTACCCGCGGCCAGGCCGCTGAGGATTTCCACCTGGCCGGCATCGCGACGGCCGGTGGTCACCGGACGCGCCTCGAAGCCTTCCTCGGTACGGGCAAACACCACGGTCTGCTCTTCCCAGGTTTGCAGGGCGCTTTCCGGCACCGCCACGGCGGCATTGAAGCGTTCGACACTGACGGCAACATTGACGAACAGCCCAGGGCGCCAGGCGCCGTTGGGGTTGGCCAGGGTGGCACGCACGGTGGCGGCGCGGTTTTGCTCGCCGAGCAGGCTGCCGACGTAGTTGACCTTGCCCTCGACCTGGGCGCCCAGATCCGGCGCACTGACCGTGACATCGCGGCCGGTCACCACTTTGCCGAGGTCACGCGGGGCTACGGCGAAGGTGGCCCACACCCGGCTCAGGTCGGACAGGGTGAAGGCGTTGCTGGTCTCGTCGACCACTTCGCCCACGGTCAGGTGTTTTTCCACCACAACCGCATCGAACGGTGCGCGCAACTCATAACGGTTGCCGGCACCGGCCGGGCCCACGGCGGCGACCTTCTGCCGGGCGTTGGCCAAGGCGATCTCGGCCTCCTGCAGCGCCTGGCGCGCCTGCAGGTAATCCTGCTCGGCGCTGATGCGCTCCTGCCACAGTTGCTGTTCACGCTGGAAGGTCAGCCGCGCCAGCTCCAAGCGGCGCTGGGCGGCCTGTTGCTCGCTGCGCAGGTCGGAGATCTGCTGGCTGGCGATCACCGCCAGTACCTGGCCGCGCTTGACTGCCTGGCCCAGCTCGGCTTGCACCGCCTCGACCACACCCGGCACGCGGGGTACGACGTGGGCGGTACGGTCCTCGTCAAAGCGGATTTCACCCGGGAAGCTGATGGCGGCGCCCAACTCACGGGGGCCAGCGGCGGCCAGTTGCACGCCGGCCGCTTCGATCTGGGCGATGGACAGGTGCAACTGCCCCTCTTCCCCATGCCCCTCTTCTGCATGGCCTTCGGCGGCCTGCTCGGCAGCATGGCCGTGGCTGTCTTCGCCGTGGTCGTCGTGTCGGGCTTCAGCCTTCGATGCCTGGCCGAGGTTGCCGGTCCAGGCCAGGCCGCCAAGGCCAAGTGCGGCCACGGCGGCGGCCAGAAGGGCTAACTTGCGTGGGTTAGTCATTGTTGCTCCTGCTATTCGGTGTGTTGCTCAGGCCATCGAGGTCGCCGTAGATCCGCTCGACTTGGGCGCGCGCGTCGGTCGCCGAGGCCAGCGCCTCGAGGTACAGCCCACGGGCCTCGATCAGCGTGCGCTGGGCGTCGAGTACATCGAGAAAGGCGAACTTGCCCATTTCAAAACCACGGGTGGCGGTGTCCACGGCCTGCTGCGCGGCGGGCAGAATGGTGCGGTCATAGGCGTCCACTTCCTGCATCGCCGTAGCCCACTGGCCGACGGCGCTGCGGGTTTCACTGCGCAGGCGCAGCTCCACGGCGTTGCGCAGGTCACGCGCCTGGTCGGCACGGCGCGCAGCGGCCAGTACATTGCCCTGGTTGCGGTCGAACAACGGCAACGGCATGGACAGGCCGACCACGTTCACCCGCTCACGGTCTTCACGGCTGTACTGGCTGCCAAGGCTGACGGTGAGGTTGGGGATACGCTGGGCCTTTTCCGACCCCAGCGATGCATCACCGCGCTCGACCTGAGCAGCGGCCAGGCGCCATTCGACGGTTTGTTCGACCTTGTCGAGCAAGGTGTCGGCGCTGGGCGCAACACCAGGTGACAGGTTGGCGGCCTGCAATTGGTCAAAGCCTGCCAGCGGGCTGCCGGTCAAGCGCGCCAGCGCCTGGTAGGCCACGCTGCGCTGGGTTTGCGCACGGCGCACTTCAGCCTGGGCCTGGGCCAGTTGCACCTGGGCACGGGTGGCCTCCACCGGCGACGACTGGCCTGCCGTGACCCGCCCTTGTACAACCCGCAGCCCGCGCTCGGTCAGCGCCTGCGACTGCTGCGCCAGCTCCAGCGCGGTCTGCGCACGCAAGGCAGCGTGAAAGGCCTGCACCACATCGGCCCGCAGGCCGTTGCGCTGACGCTCCAGGTCGAGTTGGGCGATGGCCTGGCCGGCACCGGCCACGGCGATACGTGCGCCGCGCTTACCGCCCAACTCCAGCGGTTGGCTGAGGGTGACGGTGGTGGTGCTGGTGTCGCGGCGGGTGTCCTCGACCTCCCAGGACAGCTCAGGGTTGGGAATCAAGCCGGCCTGGCGCCGCTCGCCGTCGGCGATGCCGATTTCGCGGCCAGCGGCAGCCAGCTCCGGGTTTCGGGCAAAGGCGGCGGCAAGCGCCTGGGGCAGGCTCAAGCTCTGGCCGGCCTGGGCGCTGGTGGCGCCGGCCAGCAACAGGCAGAGCAAGGCGATCTTGCGGGGGATGGGCACGAAACAGGTCCTCGTCGACGCGTGTAGGCGAGGGACTGTAGAAAGCCGTGCTTATCGGGGTGGTGTCGGGAAAATTACAATTTTGTAATCAGAGCCGTGCCCGCCTGCTCCGGCCCTTTCGCGGGCACGCCCGCTCCCACGGAGGTATCACCAGCCCTGGGGGCACCGCTGTACCTGTGGGAGCGGGCGGGCCCGCGAAAGGGCCGGTACAGACCACATCAAGTTCGATAATCGCCCACTTTCCCAATGTGACGATCGAGTCCAATTGACGGAACTAACCAGTCAGTACAAAACTAAGCGCATCCAACAACAACAAAGTGATGCCCGTCATGAAGCCCCTTATTCTTGTGCTCAACGGCCCCAACCTGAACATGCTGGGCACCCGCGAGCCTACCCAATACGGCCACGAAACCCTCGCTGACCTGGCGCAAGGGTGTGCCGACACTGCCCATGCCCACGGCCTGGAAATCGAGTTCCGCCAAACCAACCACGAAGGCGAACTGATCGACTGGATCCACGCCGCCCGTGGCCGCTGTGCCGGTATCGTGATCAACCCCGGCGCTTGGACCCACACCTCGGTGGCCATCCGCGACGCCCTGGTGGCCAGCGAACTGCCGGTCATCGAGGTGCACCTGTCCAACGTGCACAAACGCGAGCCGTTCCGTCACCTGTCGTTTGTCTCGTCCATCGCTGTCGGTGTCATCTGCGGCCTGGGCAGCCATGGCTACCGCATGGCCCTGAGCCACTTCGCCGACCTGTTCCAGGAGCGCACGGCATGAGCCAGCAAGCCATCCTCGCCGGCCTGATCGGCCGCGGCATCCAGCTGTCGCGCACCCCAGCCCTGCACGAACACGAAGGCGATGCCCAGGCCTTGCGCTACCTGTACCGGTTGATCGACGCCGACCAGCTGCAGCTGGACGACAGCGCCCTGCCCGGCCTGCTCGATGCCGCACAGCGCACCGGTTTCACCGGCCTCAACATCACCTACCCGTTCAAGCAGGCGATCCTGCCCTTGCTCGACGAACTGTCCGACGAAGCCCGCGGCATAGGTGCGGTGAACACCGTGGTGCTCAAAGACGGCAAGCGGGTCGGCCACAACACCGACTGCCTGGGTTTTGCCGAAGGCTTGCGCCGTGGCCTGCCCGACGTGGCGCGACGCCAGGTGGTGCAGATGGGTGCCGGTGGCGCTGGCGCGGCCGTGGCCCACGCCCTGCTGGGTGAAGGGGTCGAGCGCCTGGTGCTGTTCGAAGTGGATGCCGCCCGTGCGCAAGCGCTGGTGGACAACCTGAACGCTCACTTCGGCGCCGGTCGCGCGGTGCTCGGCACGGACCTGGCCACGGCATTGGCCGAGGCTGACGGGCTGGTCAACACCACCCCGGTGGGCATGGCCAAGCTGCCGGGCACACCACTGCCGGTCGCGTTGCTGCATGCGCGCCTGTGGGTGGCGGAGATCATCTACTTCCCCCTGGAGACCGAGCTGCTGCGCGCGGCCCGGGCACTGGGCTGCCGCACCCTGGACGGCAGCAACATGGCAGTGTTCCAGGCGGTGAAGGCGTTCGAGCTGTTCAGCGGGCGGCAGGCGGATGCGGCACGGATGCAGGCGCACTTTGCCAGCTTCAGCTGACGAGTAGCAGCGGGCTTGCTAGCGATAAGACCGGAACTGACCTTCTATGCTTGCAGTCAGTCCCTTTATGCGCACGCCCATGAAGACCTACATCGCCCTCGCTATCCTGGCCTTGATCGCCGCCGCCGCCCTGCTTGGCTCGCCATGGATGAACCAGCGCTTCCACATGCCAGCAGAAAAACCCCAGGCCCAACAACGCGAAACGGCCGGGTCCCCAAGGGAGCCGGCCGTTTCAACGCACCTGTGACGCTTAGTGTTGCTTGCTGCCAGAGCGGATCTGGTGCACCACACCCATCGCCACCACGATCGCCGCAGCGATGCCGGTGGAGATGACCAGGATCTGGTAGTCAGGCATGAAGGCCATGGTGACCAGGGCCGCGACGATGAACGCGATCACCAGGTAGGTCAGCCATGGGAACAGCCACATCTTCAGGCGTACTTCCTTGCCCTCGGCAATCAGCTTGCGGCGCATGCGCAGCTGCGAGAAGGCGATGACCAGGTACACCAGCAGGGCAATCATGCCGGTGGTGTTCATCAGGGTTTCCAGCACGTCTTTCGGGCGCAGGGTCTCGCTGAAGTTGATCAGCGCGCACACCACGGCCACGGCGCACGAACCCATGATCGCGTACACCGGTACACCGGTGCCGGCGCGGGTGATCTTGAAGAACGACGGCGCGTCGCCACGCTGGGCCAGGGAGAACAGCATGCGCGATGCGGTGTAGTGGCCGGAGATCAGGCAGCTGCTCACCGAGGTCAGCACCACGAAGTTCATCAGCAGCTCGGCATACGGCACGCCCAGCAGTTCCAGGGTACGGCGGTAGGCACCATAGCCGGAGACGCCCAGGTGCGGGTCGTTCCACGGTACCAGGCAGACGATCAGGAAGATCGAGCCGACGTAGAACAGGCACACACGCCACACCACCGAGTTGGTCGCCTTGACGATCTGCGCGGCCGGGTCCTTGGCTTCGGAAGCGGCAATGGTGACGATTTCGGCGCCGAGGAAGGCGAACATCACCCCAAGCAAGGCACCGATCACCGTGGTGATGCCATTGGGCATGAAGCCTTCAGCGGTAAGGTGGCTCATGCCACGCACTTCACCGAACTGCCAGACGTTCATCACCGCGGCGGTACACACGATCAGGAAGCAGACGATCGCAATCACCTTGATCAAGGCGAACCAGAACTCGAACTCACCGTAATGCTTGACGTTGAAGAAGTTGACGGTGATCAGCAACAGGGTCGTGGCCAGCACGAACACGTTGACACTGACGTCGGGGAAGAAGCCATGCAGGATCTTGCCCGCCACATAGGCTTCCCAGGCCATGAGGATGACCCAGTACCACCAGTACAGCCAGCCGATGGTGAAACCGGCCCAGCGGCCAATGGCGCGGTCGGCGTAGGTGGAGAACGAGCCGGTGTCTGGCGAGGAAGTCGCCATTTCACCCAGCATGCGCATGATCAGCACCACCAGGATGCCGCCTGCCAGGTAGGCCAGGACAGCGGCTGGGCCGGCGCTGTGGATCACGCTGCCGGAACCGACGAACAAGGCGCCGCCAATAACCCCGGCGATCGACATCATCGTCAGGTGGCGCGACTTCAGCGAGGCACTGAGCTTGCTCTCGTGCCCGCTTTTCGCGGTGGTGGTTGTGGATGTTGCGTCCATCAGTTGTGTACCCCGTGCTTCTTTTTATCCAAGGAAAACTGTGAAACCCCGATGGCTGGCGATTTCACCTGTACATCAGTGCTAATGCGGGCAGGATGGTGTGAACAAACACACGCAGGCCCTCCATGGCGGCCTGCTGACGCGCCCCAGGGCGACTGCCTGGGGCGAACTGAACATGCTTTATGTGGCGATATCCGACACCTAATGTAAAAATGTCCGACGCAGAGAGCCATGCACAGTGGCATGAATCTCGCACTGCACTGTACAGGTCGCCCATGCAGTACACCCTGCAAACGCCAGGCGATACGCACCCTGAAGGCCCCGAATGTTCGAATTACATCCAGACTCCTCAACCCCGCTGGTCAACCAGATCATCGACGGGCTGCGCGAGCTGATCGACAACCAGACGCTCAAGCCAGGCGCCAAGGTCCCGTCGATCCGCGCCTTTGCCGCAAGCTATTCGGTGAGCACCTTCACCGTGGTCGAGGCCTACGACCGGCTGGTCGCCCAAGGCCTGCTGGTGAGCCGTGGCAATGCGGGGTTCTTCGTCAACCGTGCGGCGGGCGAACTGCTGGAGCAGCACAATGCCGAGGCCGACACCAGTCGACCAATGTTCAACTCGGAGTGGTACCTGCAGCAGATCTTCGAAATCCGCCAGTTGCCCTACAAACCGGGATGCGGCTGGCTGCCCAACGACTGGATGTATGAAGACGGCCTGCGCCGTGGCTTGCGCCAGGTGGCCGGCAGCCCACTGGAGCTGTCGGGCTATGGCGACCCCATGGGCCTGATGGAGCTGCGCGCCTTGACCGCGCAGAACTTGCAACAGGAGCTGTCGATCGTTACCAACCCAGCGCAACTGATGCTCACCCACGGCGCCAGCCAGGCCCTGGACCTGGCTGCACGCACGCTTGTACGTCCTGGCGACGTGGTGCTGGTGGACGACCCCGGCTACCCCAACCTGATGAGCATCCTGCGTACCCAGGGCGCTACCCTGGTCGGTGTGCCGCGCACGCCGGCCGGCTACGACCTGAACCAGCTGGAACAATTGCTCACCCACCACCGCCCGACGGCGTTCTTCACCCAACCGCACCTGCACAGCCCGACCTGCTCGCGCACCCCGTTGCCGCAGCTGCATCGCCTGTTGCAGCTGGCCAGCCAGCATGGTTTCCGCCTTGTGGAGAACAACCTGTACGCCGACATGGTCGCCGAGCCGCAACCGTGCCTGGCCAGCCTCGACCACCTGCAGCAGGTGGTGTACGTGGGCAGCTACTCGAAGAGCATCTCGCCCAACGTGCGGGTCGGCTACATGCTGGCCAACCCCGAACTGATGCAGAAGCTGCTGCACCTGAAAATGCGCTCGGGCCTGACCACTTCGCAGGTGATGGAGCGGGTGGTGTATGCAGCGATCATCGACGGCCGCTGGCGCAAGCACCTCAAACGCCTGCGCCAGCGCCTGGCCGAAGCCCATCAGGAAGTTGGCCGGCATCTGCATCGATTGGGCTTTGAACTGTTCACCGAATCGGATGAAGGCATGTACATCTGGACCCGCCATCCGGCGATTCCGGACAGCGCGGCGTTGCTGGATGACGCGCTGGAGAAAGGCATCATGCTCGGGCCTGGGCAGTTGTTCATGGTCGATGCCAAGGCCACCGGGTGGATGCGGTTCAATGTGGCGTTCAGTACCGATCCGGCGATGTGGGAGTTGCTGGAAAAGGTGTTGGTGAAGCATGTGCGGCGGGGTGCACTTTAACGGTTGTGGTGGGCGGGTGTGTTCGCCGCAAGGTGTTCTGCGCCTGTAAGATCGAGCGCCGCCCGCGCGGCGCATCGCGAGCTACGCTCGCTCCTACGTTTGTTTCGGGCCAATTAATCCTGGGGCAGAGGCGCGCGTCCCCCTTGGCGTTCACCTCGAAATCGTGTCGTACAAACAAGGCGGTCGCGCGCGCCGGTACAGGCGATACTGGCCCGAAACAAACGTAGGAGCGAGCGTAGCTCGCGATGCGCCGCGCGGGCGGCGCTCGATCTCACAGGCGCTGAAAATGTTGTGGCATAGCTATCGCCAATCCGCCTTATCAGCAAAGAACGCCTGCGCATTGTCCTCCAGGCTTTCCAGGTGATACCCCCCTTCCTGCACAATCAGACACGGCAACCGCAACGCCCGAATCCGTTCACCCAACGCAGCAAACCCTTCAGTCGTCACCGCCACCTTGCTTTGCGGGTCCAGCTCGTAGATATCGAACCCCAAAGACAGCACCAGCACCTCAGCACCAAAGTCCTTCACCGCAGCCAGCGCAACGTCCAACTGCCCCATGAAATCAGCCTCACTGGCCCCATGCGCCATCGGCAAGTTCAGGTTGTACCCCTCCCCTTCACCACTGCCCCGCTCGTCCGCAAATCCGGCCACGCCTGGGTAGAAGTTGGTCGGGTCACCATGCACCGACACATACAACACATCACGGCGATCGTAGAAAATTTCCTGAATCCCCTGCCCATGGTGCATATCGGTATCGAGAACCGCCACGCGGCTGTAACGACTGCGCAAAGCCTGGGCAGCTACAGCCGCGTTGTTGATGTAGCAGAACCCACCCGCCGCATCGAAGCGCGCATGGTGCCCCGGTGGCCGGCACAGCGCATAGGCAGCCGGTTCGCCGTCGAGGATGGCCTTGGCCCCGGCCACCGCGCTTTGCGCCGACCAATAGGCCGAATGCCAGGTGCTTTCGCCTACAGGGCAACTGCCATCCGCCAGGTAGCGCCCGGCCTGGGCGAGGATGCCGCGCAAGGCATTGGGCTCACGCACGAAGATGTTGGACATGACCTCATCGCCCCAGTCCTCGGGCACCTCCTTCCAGCGTGCGTGGGCCTCTTCGAGGAAGGCCAGATAGGCCTCGCCGTGCACAGCCTTGAGCGGCTCAAGGCCGGCATCGTCAGGCTGGCGAATGTCGAAGCCGAGCCCCTTGGCCGCCTGCAACAGGCGCTGGGCGCGCTCGGGGACTTCCTGCGGGGTGCGCATGGCGCCGCGCGAATAGTAACTGCGTGGGTGGTGTAGCAGTTGTTCGGGGTGGAAGTAGCAACGCATCAGACTTCTCCTTGTTCGTCACGGCCCGCACGGGCCAGCACGGCGTTCAGCAGGACATCGGCCCCTTGGCGGGCATCCTCGGGCAGTACATCTTCGGCTTCGTTGTGGCTCAGGCCGCCGACACAGGGGATGAACACCATGGCCGTCGGGCAGTAGCGGGCCAGCAGGATGGCATCGTGACCAGCACCGCTGACGATCGATTGCTGGGCATAGCCAAGGCCATCCACAGCCTGCTGCACGGCAGCCACGCAGTCGGCGTCGAACGGGGTGGCTGGGCTGACCCAGTGCCGTGCGATACGCACCTGCAGACCGCGCTGGCTGGCAATCGCTTGCAGCTTCAAGGTCAAGTCGCGCTCCATTGTCTCGATGGCTTCGTCGCGGTGGTGGCGCAAGTCGACCGTGAACTGCAACAGGCCCGGGATGGTATTGCGCGAAGACTTGGCGATGGACAGCTCGCCAACAGTGGTCAAGCCTTCGGGCGCGAAGTCCGTTGCCAGTTGCTCAACGGCCTGGATCATCCGCGCAGCGCCATACAAGGCATCCTTGCGCAGCGGCATCGGCGTGGTACCGGCGTGCGCCGCCATGCCTTCGACGGTGACGTCCAGCCAGCGGATGGCCTGGCCACCGCTGACCACGCCGATGGCCTTGGCGTTGTCTTCAAGAATCGGGCCTTGCTCGATGTGCGCTTCGAAATACGCATCCACCTGGCCACCCAGTGCACGTTGGCCGGCGTAACCTGTGCGCTGCAGTTCGTCAGCCACGCTGACGCCATCGGCATCGCGGATGGCCAGCGCCTCGGCCAGCGCGAGGCTACCGGTGAACACCGCCGAGCCGAACATGGCCGGGGTGAAGCGCGCGCCCTCCTCGTTGGTCCACACGGCGATTTCCAGTGGCTTGCGCGTCTGGATGTTCAGGTCGTTGAGGCGGCGCACCACTTCAAGCCCGGCCAGCACGCCATAGACACCATCGAAACGACCGCCTTCGGGCTGGGTGTCGAGGTGGCTGCCAATCATCACCGGTGCGGCATCCGGGTCACTGCCTGAGCGGCGGGCGAACAGGTTGCCAATGGCATCCACCGTCAGCGTCAGGCCAGCTTCACGGCACCAGTGGCTGAACAGTTCACGGCCAGCCTTGTCCTCGTCGCTGAGCGCCAGGCGGCAGCTGCCGCCACGAGCGGTGGCGCCGATTTCGGCCATGGCCATCAGGCTCGCCCACAGGCGTTCGCCATTGCTTTTCAACATGTGCGGGTACTCCAGAATGAAACGGTTCGATCAGGCCAGTTCCAGGCGCTGGCTACGGGCATACTGGCGCGCCAGGGCAAGCACGCAGACCAGCGAAAGGGTGGCGATCAGGGTGTAGAACACTGCCATCGGCCACCATTGGCCGCTGAAGGTGTGTGCCAACCAGGTGCCGATCAGCGGCGTCAGGCCGCCGGCGATGGCACCGCAGATCTGGTAGGCCAGGGAAATGGCGGTATAACGCACGCGGGTTTCGAACATGCCGCTGACATAGCCGGCGATCACCGCGTAGAAGGAGGCCATGCAGGCTGCGGCCAGGGCGATGCCAAGCACGATCAACGGGCCCTGGCCCGAACTGACCAGCACGAACATCGGGTACGGCGAGGCCATCGCCAGCAACGCGACCAGGGCCAGGAAGCGCGTAGCGCCGATCTTCTCCGACAGCCAGGCAGCCAGCGGTTGCACGCAAAACTGGATGATCGCCACGAAGAACAGGCACTCAAGTATCAGCGAGCGCTCCAGGTGCAACTGCTGGGTGGTGTAGCTGATCATGAAGGTGTTGGTGAAGTAGACCCCGGCGATGCCCAGGGTGTTGGCACCGATGCACAGCAACAGTGGGCGCCAGGCGGTGCGCAGCACTTCGAAGACCGGCGCCTGCTCCTTGCGTCGGGCCTTTTGCGCCTGCTCGCGGCTGGCGATGAACTCGGGCGATTCATTCACCCCCAGGCGAATCGCCAGGCCCACCAGCAGCAACAGCGCGCTGGCCAGGAACGGCACGCGCCAGCCCCAGCTCATCAGCGCCTCTTCAGGCAGGCGGGTGACCGCACCAAAGGCCAGCAGCGACAGAATCAGGCCCGCCGGGCTGCCCAGCTGAGCGAACGACGCGAAGAAGTTGCGCCGGCCCTTGGGCGCATGCTCGCCGGCCATCAGCACCGCCCCACCCCACTCACCGCCCACGGCGATGCCCTGGACGATGCGCAGCAGGATCAACAGCACCGGCGCGGTGGCGCCGATCTGCGCGTAAGTTGGCAGCAGGCCAATGCAGACAGTAACGATGCCCATCATCAGCAGGGTGATGACCAGCGACTTCTTGCGGCCGATACGGTCACCCACATGGCCGAAGACGATGCCACCCAAAGGCCGGGCGAAGAACCCCACGGCGAAGGTGCCGAACGCGGCCATGGTGCTGAACAGGCTGTCATCGGAAGGGAAGAACAAGGCACCGAACACCAGGGCGGCGGCGGTGGCGTAAATGTAGAAGTCGTACCACTCGATCATGGTACCGATGAACGCGGCGGCGGCGGCACGGCGTGGCTGGGCGGAAGCGGTGGGCTTCATGGGGGCTCCTTTGCTTGTTGTTCTGGCAGGAGTTACTGGGGTCACGGTGGCGCTCTGATGGCGCTTGGCCTGTTGCTGCCGCGTTGGCTTTTTCGCGGGCTTGCCCGCGAAGAAGCCAACAGCGAACAGCGGGCCTCAATGCCTGCGATTTATCGGTGCAGGGCTATGATTAGTCAATTTTCTATTTATTATTTGCACTATTAGCCACGCTTATCATCGAGCCTCGCCATGTCCGACCGCCTGCTCAACGACCGCCTCGACTGGAACCTGCTGCGCACCTTCCGGGTCATCGGCCAGGAGCTGTCCATCAGCCGCGCCGCCGCGCGTCTGCACCTCACCCAGCCGGCCGTGAGCCAGGCGCTCAAGCGCCTTGAAGAGCAGCTCGGCCGCCAGCTCATCGTCCGTCGCGGGCCGCGTTTCGTGCTGACGGAAATGGGCGAACAGCTGTTCCAGCTGGCTGGCGAGGTGTATGGGCAGATGTCGCAGATTGGCGGCTTGCTGCAGCAACCGGCGGACGAACTGGTAGGCAAGGTGCGCCTGTTGATGATCAGCCGCATCGTCAGTGAACGTTTCGACGACTTCCTTGCCGACTTCCATCGCCAGCACCCGCGGGTGGAGCTGGAGATCGACGTGATGCGCAGCTCTGACATCGTCGCCGCCCTGCAGGAGAAAACCGCCACAGCGGGCCTTAGCCTCAACCGGCGTGCACAGCCACGGCTGGAGCAACGGCTGTTCCTGCGCCAGCGCTATGCGTTTTTCTGTGGCAAGCACCATGCCCTGTTCGGCCAGGCCGAAGGCGACTTGCAGCGGGAGAATTTCGTCAGTTTCACCAGCGACCAGATTGGCGGCATGTTGTCGCCACTGACCATTTTCCGCGACCAGCAAGGGTTCGCCGGGCGGATCGTGGCGTCATCGCCAAGCCTTGAAGAAGTGCGCCGGCTGGTGATCGCCGGCTTTGGCATCGGCTGCCTGCCCGAGCATGTGGTGGCAGCGGATGTCGAGGCGGGGTTGCTGTGGAAGCTGCCGCCGCAGGAAGGGATTGCCGATGTGGATATTCACCTGCTGTGGAACAGGGAGCAGCGCTTCAGTCGGGCGGAAGAGGTGTTTATCGAGGCGCTGCAGCGTGCGATCACCTAGCGCTTTTGAGCAGTTAGATAAAGCTCGCTACGTTCGCGCTTGCCAACCGAAACCACCACAACGTTACCTTCATCCGCGACTCGATAAACGAGACGATAACCGGATGCCTTGAGCTTGATTTTGTAATGGTTCGACAGATCGCGCAACGCATCAGCCTGTACCTTTGCGATTGCAAACGCTCGCCGAGCTTTTTTGATCTGCTCGCGTACTGTGTGGCCCTGCTTGCTCCACCCCTTCAATGCCGAAGGCAGAAATTCGAGCTTATAGATCATCCAGGGACACCGGTATGCCTTCTTCAAATGACCTCAATTCGGAGCCATATTGTGGTCCCTCTACCGTTCGTAAACATGTCACCGCTGCTCCCACGGCGGTCGCGCAAAATTTCAAGGTGTGTGCAAGATAGCTGCCCCTTTTGTGATGCCTGTCCCCATGCACTCGGGGTATTTCTCGAGAGCGCGCCAGGCCTCTTTTTTGAGGCGAAACTATCATTTTTATCAGTAGGTTTTTTTCAAATCATGCCATGCTGAGTTTTTCTTCCGGAAAAACCAAAATGAACCTTAATCCAAGCGGCACGCGCTCATCCATTGAAAGCAATAGCTCAGTGTCAGGCGGCCCCATTACTTTACATCAACTGGCCTATACACCGTATGGTTTCCACATCCCCTCCAACCACAGGAAGAGGCAGTGTAAATTTAATGGTGAAATGCAGGACGACCTAACCGGCAATTACTTTCTCGGCATTGGGCATAGAGTTTACAGCCCTACACAGATGCGTTTTATCTCTTACGATCAATTAAGCCCCTTCGGCCGGGGCGGTATAAATGGCTATGTTTACTGCTCCAACGACCCGATCAATTTCACCGACCCGACAGGTAGGGTGAAATTTCAAACGACGACTCCTGGGCCTCATACCCGCACCATCGATTGGTTACGCATTCAACGAAGTAATATATACAGCACATGGGAAAGTTTTACTAGTCGCATGAGAGGACGTCGTACCCACCTTTCCCCCTTCGAAGCAACCAGCTCTTCTGATAACGCGGGGAATCTGCCCGAATATTCATCAACCAACCCACCCCCTGAATACACTGCAACCCCTTTACAAGACCAGTACACCATCACATTCCCCTACCAAACTAAACTTCGGCCCACGCCAGAGCAAGCCGAACAAGTAAGGGGACTACAGGGGACCCTTGAAGCAAAAAGAGAAGTCATTAAACTTCGCATCAACAACCCTGACCTTAAAGCTGAGCAAGAACACAACAAAAAATTACTATTTGAAAATGACACCAGAATAATTGTTGCGCATAGCTTAGTGGGCCATACTTTTCCGCCCACCTATTTTGAAGCCCAACGCTTAAGACAACTCTAAAATATGATCTTGCTTGCGACCGATCAGCTACTGAACGGACAAACGTTATTTTGGCCAGTCGCAATAGTACTTTAAGTACTACTAAGAGCCATACCTTTCGCATCCTAATTGGTTGAGCTTAAGCCATGCAGGTCTCATGCAGGATCTACATTAGTTGCGCTACTCGTGGCCGTCGCCACCCTGCAAGAGAAAACCGCCACAGCGGGCCTTAGCCTCAACCGGCGTGCACAGCCACGGCTGGAGGGAGCAGCGCTTCAGCCGGGCGGAAGAGGTGTTTATCGAGGCGCTGCAGCAAAGTCTCAATTGAGCAGGCTCCACCGGCGATAGGAGGGCAAAGCCCTCCCCTTTCTCGCTTAGGCTTCAGGTACCGGCGCATGCTGGGCAATCAGCCCCAGCTCACGCAACTCGGCCCAGAACGCGGCCGGAATCACCGCGTTGAACGCCGCCAGGTCCTGGTCGGCATGCTGCGGCCGGGTCGCCCCAGGGATTACCGCCGCCACCGCTGGGTGCGCCAGGGAGAACTGCAGTGCCGCAGCCTTGATGTCCACGCCATGGCGCGCCGCCACTTCGTTCAGGCGCTGGACACGGGCACGGGTTTGCGGGCTGGCCTTCTGGTACTCGTAGTGCTCACCACCGGCAATCACACCGGAGTTGTACGGGCCGCCGACGACAATGCCCAGGCCTTGCGCCAAGGCACCTGGCATCACCCGTTGCAAGGCACGTTCGTGGTCCAGCAGGCTGTAGCGGCCAGCCAGCAGGAAGCCGTCCGGGCGTGCCTCTTCCAAATCCAGGGTCAGCTCGATCGGCTCGACGCGGTTCACACCCAGGCCCCAGGCCTTGATCACGCCTTCTTCACGCAGGCGGGTCAGCACGCGGAAGGCTCCGGTGCGAGCGATTTCGAACTGGCTCAGCCATTCGTCACCATAGAAGTCCTGGGCAATGTCGTGAATCCAGACGATATCCAGGTAGTCGGTACCCATGCGCTTGAGGGTGTCCTCAATCGAGCGCAGGGTGGCGTCGGCGCTGTAGTCGTTGACGATGCGGTTACGGTTGCCGTGCTCGAACAGGCCGCTCTTCTCGCCCAGCTCACGGGCAGCCGGGTCTTCCAGTTCGTCGAGGATGACACGGCCAACCTTGCTGCTTAGCACGTATTCATGGCGCGGGCGCTGGGCCAGGGCCTTGCCAAGGCGGATTTCCGACAGGCCGGCACCGTAGAAAGGCGCAGTGTCGAAGTAGCGCACGCCGTTGTTCCAGGCCGCGTCCACCGAGGCTTGCACTTCGGTATCTGGCACGTTGCGGAACATGTTGCCCAGTGGCGCGGTACCAAAGCCCAGGGGGTTGGCGATCAGGTCTTTCAAGCTCATGGAATGTCTCCAGTAAGGGTGTGTAAGGTCATCAACCGACGACGTGAGCACATCCTAGGCTGGCCAACTCAAGACCGTCCAAGTCATAATTCGTCACAGTTAAGTCCCTGGAGGTCTCATGCAGGATCTACGTCAGTTGCGCTACTTCGTGGCCGTCGCCGAATGCGAGAACGTCGGTCGAGCCGCCGAGCAGTTGCACATTTCCCAATCGCCCCTCAGCCGGCAAATCGCCCAGCTGGAGGACAACCTTGGCCTGGCCCTGTTCGAACGGCGCAACCAGCGCCTGTTCCTGACCAACGACGGGCGCACCTTCCTCGCCGAGGCGCGTGGCCTGCTCAAGCATGCCGAGCGCCTGGAGTCGCTGGGCAAGCGCCTGGGCCGTGGCGAGGAAGGCGGCTTGTGCATCGGCTACGTCAACCACGCCATCCATGCCGGTGTGCTGCCTGGCGCAGTGCGGGCCATTCGTGGCGAACGCCCGAACATTCACATTGCGCTGTACAACATGACCCCCGGCGAGCAGTTCGAAGGCTTGCGCCAGCGCAGCCTGGACATTGCCCTGGTGTGCGAGCCGCCGCCGAAGAACGACCCCGACTTGCGTGCGCAGCCAGTGCTGGATGACCCAATGCTGCTGGCCATCCCGGCGTCGCACCCTTTGGCCAGCAAGGCCGACCTATGCCCGGCCGACCTGCACGAGCAGGAGTGGATCATCACCGGGGGCCAGCCCGACCAAGTGAACAAGCGCGACGACTTCATCGCCCGCTGCGGCGATGCCGGTTTTACCCCGCGCTTGTCGCTTGAAGCGACCGACCCATTGAGCGTGCTCGGCCTGGTGTCCGCGGGCCTGGGCCTGGCCATGGTGCAAGGCAGCCTGTCGGCCAGCGCCGGGCCGACCGTGGTTTTGCGTCAGTTGGACTGGTTCCAACCCAGCGTGCAGTTGTGGGCCGCCTGGCACCAGGTCGACCTGCGGCCGATCGTGAGCATTTTCCGCGAACGCGTGCTGGCATTGGCGAACAAGTCAGTAGAGGTCTGAACTCAGACGAATTACGTCTTTTACAGTCTTAACACGCTTTACTAGGATGGCTCTCATCGATACAACTCACCCACAGGAGCCACTCCATGAACATCGACCTCGGCGGGCGCACCGCCATCATCAGCGGCTCGACCGGCGGTATTGGTCTAGCCATCGCCCGCGGCCTGGCCCGCGCCAACGCCGACGTAGTCATTGCCGGCCGCAGCCAGAAATCGCTGGATGCCGCCCTGGCCGAACTGCGCCAACAAGGCGGCCAAGGCCAGATCCACGGCGTTGTCGCCGACCTGGGCACCGCCGCGGGTGCAGACACTCTGATTGCCGCCCACCCACGGGCCGACATCCTGGTCAACAACCTGGGCATCTATGACGACGTCGACTTTTTCGACGTGGCCGACAGTGAGTGGATGCGCTTCTACGACACCAACGTGTTGAGCGGCGTGCGCCTGGCCCGCCACTATGCACCGGGGATGGTCGAGAAAGGCTGGGGGCGGATCCTGTTCGTTTCCTCTGAATCGGGCATCGCCATCCCTGCCGACATGATCAACTACGGCGTTACCAAGGCCGCCAACTTGGCCGTTTCCCATGGCCTGGCCAAGCGCCTGGCCGGTACCGGGGTTACCGTGAACTCGATTCTGCCCGGCCCGACCCTGACCGATGGCGTGGCCGCGCTGGTAGCCGATGCGGCCCAGGCCTCCGGGCGCAGCATTCGTGAAGAGGCCGACAACTTCGTACGTACCGCACGGCCGAGCTCGATCATTCAGCGCGCCGCCGATGTCGACGAGGTCGCCCACCTGGCGGTGTACCTCGCCTCCCCTTACTCCTCCGCCACCACCGGCGCGGCCCTGCGGGTCGACGGCGGTGTGGTCGACAGCCTTGCTATCTGAAATCAACTGGAGCATTACCTTATGACAACTGCCTACGCTTCCCTGCAGACCCAACACAGCCCCGAACACGTCTGGGCATTGATCGGCGGTTTCGACAGCCTGCCGGACTGGCTGCCGTTCATCCCCGAAAGCATCTCCAGCGAGGGTGGCCGTGTGCGCTCGCTGAAAGACCCGGATGGCAACAGCATCGTCGAGCGCCTTACAGCCTTCGACGACAACGCACGCAGCTACAGCTACAAGATCCTGAGCAGCCCGTTTCCGGTGACCGACTACCTGTCGACCCTGCGGGTCAAGGCCGACGGCCAAGGCAGCGTGGTGGAGTGGTTCGGCGAGTTCACCCCGGCCGGTGTCAGTGATGCCGAAGCCCAAGCGCTGTTCAAAGGTATCTATGAAGGTGGCCTGCAAGCCTTGGCGAAAACCCTGGGCTGAGCAGACAACTTCATCCCTTGTAGGAGCAGCCTTGTGCTGCGAAGAGCCCAACAGGATTTCTTCACCTGTAATGGCCTCTTCGCAGCACAAGGCTGCTCCTACAGGCTGTGGCGCAATCGAGGCACGGCTTTTGCCCCACAGTCAAAAGACCTTGTCCTGCCCCTGCCTGTTTCCCCCGCTCCATCTCCGCTAGCCTGCCAGCCACACCCGTCTCACAAGGACCCGCACCATGCCAACCGATCATCAAGCCTGGGCCTGGACCCCGAGCGCCGGCCTGAACGGCCTGCAACTGCTGCGCAAACCTCTGCCGCAACCCGGCCCCGGCGACGTGCTGGTGGCCAACCGCGCCATTGCCCTCAACCCGGTGGACTGGAAAATCTGCGAGTGGGGGCATCCAGCCTGGCAGCAAGGCACCGTCCCAGGCGTGGATGGCGCAGGCGTAGTAGTCGCTGCGGGCGCAGGCGTCGACCTGCCCCTGGGCAGCCGCGTGGCCTACCACCAGGCGCTGGCCCGCGACGGCAGTTTTGCCGAGCACTGCCTGCTCGATGCCAGCCTGGTGATGCACATCCCCAGTGCACTCAGCGACAGCGCAGCGGCCGCTGTGCCCTGCCCCGCCCTGACGGCCTGGCAGGCCCTGGCCAAAATTCCCGCAGGCGCCAGCCGCGATGTACTGGTGATCGGTGCAGGTGGTGCAGTGGGGTTCTACCTGGCACAGCTGGCCGCGCAACGTGGCCTGCGTGTCTGGGCCACTGCCGGGCAGCGCCACCACGCGACACTCAAGGCGCTTGGCGCGAGCGGCGTGTTCGACTACCGCGATACCGGCTGGCAACAGCAACTGCAGGCTGCCCTGGGCGAGCGCCCGCTGCATGCGTTGTTCGATACCGTCAGCGGCGCCCACGCAGGCGGCCTTGCCCACCTGCTTGGCTACAACGGGCACCTGGTGTGCATCCAGGACCGCCAGGAAAGCGCGCCGACCGCTGCCTTCAGCACCGCCATTTCACTGCATGAAGTGGCGCTGAATAGCATTCACGCCCACGGCCGCTTGGCAGATCGTCAGGCCCTGCGCGTGGCCGGTGAACAATTGCTGCAGGCGATAGCCGATGGCAGCCTGATCGCGCCACAACGCCGTGAGTTTGCCTTCGCCACGTTGCCCGAGGCATTGCAGCAATTAAAAGAGGGCCAAGGCACGGGCAAATGGGTGGCCCGCCTGGGTTGAAGGGCATCCGCGAAACTTGGATCCCATTCTACGACAGGGTATGCTGGGCAATAGCTAAACGCCATTACCCAGGCAGGCTCGGTGCCTGCCTTCAAGGACGAACCCTTTGCCCAGCCACCCTACCCGCCACACCATCGCCCGTCAGTGGCAATTGCTCAAATTGCTGCCAGGCCGCCACCCGGGTATGAGCTCCACTCAGTTGCAGGCCGCCCTGACAACCGTGGGCCATACCACTAGCAAGCGCACCGTCGAGCGCGACCTGGTCGAGCTCGCCGCGTTGTTCCCACTGCAGTGCAACAGCAAAGGCATGCCTTACGGTTGGTACTGGCAACCGAACCTGAGCCTGGGCCAAGCGCAGCAGTTGCAACCTGACGCACTGACGCCCCCGGCACAGGTTGTACTGCATGCCTGGGTGGACGACACACTGGCTCGCTCGCTGGAAGCGTCCCCCCTGTCCCCAGACATGCAACTGACGCCGCAAGCGAGTGGCGGCGCCACGCTGGCGGCCACCGTCGACGACAACCGTACGCTGATGGGTTGGCTGCTTTCCCAAGCCGGTTCGATCTGCGTGCAGGCCCCGCAGGCGTTGCGCGTGGCCATGCTGGAACAACTGCGCCAGAGCCTGGCGCTGCATGACGGCGGTTGTTGATCAGCAGGCAAATGTCATTGTCCTGCCGAGCGCTTTTTCCCGGTGCCGGCCCTGCGCAGAATTCGCTCCTGACAACGCAACGCTTTCAGGAGTACACGATGAAACGCTTCAAGCCCCTGCTGCTGGCCGTCGCCCTGGCGACCACTGCCCAGGCCGCCCTCGCCGCCGACTGGCAGAACTCGCCGTACGGCAAGCAGGATGAAATTGGCGCCGCCAACCTGCTCACCCCGGATGTGGTCAAACAGGCAGTCGGTCTGGTCAAGACCGGCAAGACCTACCCCTTGGCAGTACCGGTGAGCAAGGACTTGCCAGCGTTCCGCCACCGCAGCTTCCACCTGTACAACATCCAACCTGGTGAACAGGCTGGCCAGACCCTGGGCCGCAACAAGTTCAGCTTCAACGATGAGCTGGTCAACGGCTGGACTGGCGTTGGCACCCAGCTCAACGGCATCGGGCACATCGGCATCGATAACGTCTACTACAACGGCAACAAGGCTGCCGATTTCGTCACCGTCGAAGGCGTGACCAAGCTAGGCGTGGAGAAAGTCCCGCCAATGGTCACCCGTGGCGTGGTGCTGGATATGACGGCCTACTACGGCAAGGCCATCGTACCGGGCGGAACCGCATTTACCGTTGCCGACATCCAGGCGGTACTGAACCAGCAAGGCATTACCCTGCGCAAGGGTGATGTGGTGCTGTTCAACACCGGATGGCTGGAGCTGATCGGCAAGGACAACCAACAGTTCCTCGCCACCGAACCGGGCATCGACCTGCCGGCTGCCCAATGGCTGGCGGACCAGGGCATCGTCGCCTTCGGTGGCGATACCTGGGCCTCCGAGGTGTACCCTAACCCGACCGGTGAAGAGTTCCCGGTCAACCAGTTCATGCTGGCCAAGCGTGGTATCTACAACCTCGAACTGATCGACACGCGCGCGCTGGTGAAAGACAAGGCGTTCGAATTCCTGTTCGTGCTCGGGCAGCCGCTGTACAAGGGTTCGACCCAGGTAAACATCAACCCGGTGGCAATTCACTGACCAGTAGGAGCAGCCTTGCGCTGCGAAGAGGCCGGTATGCCTGACAGACAGCGCCCAGGCCTACCGCCCTCTTCGCAGCGCAAGGCTGCTCCTACACGCTACAGCGTTCGGGGCGTCAGAAGGTGCCCGGATAGGCCCCGCCATCGATCAGCAGATTCTGCCCGGTGATGTACCCGGCATGCGCGCTGCACAGAAACGCGCAATAGGCGCCGAACTCCCCGGCATCGCCAAAGCGCGCCGCTGGAATGGCCTTGCGCCGGGCTTGGGCAGTGGCCTGCACATCACCACCCGCCGCCGTCAAGGTCTTTTGCAAGCGTGCCGTATCGAACGCTCCAGGCAACAGGTTGTTCAGAGTCACGTTGCGGCCCGCCAGGCGCTGTTGCCGGGCCAGGCCGGCAATGAAGCCGGTCAGGCCACTGCGGGCGCCATTGGACAGGCCCAAAATATCGATCGGCGCCTTTACCGCGCCGGAGGTGATATTCACCACCCGGCCGAAACCGCGCTCGGCCATGCCATCCACCACCGCCTTGATCAGTTCGATGGGGGTGAGCATGTTGGCGTCCAACGCCTTTAGCCATTCTTCACGTCCCCAGTCACGGAAGTCCCCCGGCGGTGGGCCACCCGCATTGTTGACCAGGATGTCGACCTGCGGGCAGGCTGCCAAAAGCGCCTGGCGCACCTCGGCATCGGCAACATCACCCACCACGGTGCGCACCTCGATACCCGGATACGCCGCGCGCAACTCACTGGCGGTCTGCTCCAAGGTGGCCTGGGTGCGGGCATTGATGACCAGGTTGACGCCATCTTTGCTCAGCGCCTCGGCGCAGCCTTTGCCCAGGCCCTGGCTGGCCGCGCAAACGATGGCCCAGCGGCCGGTGATACCTAGATCCATTGGGTTGCTCCTAGATGTAATGCAGTTACAGGGTTACGGGCAGGCCGTGGCGGAACAATCTAGAACGCAGGCCAGGGCTGCCGATAATGAAAAGAGCTGATCTACCAATAACCATCGCTTATCCCCGGCAGCGTTTCAACGACGGGGGCGGACGCCATCGCACATCAGCCGGCCGTCAATTGCTCTACCAGCAATCGCGCCGCGGGTGAGAGCGGCGCCGCAACCCGGTGCACGATGCCGAACGGCTCGTTCAACGCCCGTAGCTGCACGGCCAGCGACACCAGCAACCCGCGCTGCTCGGCAAAGGCTGCCACTGCGCGGGGAATGACCGCCACCAACGTCGGGTCATCTTCCAGCAGCATGAAGATGGCGAAGGTGGAATAGGTTTCCAGCGGATAGCGCGGCAGCTCCACCCCCGCCTCGCTCAACTCGCGCTCCAGCGCCTGGCGCATGGGCATGTTGGCCGGGTAGACAACCCAACGGTATGGGCTCAGGTCGCCGATCGCCAACGCCGTCGCCCCGGCCAGCGGGTGCCGCGGGTGCGCGACCACCGCCAGCGGCTCATGGGCCAGCTCTACGAAGGTATATTCCGCGGCGTTGCGGCCCAGGCCCGGTCGACAGATGGCCAGGTCGAGGCGGCCCTCGTCCAGTTGAGCGAGCAGGTTGGCGCTGGTGTTCTCGGCAATCTCCACTGCCAGCTGCGGCTGCTTGCGGCGCAGGTGCCCCAGGGCGCGGACCAGCGTCGGCATGGCGCCCATGATGCTGCCCACCGATAGCCGCCCACCCTGGCCTTGTACGATGCCCAACACCTCTTCGCGCAAATGCCCCAGGTCGCTGTGGATCAGTCGCGCATAGCGCACCACACAACGGCCCACGTCATTGGCCACCAGGCCGCTGGGCAACCGCTGGAACAACGGTACGCCCAGCACTTCCTCCACTTCGCGCAAAGCCTTGGTCGCCCCGGGCTGGGAAATGGCCATGGCTTCGGCCGCCTTGTGCAACGAACCACAGCGGTCCAGCTCGATCAGCAGGCGCAACTGACGTAGGCGCAGGCGAGAAAAAATGGAGTCCAGGGAGGGAATCATCAGGCAGGCTCGATATGGGTCTTGTAATGCCGAGCACTATAGAGGGTCATCAGCGCAGAAACGTTGAGTTTGCAGCAAATAACCTTTGATTGCGGTACACACATGCCCGCATTTTTATGTAGGAGCAGCGTATGGCTGTAAAACCGGGTAATGATCTACCAGCGCCAGTAGCGGTTGCGGCCTCTATTGTTGGTCTTCACATCGGAGGGATGCGAGGAACAGAACATGGAACGAGCCGAGTCAAACCTTTTACGTCGAGGGCGCTTTTCCGAGCCTGGCAGGTTGTACTTGCTGACCACGGTTACCCACCAACGCACACCACTGTTTCAGGAGCTGCGCGCAGCACGCCTGGTCATCAGAGCGTTGAGGCACTCGGAACGCCTCGGCGACTGCCGCTCACTTGCCTGGGTGGTGATGCCTGATCACTTGCATTGGTTGATAGAGTTGCGTGCCATCACCTTGAGCAGCCTGATGCGGCAGTTCAAATCGCGCTCAGGCACGGCATTGTGCAAAGCGAATCTTTGCCGAGGTCAGGTCTGGCAGCGCGGCTATCATGACCGAGCACTGCGTAGGGAGGACGACACGCGAAAGGTGGCCCGATACCTCATTGCCAACCCTTTGCGAGCAGGCCTCGTAGCACAGATTGGCGACTACCCACACTGGGACGCAGTGTGGCTCACCGATTCTGGCAGCCTGCACAACTGCTTGTAGGAGCAGCCTTGTGCTGCGAAGTGGCCGGTCCAGGCGAAGCATATGTATCGTCCGTACCGGCCCCTTCGCAGCACAAGGCTGCTCCTACAGGTGAGGCGTTTACCGCGGATTACGTCGTGCCAGGCAGGCATAGCTCAGCCCCAGCACGCAGACCGCCAGCACGCCCAGCAGCACCATCAACTCGCGGCTGTAGCGAGCCACCGTGGCCGGAAAACCGATCACCTCATGGTACACCTGCACATTGGCTACACCGTCGGCGTGGCTGATGCTGACCCCGCCCTGGCGGATCTGCGAATAGTCCGCGTCGAAATACACCCACACCTTGCACGTGCCGCCTGGCTCTATGCTCGGGATATCCACCTGCGCGGTGGCGGTTTCCAGCAGCGTGTCGTTGCCGGCAGCATCGCGCACCTGCACCAGGCCCTTGGCTGGCAGGCGGATCTTCACCTGGCGCACCTGTGCGTCACCACTGTTGCGCAGCTCGATGAGCAAGCCTGTACGATGGTCAACCAGCCCCGCCTCGAATGGCTTGGCGAACAACTGGGCATAAGGCGCCTGGGCCATTTCGATCAACCGCTCGACCTGATCATGGCTCAGCTCGCCCTGCTCGATGTTGTTGATACGCCCCTGCAACTGTTCGTACTTGAGCTGCTCGCTGGCCTTGCTGATACGCTCGCTGAACTGGCTGGGGTAAGTGAGGTAGGCATAGGTCAGTGACGCCTCCAGGCGCGGGTTGCCCCTGAGCAACGCGTAGGCGGCCAACAGGACCATCAGGCCAATCAGCACGGCGACGAGAAGCTTCCCCACCTTGTCCCAGCTCAATGCACACTTCCTTCTGACGTGTTACAGACGATTCAAACCGCCCAAGGGTGCCAAGTTCAAGCCCCCCAGGCAAGCCTGGCGGTGCGAGACCAGAGGGCTCTGCCGCTGATCAGCCCCTTGACCCGCCCTCGGCAGTGGCGGACGATCAACGTCCCCTACACAAGGACGAACACCATGCTACGGATACTGGGCAGAGCCTCTTCCATCAACGTGCGAAAAGTCTTGTGGGCCTGTGCCGAGTTCGAGGTCGCGTTCGAGCGCGAGGACTGGGGGGCGGGCTTCCAGCCCACCGACAGCGCCGAGTTCCTTGCCCTGAACCCCAACGCCATGATTCCGGTGCTGCAGGATGGCGACTTCACCCTGTGGGAGTCCAACAGCATCATCCGCTACCTGGCCAACCGCTACGGCGCCACCGCGTTCTACCCAAGCGAGGCGCAGGCACGGGCCAGGATCGACCAGTGGATCGACTGGCAAGCCTCGGACCTGAACCGCTCCTGGAGCTACGCATTCATGTCGCTGGTCAGGCATTCGCCCGCCCATCAGGACCCGCAAGCGCTTGCGGCCGGTTGCGCAGAATGGTCGCGCTACATGCACATCCTCGACCGCCAGTTGGCCAGCACCGGCGCCTATGTGGCCGGCAGCCAGTTCACCCTGGCCGATATCCCTATCGGCCTCTCGGTCAATCGCTGGTTCGAAACGCCATTCGAACACCCGCACTTGCCAGCGGTGCGCGACTACTACGAACGCCTGAGCGAGCGCCCGGCCTATCACCTGCATGGCCGCAATGGTACGCCGTAACCCAGCAAGGAAGTTTATCGATGGTCGCAACCTTACGCCTGGCAACACCCGATGACATCGAAGTGTTGTTCGACATCCGTACCAGCGTGACGCAGAACCACCTGTCGCGCGAACAACTGCATGAGCTGGGTATAACCGCTCAGGTACTTGCCGAAGCCATCGGCAACGGCCCCTGCGTGTGGATTGCCCAATGGCAGCAGGAAGCTGTCGGGTTTGCCATGGTCGACCGGGAGCAAGGCGAGCTGTTCGCCCTGTTCGTGCGGCCAGGGCATGAAGGCAAGGGGCTGGGGCGGATGTTGCTGCAACAGGCCGAGAAGGCACTGTTCGAACGACATCACGTAATTCACCTGACCACAGATGGCGATGAGGCTGTCCGTGCCAACGACTTCTATCGGCGGTCGGGGTGGGTGTGTACCGGGGCGGTTGATGAGCGGGATGTACGCTTCGAGAAGCGGCGCATGTCTTAAGAGCCTGCAAGTCGACAGTTGTGTTTTCGTCGAATAGCTCATTTAAGACGTTTCCTACAAACCTTTAGGAAACCCACTAAACCTCCGGCAAGCGATTCCTCGTTAGGGTTCAGGGGCCATCAAGGTTCCTTCCCAAGCGAGGTCGCTTTTGACAATCAGCCAAAGTATCGCCATTGCGATCGCCGAAGCCGGGCTGCCGCACGATCAGTGCATGTCCTGCGAACGGCAAGGCCTGCCGATCCTGCCACTGCGCCGCGCCCTGGTGCCGGATGCGCGCCCAGGTTGCGTCACCACCGTGGCGGGTAGCCTGCATGTCTCGACGAAAATGGGCCTGCGCACCTTGCGCATGGGCTACCTGTACGTGCTGCTGGATCAACAGGTCTGGCATGCCTACGAGGTCAGCGAGCAGGGCCACCTGCGCCGTTTCAACCCCTACGAACCCTCAGACGGCCCACCCGCGTCACTGCCCGAAAAGTGCGCGAATGAAAACCACGACATTCCCTCATCTTTCCTGAACATCGATACCGACCGCTATGGCAGCGCCTGGCTGGCCTTTTCCAGCGACCCCTGGCCGGTGCGGGTGTTGAATGCCTACAAGCGGGGCACGGCGCCTGCGCAGCGTTTTGAAGGGCTGGATTTGATCCAGGCGCGCAACAACCCTGAATTGCTGGGCATCGCCATGACGCCCGACAACCTGCGCATCGACAAGGAGGTGTTCGAGTACGCCCAGCATGGGTCTTCGCCGTTCGACAGTGCACATGGCTTCCACAGCCGCTGGCTGCGCCGGTTCGCCCTGAAGGGGTATCTGGTCAATGCGATGAACCGGCACAAGCTGGAGAACGGCGTGCTGGCGGTGGTGCTCGACGACACCGTTGGCTTGATTCAGGAGTACAACCATCAGCGGTTGAGCTGGGTGGTGAAGCGCCAGGTCTGGCGCGAAGAGCCCATGCGGGCGTATCAACTGCAGACTTCGCAGATTCTGCAGATCATCCGCGCCACGCACCGGGAGTGGGCGGCGCAAAAAGTACCGTCGCTAGAGCCGATGACTGGCGATGGACCACCGGTTTTTGTCGACCCGGCAGTGGAGCGTCAGCGCCTGGTCGAACGTGCACAGTCGGAAAGTGACGAGAGGCTTGAAGAGCGCTACCACGAGCCGCAACGGGCGGCGTTCCAGGCAGAGTACGACCAGCAGGAAGCCGAGTTCCAGCGCTACATCGACAAGGACGCCCGTGCGTATGCCGCACTGTTCGACACGCCCATGTTCAAGGTGGCCGAGCAGTACGATTACGACGGTGATCATCGTGAGTCTGGCGTGGCGTATGCCAAGACCATGGCGTTGTGCCTGGGCGGCGGTGTTACTGAAGCTGTGGTGCCCGGTACGGTGCCTGCGGCCGGCACCAGCGAAACGCTCTGGCTGAAATGGCTGCAGGATCCCGACAGTCCTCCTTACCGCGCATTGCTGGCTGGGCTGCTGCCCAGTTTTACCACTGCCGAAGCCATCAACTGGAATGACAGCGACAAGCTGTACGGCATCCTGAGCAAGATCATCGCCAGCGACGACGCGGGCCTGCGCATGCGCAACACCCTCAAACAGGCCATCGCCGAAACGCAGAGCGCGCTCAACACGGCCAGCCAGCGCTTGGCGCCCAACTTGCGACCTGGCATTCACAACGCGGTGCGGCACCTGAACAGCGCGACGCAGTTCCTCTACAACGGCGTGCACCTGATCGAGCTGGAAGTGAAGATGAAGCTAGGCGAGTACTACGCCTTGCAGAGTGCCCACTTGCGCGAGTTGCAGCACAAGGCCAATGCCTCCATCGCCGAGGCACGGGACCGGATGCATCGCAACATCGATGACTTCGAATTTGGCTCGATGAAGGCGTTCCGCAAGGTGCGGCCGATCATCCAGCACGGGTTGATGAGCCTGGCGGTGCTCGACCCACGGTTCACCAACACCATGATCAGCGTGACGGTGTGGGTCGAAGGCACGGCTGAAGAGGTGCGTGGCCGGTTGCTTGAAGAGGCCAATATGAAGGTGACTCAGGCCAGCAGCGCGGCACAGATAGCCTTGGTGGATATTTCGGTGGCGGCGGGGACGCTGGAGGCGAATGCACGCAAGGTGTTGCAGGGGATGAGGATCACTTCGCAGCAGGCGGCGAAGCTGGTGCGGGCCGGCTTTGGCGGCTTGCGAGGTGTGGCGGGGAGTTGGGAGTTGCTGCTGGCGGTAGGTGGACTCTATCTACAGCATGACAGCCTGACCAGAAATCAGGAAAAAGCGGAAGCGGAGATTGGGCCGAAGGCGCATGAGGCCAAGTTGGCATTACAGGGATCGCTATTGGGGGTATTGGGTGGGCACATTGAGCTGATCGGGCTCTTCATGAGATCCAGTGCCGGCTTCATTAAGACGCCTTGGGCAGCAAGCACTGTAGCCACTGGAAAAACACTGATAAGGTTTGGTGCTTTGCTAAGTGCTGTGGCCGGCGTTTTTGATGGTGCGCAAGCGGTTTCTGCAACCAAACGTACTTCTGCGTCGGGCGACGTTTTAGCTACCAGGCAACATACCGCGGCTGGCTTGTTCTATGGCGCTGGCGCTGGAGTGTTTGCCCTGGCAGTCGCACAGCCTTATCTGATAGGACCATTAGGTACGGCCATTATCTTGACGCTCATTGCATATTCACTAAGCAAACGTGCGGAGAAAAATGAGTCTAGTAGTTTTGAGCGCTGGGCGAGAAGGTGCTGTTTTGGGAAAGCTAATGAAACCCCGCCTATACATTGGAGTGCTCCTGAGTGGGCAGACCTAGCGTTTGCTGAGCTCAATGCTGCCACGCTGGGACTTCACGCAAAACTAAATTTTGAATCAACCTTGGCAAATAATCAAGCTACACCAAAACTAGGAGGATTAATTAACCTGACTATAGAGTGGAAAATAAAATTTCAAATAATTTTCCCTCGATACAATGAGACGCGCTCAGCATACTTCTGGAGCTTGACGGCACACCGCGATGGCGATGGGTCATTTCCTGATTTTGACGGCGGAGAAGTGATTGCGTCGGGCGAGCATAACGCTACGGATTTGAAAGCCCTGGCTCAAGCTGCGAAATTCTCTGGGTATGTGCCCGCACGTTTTCCAGACTACACACCCGATTTTATACTGCAAAAAAGCACCATGCCTATGCAGGCGATAGCAGTATCTCCCAATTTGAAAATAGCGGTGTAATCGAACTTATGCAGGTCATTGGAAGACATAGCATAATAGCAGCAACACTGCGCGTGGTGTACTGGCCTGATCGAGACATACCTAATGCTCTTCTAGAAAATTCCGTTCTAGAGGTGAGCGAATGAAGTGCAAAAGCAAAGTGCTGTGTAGGCGCGCAATAGGCTGGAGCCATGATCTGCCTGAAGTGGATCGGGATCCGGTTCTTAGGTGTGACGCGGGGAGTATAAAGCCCCCTCCCAACCACTTCGATGATGTTTACCTAGAGTTATCAAGATGTACGGTAAGCCTGCGTGGTATAGGCGTGCTGATAGGGGGAATCACCCTGCTGTTTTGCTTTGTAATGGCACTATTTTTATATTGGAGTTTCATTGCGAATGGCTGGCAAGGTGATTGGTTGATGAATACAGCTTTGCTGCTCAGCCCCCCCGTTGTGGCATGGGTTGTGATCCCTTACTTAAAACTGGACGCTGTGCTACCTAGAGATGAGCCGGTTCGCTTCAATCGCTTACGTCGGAAAGTTTATTTTTACCAGTACAGGTTCGACCGCATCTTAATTTTCAGCAGCAAACGCTGGGGCGTCAAACCCGTCACCTACAACTGGGACGACGTAACCGCCGAGGTCTACCGCGTCTATGCCCCTGGTCACGGTGGTCTGATCGAAAACGTCATGCTGTCGGTTCGCAACCCCGAAACCGACGAAGTCATCGACCGTGTGTTCTTCACCCATGACCTCTACCACGGCGAGACCTACTGGGCCATCGCTCGGTTGTTCATGCAACAAGGCGCCGAAGCCCTGCCGAAGTTCGTCCACCCACCCCGTGACTGGAACGATGATGATGGCCTGAGCCATATGCATTGCCTAGCGCCGAAGGTTGCATGGCCAGCGGAAATCGACCTTGAGTCGCGCAGCGCACCGGCTACGGAAGAAGTTTGCCGAAGTACTAGCACAAGGTGCTAACTATTCGGTAAGCATTTTGGCAGCGCCTGGGGCGCTATCCGCCCCAGGCGATCTCGGTTAGTTAAACCGCAACCTGCTCCCCAGCAGCCACCACCCGCCCACGCCAGGCAAACAGCAGCACCATCACCAACCCCAGCACCGCCATCGCTGCGCCCGCCAGGGCAATCGCCGGGTAACCCAGCCCTGCATTGATCACCGCGCCACCCAGTGCCGCGCCAATCGCATTACCCAGGTTGAACGCGCCAATGTTCACCGCCGAGGCCAGGTTGGGCGCATCCTTGGCCGCTTCCATCACCCGCATCTGCAGTGGCGGCACCAGGGCAAAGCTCGCCGCGCCCCAGACCAGGATCGCCAGGGCCGTCGGCAGCGGCCAGTCCAGTACCAGCGGGAACACCAGCAGCACGGCAATCAGCACGGCCAACGACAGGATCAGGGTGCGATCGATCGAGCGGTCCGCCGCCTTGCCGCCCCATACGTTGCCCAAGGTCAGGCCGACCCCGAACAGCACCAGCATGGCCGTCACGAAGGTGGTGGACGCCGCCGCCTCGCTCTGCAGGATCGGCGCAATGTAGGTGAACACCGTGAACATCGCACTGGAACCCACCACGGTCAGCAGCAGCGCCGCCAGCACCGGCCCGCGGCCCAGCACACGGATTTCGGCCATGGCCCCTTCGCCCTTGGGCGACGCCACATTGGGCAACGCGTACCAGAGTGTGGTCATCGCCACCAGGCCAAGCCCGGCAATACCCCAGAACGCCGTGCGCCAACCCAGCATTTCACCAAACCAGGTAGCCAACGGCACCCCGCCAATGGTGGCCAGGGTCAAACCCATGAACATTGCAGCAACAGCCCCAGCACGCTTTTCGGGCGGCACCACACTGGCCGCGACGATCGAGCCGATGCCAAAGAAAGCGCCGTGGTTGAGCGAGGTGACCACACGGGCCACCAGCAGGCTGGTGTAGTCGCTGGCCAGGGCCGACATCAGGTTACCCAGGGTGAAAATGGCCATCAGACCGATCAACAGGTAACGGCGCGGGATCTTCACCGTGGCCAGTGTCATCAGCGGCGCGCCGATCAGCACGCCGATGGCATAGGCACTGACCAACAGCCCGGCAGCAGGAATGGAAACGCCAAGGTCGGTGGCGATACTGGGCAACATGCCCATGGGGGCGAACTCGGTGACACCGATGCCGAAGGCACCGATGGCGAGTGCGACTAGAGGTGGATTGATACGCATGGCAAGCTCCTTATCTATGCCGCAAATGCTACGATCCATTGCCAAAGCACACTAGACTGTATTTTTGCGAACCTCTTTTGCTTGTGAGGCACAAATGGACTTCAGTGGCAGATCAGGAGAGATGGAGATTTTTGCCAGGGTGGCGCACGAGGGCAGCTTGTCCGCTGCCGCCCGTGCCCTGGGCCTGACGCCCTCGGCGGTCAGCCGCATCCTCGCCCGCACCGAACAGCGCCTGGGCACCCGCCTGTTGCTGCGTACCACCCGGGCGCTCACTCTCACACCCGAAGGTGAGGCATACCTGCGCGGTGCACGGCGGGTACTGGCAGACATGCTGGAAATCGAAGAAGCCATCACCGACCAAGGCGTGCCACGCGGGCGCTTGCGGGTCAGCGCAGCGCTGGGCCACGCCCGGCTGACCGTCGTGCCGCTGCTGGCAGCCTTTAGCGCGCGCTACCCGCAGGTGCTGGTCGACCTGGCCCTCAGTGACGAAGTGGCCGATATTCTCGGCGGCCAGGCCGACGTGGCGCTGCGCTTCGGGCAACTGCCGGACAGCTCGTTGAGCGCCCGTGCCATTGGCGAAACCGGTCAGGTGGTAGTCGCCTCGCCTGAATACCTGCAGCGCTGCGGGACCCCGCTTGAACCCGAAGACCTGGCCCGGCACAACTGCCTGCGTTTCAACTTCCGCCGCGCCACGCCCGACTGGCCGTTTCGCCGCGACGGGCAAACCTTCTCATTGAAGGTGGCGGGGAATATCGAATGCAGCAGCGGCGAAGCGTTGGCGCAACTGGCCAGGCTGGGTGCTGGCATAGCGCGAATCGGCACCTTTACCGTGGTCGATGACCTGGCCAGCGGGCGGCTTGTACCGCTGCTGGAGGCGTTCAACCCTGACGACCGCGAACCGATCCATGCCGTATTCGTCGGTGGCCCGGCGATGCCCGCGCGGGTGCGGGTTTTTGTGGACTTTCTGGTAGAGCACCTGCCCTAATACCGCACGCTTAGATCAACCCTGCAAAGGACCGCCCATGCTTTACGTCGTCATGCTCGGCGGCCGCCACCCCGACGCCAAAATTGAAGTCCACGACGTGGTGTTCGCCCAGGCCGACACCTTCGAACAAGCCTACCCACAGCTGCGCCAGGCCTGGTTCGGCAGCCCGCAAGGCTTGCACATCGACTCGTGGTTGGAGGTGCACGGCGTAGACGGCCAGCGCATCGAACTGCGCCCGGACGCACCCACCCGCGGCGCTCTGCGCCTGTATTTCATCAACCTCGGCGGTTACGAACCCAATGTGTTCGGTGAAGCGCACCGCTACCTGCTGGTTGCTGCCCACACCAAGGCCGAAGCCAAGGCCCTGGGCAAGCAGCGCATGCAGGCGCACTGGCTCAAGCCGCATACCGATGCCTTGCTCGATGTCGACGACTGCCTGGCCATCGACCAGGTGGGTGGGCAGTTCGTGCACCTGGTCGAAGGCGCCCATGAGCCGGTGCTGGTACGCAGCGACTACATCCTGATCTGACGCCGATGCCGAGCGGCCAGGTTACGCGGCGGCGGCACTGCGGCGCTGATACTCACGCTCCTGTAGGAGCAGCCTTGTGCTGCGAAGAGGCCGGCACAGCGCATGCATTTGTGTCGCTCATGCCGGCCTCTTCGCAGCGCAAAGCTGCTCCTACAATCCTCATCCGAGCACGTGCAGCCCGAGGGTGAAGACCGCCACGGCCAGGGCTACCAACGAAACCGCATGCCGTTCCAGATACGCTGGCCAACCGGTCGCTGACTGCGCCCCGCACTCGCAGGGACGCTCAGCCAGGCTGGCCAACCGTGACTCCACGCTGTCCACACGATCTGCCTGGGCGCTGGTGGCCAGTGCGAGTTTCTTCAGCGCCGTGGTCACCGTGCTGGACAGGCCTTCCCGAGCCAGATTGCTGGCGGCCAGTTGCTGCTGGTGTTGCTCAAGGCTCTTGCGGATCGCCCCTTCCTTCTGTACCCGGGCCAGGGTACTTGCCACCAGCTTCTTGTTCAGCGCATCGATACTGGCCTGCAGCGCATCGTGCTCGGTGGCCTGCTGAGTCGAAGCGTCTGCCTGAAGGGTATTCTCGATCACCCTGTCCGTATCCTTGCCGGGCGGAGTCAAAGTGCTGTGTTGGTGTGGCTGGTTCATCAATCCCTATCCGGATACTGCGGCAAAGGGAGGGAAGCTATCAAAATGGCATCACCGGTTCCACTGATGAGTCAGAGAATTGAGTGATTAGTCCGCTATGCGATAAAGCTGGCCTGAGCCGCCAAGCAACGCCCGCCAGATGTGTAAAGTAGCCAGACACATCAGAGCGGTGGCACTTATCGGCCGCCCACAGCCCGCCGATTGCAAGCAAAGCCATAGCCATCGTGGCATCGCGCGCGCCGCGTGATATCAAATGGCCTTGTCACTGCATCATCCGCGGGTGAGCAAGTCTCGCTGGACCTGCACCATTCATTTACCTGTACAAGTCTCCAATATCGACATGTATTGATAATAGACATATCGTTTCGCTTACCGGCTGATTGCCACTCCCAAGGAAACGTTACATGGAAGCCATCGGAATCTCCCTGCTGGGTGTCTGCGGTATCACCTTGCTGCTGGTGTGTTTGCAATTCGCCCGCCAAGGCGAGATGTGGAACCTGCTGCAAAGCGATCGCGAACTGGAGCACACCGCCCGTCTGCACAGGCAGGAGAACAGCACGTTGCAGGCAGCCCTGCGCACGGAGCGCGAGCATGTGAGCCAGTTGCAGCATCAAATTCAAGTGCTGCTCGGGCTGGCGCCGGAGGCCTGAGGGCTTTCGTCGCAACGTACGCGTACACTTGCCGTCTGGCCACTTGCAGGAGCAGCTTCATGCCCTACCCCATTGAAGAGAAACTGGTCATCGGCGTTGCCTCGAGTGCACTGTTCGACCTCACCGTTTCGGACGACATCTACAAGACCCAAGGTGTCGAAGCCTACCGCCAGCACCAGGAGCAAAACCTGGACGAGCCCTTTCCCAGGGGTGTGGCGTTCCCGTTCATTCGCCGCTTCCTCAGCATCAATCAGGCCTTCCCCGACCAATTGCCAGTGGAAGTGGTGCTGCTCTCACGTAACTCGCCAGAAACCGGCCTGCGGGTATTTCGCTCGATCAACCACTACCAACTGGACATCACCCGTGCGGCGTTCATGTCGGGCCGCTCGCCCTATGAGTACATCCCAGCGTTCAATGCTTCACTGTTTCTCAGCGCCAACGAAGAGGACGTACAAAAGGCCATCGACGCCAACTACCCGGCCGGACGCGTGCTGCCTACGCGCATCTACGATGATGAAATCGACACTGAGCTGCGGGTGGCCTTCGACTTCGATGGCGTCATTGCCGACGACGAGGCAGAGAGCGTGTACAAGCGCAACGACAACCTGGACGACTTTCAGGAACACGAGCGCGTGCACAAGGGCACCCCGCATTCGCCTGGGCCGTTGGCGGACTTGTACCGCAAGCTTTCGTCGATACGCATGCTCGAAGATCGCAAGCTGGCCAACGACCCGACGTACAAGCGGATTTTGCGCATTGCCATCGTCACGGCGCGCAATGCGCCTTCCCATGAACGGGTGGTGACGACCTTGAAGGATTGGGGCGTGTCGCCAGATGAGTGCTTCTTTCTCGGTGGCATGGAAAAACCCAGGGTGCTGTCGATCCTCAAACCGCATGTGTTCTTTGACGACCAGCGCACGCATTTGCAATCGCCAGCGGGGAATCTGCCGATGGTGCATGTGCCGTTCGGGGTGGCGAACAAGAACGCTACGCTGCAGCTTTCCCACGCACTCAGCCTGCCTGCCGAAACCTTGCAAGCTGAACACCTTCAGCAAGATAGCCAGTAGCCATCAGTTGACCGGCAACGTAGACTGCCTGCGCTGCGCTGCGCAGCCCTCTCAACCGCCACGGAGCCCTAGGCATGGACCGCGACGCCCTCGTTCAACAGGTTCAGTTGAGCATCCTGAAACGCTACGACGTCTTGCTTGATTGCAACGAATTTGACGACAGCACACTGCGCAAGTTGAGCAAACGCTTGCCCAAGGCAAATGGCGAGCACGCTACCTTCGCCCGCTGGTGCGATCATGTGCTGGGAGACTATCGCCCAGCAGTGGCGCGCTACGAGTACGCAGTGGCAGGGCAGACGCGTATCGACACACTGCGCCTGGGCATGCGTGAAGGCCTGTCGAACAGGGAAAGCGCACTGACTGCTGAGGTTGAAGAACTGAAGAAGCAGATCAACGCGCTACAGGCCAAGCAATCGGCTCTACCCCCTCAGGTTCAACCTGCCCTGGACATCGAACAGGTACATTGGGAACACGCCTGGCAGTATTTCTATGCAGGCCGGCGTGACGTGTTGCGCAGCCTGCTGGCTGATGTGCGGGATATCGAAGGGCACATTTTCGACTCTCAAGGCGAGCGCAACCGCAATTATCGCGAAGTGCTCGACGAAGGCATCCGTTACATGCTCGAGGGTCTGCAGCGCCTGGGTTTCATCATCGACGTCACATTGACCACCGCCAGGGAACATGGCTTCAAGCCTCAGTACTTCGATTACCACCGTACGCCTGACCGGGACAATCGATTCGACCCTTTGCTCAGTTTCAAAATAAGGGAGATGCCAACCGATATCCTGGTACCGCTACCCGAAGCGGTCAGCGACAAGTCGCTCTGCCACATCGCGCTGTATCGCGGCAGTGCAGAACGGGCTACTCCCGAAGAAGTCGAACACTTGGGGGCATTTCTGCACAGGATGTTCGCTGCGCTCGCCAAGTCAGCCGACCACGTACCACGCGCGGGGCTGCGCGAGCACCTGCTGCTTGCCCTGATGCTGTCCTGGAGCGCCCCTGGGGTAAGTCTGGACGATATGGACTCCAGCTCGGTGTACAGCCACTCCGACGAGGCGTGGGTAACACAGTATGCGCAGCCAGCCGACCAGCGCGTTGAAATGAGCCCACTGACGGTTTTCAAGCTGCTGGCCAACGCGGTGGCAGCGCATAGCAATAACTGACCGCTCCGTGCAGGGGGCTACTTAGCGTGGGCCGCCGCCCTGATGGCCGCCAAAGCCACCGCCACCGCCGTGGCCACCACCACCATGCCCCCCGCCGCCACCCGGCGGCATGAACATCCAGCAACCCGACAAGGCGGATACCAGCGCCGCCACCAGGGCTGCGCGGAAAAGGTGTTTCGACTTCATAGCAACGCTCCACAAGGCTAGATCCGCTGCCCGCCGTTGGCCGGCTGGGCAGCGGGCGGATTCTAGTGCGGCGGCATGCTGGCCCGGGGAAACTTTGCCTATCTTTACAGTCGGCGCAGGCGCAACCACGACATCCTTGACCCACGCCCTGCCGCCGCCGCATGCTCCAACGCTTCCACCCACGCTCAAGGAACGATTGCATGAAGCTGGAAACACTCGCCATCCATGCGGGCTTCAGCCCCGACCCCACCACCCGGGCGGTGGCCGTACCGATCTACCAGACCACCTCCTTCGCCTTCGACGACACCCAGCATGGCGCCGACCTGTTCGACCTGAAGGTGGCCGGCAACATCTACTCGCGCATCATGAACCCCACCAACGATGTGCTCGAGCAGCGCATGGCCGCCCTCGAAGGCGGGGTGGGCGCGCTGGCGGTGGCCTCGGGCATGGCGGCCATCACCTACGCCATCCAGACCGTCGCCGAGGCCGGCGACAATATCGTCTCGGTGGCCAAGCTGTACGGCGGCACCTACAACCTGCTAGCCCACACCCTGCCGCGCATGGGCATCCATACCCGCTTCGCCGCCCATGACGACATCGCCGCCCTCGAAACGTTGATCGACGCGCGCACCAAGGCGGTGTTCTGCGAGTCCATTGGCAACCCCGCCGGCAATATCGTCGATATCGCCGCGCTGGCCGAGGCCGCCCACCGTCATGGTGTGCCGCTGATCGTCGACAACACCGTGGCCACCCCGGTGCTGTGCCGGCCGTTCGAGCACGGCGCGGACATCGTCGTGCACTCGCTGACCAAGTACATTGGCGGCCACGGCACCAGCATCGGCGGCATCGTCATTGACTCCGGCACGTTCCCCTGGGCCGACAACAAGGAACGCTTCGCCCTGCTCAATACCCCCGACCCGTCCTACCACGGCGTCACCTACACCGAAGCGTTCGGCCCCGCCGCCTTCATCGGCCGCTGCCGCGTGGTGCCATTGCGCAACACGGGCGCCGCGCTGTCGCCGTTCAACGCCTTCCTGATCCTGCAAGGCCTGGAAACCCTGGCCCTGCGCATGGAGCGCCACACCGAGAATGCGCTGAAGGTCGCCCAGTACCTGCAAGCCCACCCACAGGTGGCCTGGGTCAAGTACGCCGGGCTACCCGACCACCCCGAGCATGAACTGGCCCGGCGCTACACCGGCGGCAAGCCGGCGTCGATCCTGTCGTTCGGCATCAAGGGTGGCCAGGCTGCCGGCGCGCGCTTCATCGATGCGTTGCAGTTGGTGGTGCGCCTGGTGAACATCGGCGATGCCAAGTCACTGGCCTGCCACCCCGCCTCCACCACCCACCGCCAGCTCAACGACGAGGAACTGGAAAAGGCCGGCGTGCCACGGGACATGGTGCGCCTGTCGATCGGCATCGAGCACAGCGACGACATCATCGCCGACCTGGCCCAGGCCCTGGAGGCCAGCCGCGCCTGATTCAACCGCGCCCCACCCAATGCCAACGGCGGGCGCACCGTCACCTAGCCTGGATACACCCGCAATGAACCTGCTCTACCTGAAACTGATGGTCACCCCCTTGTTGATGTGGGGCATCTCCCTGGCTGCGCGGCGCTGGGGCGGCCTGCTGGGTGGGCTGTTGTCCGGCCTGCCGATCACCTCGGCGCTGGTGATCACCTTCCTCTGCCTGGAACAGGGCCCGGCCTTCGCCTTGGGGGCGATACCCGGTGCACTGGGCGGCCTGGCAGCGGTACAGGCCACCTATACCTTCTATCTGTTGGCCACTCGCCGTCTCGGCATCGCTGCGGCCATCCTGCTGGCGTTGCTGTGCTATGGCCTGGCCGCCTATGCATTTACCCACTGGGGCAGCCTGTACCTGTCGATTACCGTGGCGCTGGCGCTGATCGCCGTGTTGATCGGCGCCAGCGGCCGCGAGCCCACGCCGGATACCCTGGCCCGCCCCCGGCACCGCTACTGGGAGATCCCCCTGCGCATGGTGTCCGCCACTTGCCTGCTGATGGTCATCACCAGCCTGGCCAGCTGGCTGGGCCCGGCGACCAGCGGCATGCTGGCGCCGATACCGGTCATTGCCTGGCCGCTGGTGGTGTTCGCCCATGTGCAGAGCGGGCGTGCCGGGATGGCGGCGATGGTGCGGGGCAATGCGATCGGCGCAGTGGGCGTGGTTGCGTTTTATCTGGTGCTGGCAGGGCTGCTGGAAACGTGGGGCATGGCCATCACGATCAGCCTGGCCATGCTCTGCGCCGTGCTGCTCACTGTCGGGCTGGCCACTGTATTGCGGCGACGCTGACGGGCCAGGCAGGCCAATCACCCCTGCTCATCGAGCAGAGCCTGAATCACCTGCTCCTGTGCGCCATAATCCCCTTCGCCAAAGTGCACATGGCGCACCTGGCCCTTGCGGTCGACAAAGTAGTGCGCCGGCCAGAACTGGTTGCCCCAGGCATTCCACACCTTGTAATCGTTATCCACCGCCACCGGGTAACCAATCCCCAGCCTGGCCAGCTTGTCCCGCAAGGTGCCAACGTCATGCTCGTAGTCGTACTCCGGTGTGTGCACCCCCACCACTACCAGCCCCTGGTCGGCATAGCGCCGCGCCCAGTCGTTGACATGCGGCAGGCTGCGCTGGCAGTTGATGCAGTCCCAGGTCCAGAAGTCCACCAGCACCACCTTGCCCTTGAGTCCCGGGGCATCCAGTGGCGCCGAGTTCAACCACTGGCTGGCGCCCGACAGCGACGGCATGGCGCCGTAGCTGTCGCGGGCCATCAGGTGCCCGGCCAGGCCCAGCCCCGTCAGCGCCAAGGCAATGCCGCCCACCTTCAACAAGCGGCGATCAATTGTCATGGCAACCGCCGGTGGCGTAGGTGCGGTACTGCACGCTCTGCGGCTGGCCATGGGAGTCGAGGTAGTCCATGCGGGTATTCACCAGCCCACAGGCGTTGCTCTGATCATCCTGCACCGACAGCACTTTCTTCACATCCAGGTGCTCGCCGTAGCGGTACTGCATGGCCCCGCCATCGTGCATCGGGGCAGCGGCGGCCTGGGCGCCGATGGCGCCAAAGCTAAGCACGGCGAACAGGCTGGCGCTGGCGAAAGTCTTGAAGTTCATGGCATCTCTCCTGAGTAACACTTGGGTGTGGGGAGTGTCGCTCCCCGGTCGAGAGCCATTTCACGCCTGCCAGGTATCCCGTATGTGTCGCCCAACGCTGTGATGTGCTTCCTGCTGTATCTCTACCCATGCCAGATACACTGCAATACAAACCCCCGCAGGCAAGCGCGAATGCGCTCGGTACACTGCGCCCATCCCCCCTTTGCACAGGAACGCAGCGCATGGAACACGTCGATCACATCCTGATCGTCGACGACGACCGCGAAATCCGCGAACTGGTCGGCAACTACCTGAAGAAGAACGGCCTGCGCACCAGCATCGTCGCCGACGGTCGGCAGATGCGCGCCTTTCTCGAAGCCAACAGCGTCGACCTGATCGTGCTCGACATCATGATGCCCGGCGACGACGGCCTGTTGCTGTGCCGTGAATTGCGCGCCGGCAAGCACCGCAATACACCCGTACTGATGCTGACCGCCCGCAATGACGAAACCGACCGCATCATCGGCCTGGAAATGGGCGCCGACGACTACCTGACCAAACCGTTCTCGGCCCGCGAACTGCTCGCCCGCATCAACGCCGTGCTGCGCCGCACGCGCATGTTGCCGCCCAACCTGACCATCAGCGAAAGCAGCCGCCTGCTTGCTTTTGGCCAGTGGCGCCTGGACACCACCGCGCGCCACCTGCTCGACAGCGAAGGTACCCTGGTGGCCCTGAGTGGTGCCGAATACCGCCTGCTGCGGGTGTTCCTCGACCACCCACAGCGGGTGCTCAGCCGTGAACAACTGCTTAACCTGACCCAGGGCCGCGAGGCCGACATCTTCGACCGCTCCATCGACTTGCTGGTCAGCCGCCTGCGCCAGCGCCTGGGCGACGATGCCCGCGAACCCAGCTGCATCAAGACCGTGCGCAGCGAGGGCTATGTGTTCTCGCTGCCTGTGCAACTGCTCGAGTCTCCCTCATGAAATGGCCACGTACCCTGGCCTCGCGCCTGGCGCTGATCTTCTTTACCGGCCTGGTGCTGGCTTACGGCCTGTCGTTCGGCCTGCAGGCCTACGAGCGCTATATCAGCAGCCGCTCGATGATGCTCAGCAACCTGGAGCAGGATGTGGCGACATCGGTCGCCATTCTCAATCGCCTGCCCGCAGCGGAGCGTGCCGCCTGGCTACCGCGCCTGGAACGGCGCACCTACCGCTACCGCCTCGACCAGGGCCTGGCAGGCGAAGCGATGACCAGCAGCGATCCACCGATGGCGGCCGAGTCGATCGTCAAGGCCATTGGCAGCGACTATCGCCTGACCTTCCAGGAAATCCCCGGCCCTAATGCACACTTCCAGGCGCACCTGAACCTGGCCGACGGTGCGCCGCTGACCATCGACGTGACCCCGTCACCGGTCCCGGTGGCACGCTGGCTACCCGTGGTATTGCTCATCCAGCTGGCGGTGCTGTTGCTGTGTACCTGGCTGGCAGTGCATCTGGCCATCGGCCCGCTCACCCGCCTCGCCCGGGCGGTGGACAACCTCGACCCAGACCGGCCCGGCGTGCAACTGGATGAAAGCGGCCCACGCGAGGTGCGTTACGCCGCCGTGGCCTTCAACGCCCTGCAAGCACGCATCGCGGCCCACCTCAAGGAGCGCATGCAGTTGCTGGCGGCCATTTCCCACGACCTGCAAACGCCGATCACGCGCATGAAGCTGCGCGTCGAAGTGATGGACGAGGGGGTCGAGAAGGACAAGTTGTGGAGCGACCTGGGCGAAATGGAGCACCTGGTGCGCGAAGGCGTGGCCTATGCCCGCAGCATGGACACCAGTACCGAAGCAGCGTGCCGGGTCAACCTCGATGCCTTCCTCGACAGCCTGGTATTCGACTACCAGGACAGCGGCGCGCAGGTCCAGCGCCACGGCAGCAGCGGCGGCCTGCTGGAAACCCGCCCGCATGCACTGCGCCGGGTGCTGGTGAACCTGGTCGACAACGCGCTCAAGTTCGCCGGCGCAGCCGAGCTGGAAGTGTGCCGCGAGGGCAGCACCACTGTAATCCGCGTGCTCGACAACGGGCCAGGGATACCGGGTGGCGAACTGGACGAAGTGCTCAAGCCGTTCTATCGGGTGGAGGGTTCACGCAATCGCAGCACGGGCGGCACCGGTTTGGGGCTGGCCATTGCCCACCAGCTGATCCAGGCCATGGGTGGGCGGCTAACCCTGAGCAACCGCGCGAGCGGCGGGCTGTGCGCGCAGATCGAACTCAACTGAAAGGCCGGCGCGCACCTACAATCCGATACACAACCCCCGCACCGCCGACACACTGCAGACACCCCGCCGCCACACACTCCCGGTCACACAATCAGACCCCGGAGCCACTTTGATGAAAGCCTTTACCCTGACCACCTTCGACCACGTCGGCAGCTGGAGCGCCGACCTGCCGTTACGGCTGTTCCTGGCTTGGGAGTTTTTTGAGTCCGGCTGGGAGAAGTTCAACGGCAGCAACTGGTTCGCCGACCTGCAGTCCAGCTTCCCGTTCCCCTTCAACTTGCTGCCCGCCGAGCTGAACTGGCAGCTGTCGATGTGGGCGGAGCTGGTGCTGCCGTTGCTGCTGTTGCTGGGCCTGGGCACCCGGCTGGCATCGTTAGGCCTGGTAGTGGTGACCGTGGTAGCGATTGCGGCGGTGCACTGGCCGGCACACTGGTCGAGCCTGGCTGAGCTGGCGCAGGGTTATGCGATTACCGACCAAGGCCATGGCAACTTCAAACTGCCCTTGATCTACCTGGTAGCGTTGTTGCCGCTGCTGCTGAAAGGGGCCGGGCAGTTGAGCCTGGATCATTGGCTCAGGATGCGGTTCAGCAGGTGATATCGCCATACCTGTAGGAGCAGCCTGGCAGGCAGTAGCCTGTGTCAGTCAGCCAGTTTGGCGGTGTCCCCCGCCGCCTCGGCCGCCATCTTCAAACGGTCAGCCTTGCAAATGTACTTGGGCTTGCGCGGTGCCAGTTTGGCATTGGCCTTTTTGGCATGCGCCTCCAATAGCTGCTTGATCTTCTTGCGACGGTTCATAATCCACAGGGCCTATCAGTGCGGTTTTGTCGACGACATCATACCCGTGCAACGTGCACGTTGACGCTATTTTCACAGTCAACCGATTAGCGTCACCCCCTTTCCGGCCCCGGGCACATCCGCTGGCCGCCAAGGTACGACGAGGCATACGTGTCACACACTACATCCGCCGCCGCGCAAAAGCGCGTGGACTGGGCCGGCCTGGGCTGGCTCCTGCTGTTCTTCTGGTACTTCTCCGGCGTAACCCAGGCGTTGCTGCTGTTCAGCGGAACTACCGGCTTCGCCGGTTTTCGCGATGCGTTCTTCCTCAGCAGCCTGTGGCTGGCCCCGGTGTTGCTGCTGCCCCGCTTCACCCGCGCCACCGCGGCCATCATCGGCCTGGTCTTGTGGGCCGCATCGCTGGTAGGCCTGAGCTACTTTGGCATCTATCGTCAGGAGTTCTCGCAAAGCGTCATTTTCGTGATGTTCGAGTCCAACACCGCCGAGGCAGGTGAGTACTTCAGCCAGTACTTCAGCCTGTGGCTGGGCCTGGCGCTGCTGCTGTACACGCTGGTGGCAGTGCTGCTGTGGAAACGCGTGCGCCCGGTCAACCTGCCCCTGCGCAGCCGCCTGCCGGTGGTGGCCCTGCTGCTGGCAGCCAACCTGGTGTACCCGTTCTACAAGCAGATGGTCACCCAGGAACGCAACTTCGCCGATGCCGCGGAAAAGGTGCAGCAACGCATGGAGCCCGCAGTGCCTTGGCAACTGTTGGTCGGCTACCGTCAGTATCGCCAGCAACTAAACAACATGCAGGAACTGCTGGCCCAGAATGCCGCGTTGCCGCCCCTGCAAAACCTGCGTGACAGCAGCGGTACGGCGCCACGCACCCTGGTGCTGGTGCTGGGCGAGTCCACCACCCGCGAGCACATGCACCTGTATGGCTACAACCGCGACACCACGCCCAACCTCGACGCGCTGGCCGCCAGCGACAAGGGCCTGACGGTGTTCCGCGACGTGGTGTCACCACGCCCGTACACCATTGAAGTGATGCAGCAGATCCTCACCTTCGGCGACGAGCAGAATCCGGACCGTTTCCTCACCGACCCGTCGCTGATCAACCTGATGAAACAGGCAGGCTACAAGACCTTCTGGATCACCAACCAGCAGACCATGACCAAGCGCAACACCATGCTCACCACCTTCTCGCAGCAGACCGATGCGCCGGTGTACCTGAACAACCAGCGCAACCAGAACGCCAGCCAGTACGATGATGTGGTACTGGCGCCGTTCGAGAAGGCCCTGCAAGACCCTGCGCCGAACAAGTTCATCATCGTGCACCTGCTGGGCACGCACATGGACTACCGCTTCCGCTACCCCGACGCCTATGCCCATTTCACCGACAACCAGGGTGTGCCCGGCAAGCTGACGGCGGACCAGGTAAAAACCTACAACTTCTACGACAACGCAGTGCGCTACAACGACTATGTGGTGTCGAGCCTGATCAAGCGCTATGCGGCCGGCAACCCCAACGGCTTCCTGGTGTACCTGTCCGACCATGGTGAAGATGTGTACAGCTCCGGTAACCATGACCGCCTGGGCCGCAACGAGGGCGCGCCGACCCGGCCGATGTACACCATTCCGTTCCTGCTGTGGACCTCACCTAGCTGGCAGGCCGAGCACCCACGCGACTTGCAGGCGATGGCCAACCGCCCGTACAGCAGCTCGCACCTGATCCATACCCTGTCCGACCTGGCCGGGTTGAGCTATGACCGCTATGAGCCGACCAAGAGCCTGGTGAACCCGCAATTTGCAGCAGCACCGCGCTGGATCGGTGACCCGTACCGCAAGGATGGTCTGCGCGAGTTCGACCACCTGCCGCTGGACAAGAATGGCCGGGTGCAGGAAACAGCCAGCACCCGCCCATGAATCGTCAGTTGTAGGAGCAGCCTTGTGCTGCGAAGAGGCCGGTACAAGCGCAGCATTTGTGTCGCTTGTACCGGCCTCTTCGCAGCACAAGGCTGCTCCTACACATACCGCGTCGGGCCGTTCGCCGCATAAATTAAATTTAAATTGATTTTAAATTAGACCTGCGCCACGCTCTGTCCCTGTTCACAGCTTGCAGAGCCCCACCATGTCCACAGCCTCCCGAGAACCCCGCAAGGACGGCGCCGCTACCCGCACGCGCATCCTCGAAGCCGCCGGTGAGCTATTCGCGGCACTCGGCTACGCCGAAACCAGCAACAAGGCCGTCGCCGCCAAGGCCGAGGTCGACCTGGCCTCGATCAACTACCACTTCGGCAGCCGCAACGGCCTGTACCTGGCCGTGCTCGACGAAGCACGCCAGCGCTTCCTCGACCTCAGCGACCTGCAACGCATCACCCAAGGCAAGCAACCGCCAGCGGACAAGCTGCGTGTGCTGGTGGAACTGGTGGTGCACAAGGCCACGTCGGCTCGGGACAACTGGCACCTGCGGGTACTGGCCGCGGAAATCCTCGCCCCCAGCCCTCACGGCCAGGCGCACCTGCAGGCTGCGGCGCCCTTGCGGCTGTCGCTGCTCAAGGCGCTGTTCAGCGAAATCAGCCGTATCCCCGCTGGCGACCCCGCCCTGACCCGCTGCATTCTCTGCGTCACGGCGCCTTGGGCCATGTTGCTGATCGGCCCGCGTGGTGGCTCCGGCGCGCTGCACGAAATTCTGCAAATGCCAGCCGAGGCGGTAGCAGCCCAGTTGTACCGCTTTGCCCTGGCCGGCTTGCTGGACGCCGGCCAACAGTATTCCCAGGCCCACGCCACACACCGTTGAGGTAGCTCCGTGCAACCGATATCCAACGATACCTCCCCCGCCGCAACGGCCGCGCAAACCTCCATCCCGCTGCTACTGGCGGCCCTGATGCTGGTGATGTTCCTGGCCGCCCTCGACCAGACCATCGTGTCGACCGCGCTGCCAACCATCGTCAGCGACCTGGGTGGGTTGCGCTGGCTGTCGTGGGTGGTCACCGCCTACCTGCTGGCCTCCACGGTGGTGGTGCCGCTGTATGGCAAGTTCGGCGACCAGTTCGGCCGCAAGCGCGTGCTGCAGGTCGCCATCGTGCTGTTCCTGGCAGGCTCGGCGCTGTGTGGCGCAGCACAGACCATGGCCCAGCTGATCGCCTTCCGTACCTTGCAGGGGTTGGGTGGTGGCGGCCTGATGGTGGTGGCGATGGCCGCCATCGGCGATGTCATCCCACCTGCCGAACGGGGCCGTTACCAGGGTTTGTTCGGCGGCGTGTTCGGCCTGGCCACCGTGGTCGGCCCATTGATCGGCGGTTTCCTGGTGGAGCACCTGTCCTGGCACTGGATCTTCTACATCAACCTGCCGCTGGGCCTGCTGGCGCTGGTGGTGATCGGCAGCGTGTTCCGCCCGCATGTGGCCCTGGTGCGGCATACGGTGGACTACATCGGCGCGTTCTTCCTCACCGTGGCACTGGGCGCCCTGGTGCTCATCACCAGCCTGGGCGGCAGCCTGCTGGCGTGGCAGTCGCTGGACTTGCTGTGCCTGTCGCTGTTCGCGCTGATCGGTCTGGTCGGCTTCGTCTTCGAGCAACGCCGCGCCGCCGAGCCGATCATGCCGCTGCACCTGTTCCGTCACCGCACCTTCGTGCTTGCCGGGCTGATCGGTTTTATCGTCGGGGTGTCGCTGTTCGGCGCGGTCACTTTCCTGCCGCTGTACATGCAGGTGGTGAAGGACGCCACACCGACCAGTGCCGGGCTGCAGATGCTGCCGCTGATGGGTGGCCTGCTGGTGGTGTCGGCGATTACCGGGCGGCTGATCAGCCGCTGGGGCCGCTACCGGATGTTCCCGATCCTTGGCACGCTGCTGCAAGTGGTTGCCCTGGGCCTGCTCAGCCGGCTCGAACTGGATACCCCCATGGTGCTGATGAACCTGTACATGGGTTTGCTGGGCGCCGGCCTGGGCATGGTCATGCAGGTGCTGATCCTGGCAGTGCAGAACAGCGTCGAGCCGCGCCATATGGGCGTGGCCACCTCCGGGGCAACCTTGTTCCGCTCGATTGGCGGCGCCATCGGCGTGTCGCTGTTCGGCGCACTGTTCTCGCATGCCTTGCTGGGTGGCCTTGCCAGCGATTTCGCCGCCAGCGCCGGGGGCCCGGCAAGCCTTTCGCCAGCCGCCGTGCACGCCCTGCCCGCGGCCCTGCAACACAGCTACCTGCAGGCGTTTTCCGGGGCGATGCACGGCGTGTTCCTGTTGGCTGGGGGGATCACCAGCGTGGCCTTCGCACTGTCCTGGTTGCTGCGCGAGGTGCCGCTGCGCCGGGCCTGACCGAAGCGCCGATAACCCCACAGGGCAACCAGCAACACCAGGCCCCCCGCCGCCAACGCCACCTGGAAGCCGGCGCTGGCGCCCAACCCGTCGACCACCTGCCCCGACGCCACAGCGCCCAGTGCCACGCCAACGTTCAACCCGGCCAGCAGCCAAGTCATGCCTTCGGTCAATTGGCCGGCGGGTACCAAGCGCTCCACCAGGGCCATGGCCACGATCAGGGTCGGCGCAAAAAACAGCCCGGCCAGCAACACCGCAGCAGACAACCCAAGCAGGTTGCCTGCCAGCAGCAACGGCACGGTACTGGCCGCCGTCGCCAGGCCGCCGAGCAACAACAGCCTGTGCAAAGGCGTCGCCAGGTTCAGGGCACCGAACAGCAGGCCCGCCGCACACGAGCCGATGGCGTAGCATGACAGCACGATACTGGCTGCCGCTGGCATACCGGCCTGTTCAGCGAAGGCCACGCTGACGATATCGACACTGCCCACGATCACGCCCATGGCCACCATCAACAGGGTCAGCAGGCGCACGTCCGCCTGCGCCATGACCGCTACGCGTGGGTTTCCGGTCGAATCATCGGCCTGCCGCGGTGGTTCGCTGCCTGTTTGCACGACCAAAGCGAATACCCCGATGGCCAGCAACAGCGCGGCAGCCAATGGCCCGGCCTGAGGCAGCAAGGCCACGCTGAGCCCGACCGACAAGGGTGGGCCGGCGATGAAGGTGACTTCATCGAACACCGTTTCCAGCGAATAGGCGCTCTGCAGCTGTGGTTTGTCGCGGTAAAGCGCCGTCCAGCGCGCCCGCACCATCGCCGACAAGCTTGGCATGCAGCCGGCCAGCGCGGCGGTTGGGAACAAGCACCAGGCCGGTGCCTGCCAGGTGACGCAGGCCAGCAGCGACAGCGAACCGGCCACGCTCAATGCGCTGGCGACAGGGAGCACACGGCGTTGACCATGGCGATCGACCAGACGGGAAACCTGCGGCGACAGCAGCGCATAGGTCAGCACGAACGTGGCCGCCACCGCCCCGGCCATGGCGTAACTGCCGTGCAGTTGCGCGAGCATGGTGATGATACCGATACCGGTCATGGGCAATGGCAGGCGGGCCAACAGACCGGCCAGGGTGAAGCCAAGGGTGCCGTGCGGCCGGAACAGCGCACGGTAGGTAGCGAACATGGGTCGACTCTCCTTATCGAACGGAAGCGCACTTACATTCAGCGCGTATGATTAAAACCTTATTATCATACGCATTGAATGTAAAGCGCCTTGCCCGTGCCATAGGAGGACGCTGGCATTTGCTTTTTGTAGGAGCAGCCTTGTGCTGCGAAGAGGCCGGCAAGCCAAAAGACTGTATTTGCCAGTTAGGGCCTCTTCGCAGCACAAGGCTGCTCCTACAGGGACCGTGCCGGTTTCACGGCAGGCTTTCAGGTTGATTGCGAACAGCTACCCTGCCGGGCACTGCTGCGCACCGCCTCGGCCAGCTTGCGCAGGTTAGCCTGGTGCGCACCTACCAGGCTGGTGATGCTGTTGTCAGCCGCCGTCTGCACCGAGGTGCGGCAGGTCAAGTCGGCCTGCCCCGCCGACTTCAGGCGCCACACGGCCTCCAGCGAGGCGTAACGCCCCGGCACGCTGTCGAAGCGCTGCACATCCACCCGCACTGCCGCCTTGCCATCACCTGCCGGGCCACCCAACTGGTCTTGCAGCGCGCTGCGGAACTCATCCACCAGGTTGGCCCCCCACCATTCCGTCTCAAGGATGGCCAGGCCGCTCTGCCCTTCGCGCACCACCAGCTGTGGGCGGTCGACCTGGGGCGGCAAGACGACCCTGACCACCTGGATGCGCTGGCCGCTGTCGCGCACCGGTTCACTCGGCACCAACGTGTGGTAGTTGTTCGGCGTACTGCTGCAGCCCCCGAGCCATACCAGCAGGCTGGCCACACAAACATTGCGTAGTCGTTGCATCGGCTGTCTCCTCAGGGCTCAAGGTCTGCGGGCCCGGCCGCTTTCGGCCGGCCACGAATCAGCGACTCGGGGTGGCGGCCCAGATAATCGGCAAGGTCACGCAGCGAACGTGACATGCGCTCCAGCTCATCCAGTGTTTCGCCCATTCGCTCGCGCTGCGGCGAGTCTTCGGAAATGGCCGAATTGGCCGTGCGCAGGGTCTTGTGCACTTCGTCCAGCGCCACTTTTACATCCGGCAGGGTCTGGCCATTGAATTGCTTGAGGCTGGCGCGCAGCTCACGCAGGCTGCCGTCCAAATTGCCGGCGATGCTTTCCAGCGGCAGCTTGGCGATACGCTCGACCACCCGCTGCAGCTGTTCCTGCAGCTGCTCCAGGCTGCCCGGCAGCGTGGGGATGACGATGGGGTCGGCGGCCTTGTCGAAGGCGACCTTGGGGGCATCGGGGTAGAAGTCCAGGGAAATGAACATCTGCCCGGTGATCAGGTTGCCGCTGCGCGCCTGGGCTCGCAGACCATGTTCGACAAACGTGCCGATCAGTTCCCGCGCGCCCTCCATATCGCCCGGGGTGTGCTTGAACACCGCCAGCATCTTGCGGTGCACCGGCCCCAGCCGCTGCGGGTAGATCACCGCATCGACCACGACCGGGAAGCTCTGCCGGGCAGCATCGTAGTCGAGCTGGACCGAGGTGACCCGGCCAAACTCCACACCCTTGAACTCCACCGGCGCGCCCACCGACAAGCCACGCATGGCCTGGTCGAAGCGCAGTTGCAGGTACTGCGCCTGGCCATGGGGAGGGGCCAGCGCCAGGTCGCGGTCGGCGAACAGTTGGAAGCGGGCCTGGTCGGCAGCTGGCTCGGCTTGCGGGGCGAAATCGGGCGAACCAAAGGCCAGCCCACCCACCAGGATCGATGACAACGATTCGGTATCGACCTTCAGCCCGTTGGCACCAATCTGCATGTCGACACCACTGGCATTCCAGAAGCGCGTGTCGGCGGTGACGAAGCTGTCGTAGGGTGCCTGCACGAACACGCCAATCTCCACGCCCTTGCCATCGTCCTGCAGCGCAAAAGAGACCACTTCACCGACCGGGATCTTGCGGTAGTAGATCGATGAGCCGACATCCAGCGAGCCCAGATCGCTGGCGGTTAGCACAAAACGCTTGCCCTTTTCGTCATAGGTGATCGGTGGCGGCAGCTCCAGGCCGACGAAGGACTTTTCCGGCACTTTCGACTCACCGGAATCAGCCCCGATGAAACTGCCCGAAAGCAGCGTGTCCACCCCGGAAACCCCGCCTACGCCGATGCGCGGTCGCACCACCCAGAAGCGCGCGCCCTGGGTGGCGAAAGAGCGGGCATCGTTGGACAGCTGCACGTTGGCCACCACGCTCTTCTTGTCCTCGGCCAGGTCCACCGTAGTGACTTCGCCAATCACCACGCTGCGGTATTTCACTTGGGTCTTGTGCGCCACCAGCCCCTCCCCGCTGTGGAAGGAAATGGTAATCACCGGCCCCTGCTGCATCCAGTTGCGCACCACCAGCGAAGCGCCAATCAGGATAGCCAGTATCGGCACGATCCAGACCAGCGACACCCCCCAGCGCCGCGTGCGCACGTCAACCTGCCCTGCACCGTCGCGCTTGTCAGTCTGTTGCCCCATCGATGCGGCCTCCCTCGTTGGCATGGCTATCCCAGATCAGGCGTGGATCGAAGCTCATTGCAGAAAACATGGTCAGCACCACCACCATGCCAAAAAACAGGATGCCCACCCGTGGCTCGATGGTGCCCAGCCCGCGCAGTTGCACCAGCGCCGCCACCAGCGCCACCACCATCACATCGAGCATGGACCAATAGCCGATCAGCTCGACGAAGCGGTACAACTGCGAACGCTGTCGGCAAGCCCAGGTGGAACCACGCTGGGCGGTGTACAGCAGCAGGCCGAGGGAGAAAAACTTGATCGCGGGCACGCCCACGCTGGCAATGAAGATGATCAACGCGATATCCCAGGCCCCGGCTTCCCAGAACTCCAGCACACCACCGCCAATGGTGCTGTCGCTACCACTGCCGAGCATTTCGGTGTGCATCACCGGCAGCAGGTTGGCGGGGATATAGAACACCAGCGCCGCCAGCAGAAATGCCCAGCCACGGCTGATGGCATTGCTCTTGCGCCGATGAATGGCAGCGCCGCAACGGTCGCAGGTATGCGCACCGCCACTCATGTCGCAGGCCTGGCCACAGCCATGGCACAGGCACAAGCCAAGGTCGTCTGCGTTGGCTGGGGCTGTCATACCTGCTCCCACAAGTCGCGGATGTCCTTGCCGGCAATATGGATGATCAGCATGCTCAACGCGGCCAGGGCCAGCAGGCCGATGCCGGGGATCACATCGAGCAACCCCGCCAGTTTGATCACCGCCACCATCGCCCCCAGCAGGCACACCTCCAGCATGCTCCACGGTCGCAGGCTTTCCAGGCCACGCATGCACAGGGCAAAACCGGGGGCACGCTGGCCGGCAAGGGCATAACCCAATACCCAGCACAACACGGCAATCTGCAGCAGCGGCGCGAAAATGATCGACAGCGCCATGACCAGGGCAATGAAGGTGATGCTGCCATGGCTGAGAATCTGCACCGCGTCCCACAAGGTCGCCGAATGGGTAAGCCCCTGCATGCCGATGGTCATCACCGGGTAGTAGTTGGCAAATACCAGCAGCACCCCGCCGGTCACACTCAGTGCCAGCCGCTGCTCAATGGTCAGTGAGCTATGCCGGTACAGCACCCCGCCACAACGCTGGCAAAGCGCCCGCTGGTGCTTGAGCAGCGGTGCACGGTGGTACACCGTGTCGCAATACTCGCAGATGATCAGGTCCTGAGACTGGTTCATGGTGTGCCCACAGGTAGCCCGGTGTCGGGCCAAGAGGCTAATCGGAACGGCGCCTGATATCCGGTGTAGACCATCTGGGCAAAACCGCCATCATCGGGTCGAAGGCGAACTATCCTGTGAAGCGGGCTTTCCGCCCGGTGGAGGTGTGCCATGCGTACATTCACGTGGAGTTACCTGCTGGTGCTGCTGTGTGCGGCACCGGCGGCCCAGGCGCAGTCGGTGGTGCCGCTCAAGGGCCAGAGCAGCCAGCAGACGCAACTGGATATCAATGATTGCAATACCGTCGCCACCAATGCCGCCAACAGCACGGCGACGTCCAGCGACCCCCATGTCGGTGGCCGGGTACGCGGCGCGGCCGCGGGTGCCGCCGCCGGTGCGGTCGGCGCGCAGGTGCGCGGCAACCAGCACGACGAGCTGTATGACCGGGTGGGTGACGATGCCAAGCAGCAGTACCGGCAGAACCGTGCCGGCGAAGTGGCCGCTGCCGGTGCGGCAGTCGGTGGCATGCGCCAACGTCAGGACCGCCGCCAGGACCGGCGCGACCAGGACCAGGCGAAAACCCAGGCCCATGCCAGTGCCTACAGCGGTTGCCTGCAGGGGCGTGGCTATCAGGTCAATCCCTGAGTGAGTGGCACGCCATGCCCCAGCCCGGGAGGCATGGCGTGCCCATGTTCAGAACTTGGCCAGCTCTTGCCGGCAAAACTCCACGAACAACTGCGCCGGCTTGGTCAATTGCACACGCTTCAACCACGCCGCGGCCAGCCCTGAAAGCGCCACCGGCTCGGCAATCTCCAGCATTGCCAGGCGCTGACCGTCGTAGGTGTACTCGGTGTGCGGGCGTGTGACCAGCAACGAAAAACCAAAGCCCTGCCCGACCATGCCGCGCACCATTTCGATCGACGGCGAGCTGAAGACGATGTTCGGCGTCAGCCCCATTTCGTTGAACAGGCTGACGAAATAAGTGCGGCTGGGTGCCACGTCCAGCAGGATCATCGGCTCCGGGCACAGGTCGCGCAGCGACACCTGGGCCTGGCCGGCGAAGCGGTGGTTTTCCGGCAGCAGCACATACGGCTTCTGCGGTGGCATCAACGGCTCGGCTTCGATGGTGCCGTCCAGGTCGTGGTCGTAGAGAAATGCCAGGTCGAAGGTACCGGCGGTCAGGCCCTGGATCAGGTCCTGCTGCTCGCCGTCGCGCAGGCGGATGTCCACACCTGGGTAACGTTGGCGAAAACCGGCGATCAAGCGCGGCAGGTACAACGGTGCCACGGTTTCGAAGCAGCCGATGTCGATTTGCCCGGCCACGGTGTCGTTGTCGGCCAGGGCGTTTTGCTCGAATTCGTGGGCCATCTGCAGCAGCGACTTGGTCTTGGCATAGAAGCGCTTGCCACTGGGCGTCAGTGACACACCCTGGGCATGGTGGCGGATGAACAGCTGTACGCCAAAGCTTTCCTCAAGGCTTTTGATGGCCGTGGAAATGGACGGCTGGGCGATGTACAACTGGCGCGAAGCTTCGGCAACGCTGCCAGCCTCCACGGTGGTAACGAAATACTTGAGTTGTCGCAAGGTATAGGCAGCCACGGGTACCTCTTTGACGCCAGCCTGGGCGCACGGGGATCATGCCTGACACTTTAACCCTGGTCGCTGGCGGATGGGGGCCGGGCGATGAAGCATTTACCTATGGCTTGAGCAGTTTTTTTGTTGAGCGATGGCCCAAGCCTCGCAGCGGCTGCTGGCCAAATACCCCCAAACGTCTTTACTGATAGCCAACGGCCTCAGCATTACGGTGTACGCCTATGAAGATCGTGGTCACCAGCATTCTCGTCGACGACCAGGCCAAGGCCCTGGCCTTCTACCACTACGTACTCGGTTTCGAGCCCAAGCACGACATCCCCATGGGCCGGCACCGCTGGTTGACCCTGACCTCGCCCAACGACCCCAATGGCGTCGAGCTGCTGCTGGAGCCCGACGCACACTCGGCCGCCAAAACCTACAAGGCCGCGCTCAAGCAGGACGGAATCCCTGCTACCTCGTTCGGCGTGCGTGACATCCAGGCCGAATACACCCGGCTGTGCGCGGCGGGCGTGCAGTTCACCCAGCCACCCACCGCCATGGGCCCCGTCACGGTGGCCGTGTTCGATGACACCTGTGGCAACCTGATCCAGATCGCCCAGAAACACTGACAGGCCCCCTACCGCGCAGAAAACAAGGAAAAAAGATGCGCCACGAATTCAGCGAAGTGCTCAACGACCTGGTCGATTACTTTCTGCTTGGCGACATCCAGTTGCTCGAGCGCTTCAAGCAACAACATGAACTGCCGGACGATCTGGCCTACGCCTTCACCCATGACGATAGCGGTGACCAGGCCGTGCGCGAAGGCATCGTGCTGCCGTTGGCCGGGGTCGACAACCTGCCCTACCGCATTCTGTTCACCCTCGACGGCTACACACCGGCCCTGCGCGAAGCCGGCAGCCGCCTGAAGCACCGGCGCAATGGCTATGTGCTACGGGTCGAGCATGGTGCGGTGATGCTGTACACCTGGCGCATCCTGCAGCATTTCACACCCAAGACCCTGGGTGACCTGATGGCCCGCTACCAGGTGCCGGGTCGGCCGATCATCGAGCTGGACAACGGCTGGTATGACGTGGAGGTGCTGGCGGGGGCAGTGGTTCGAGACGGGTTGTACGAGCCGGCGTTCGAGTTCGTGTTGAAGAAACGCTGGAGCCGGGGTGAAGCGGCTGGGGTGGATACCGGGTATGCCTTTGGCCTGCGTGGCTATTTCGACTGATTGATCGCTTGTACCGGCCTCTTCGCGGGCACGCCCGCTCCCACCGGTACAGCACAGTGCTCAAGACCTGTACTGTACCGGTGGGAGCGGGCGCGCCCGCGAAGGCAACCTCATTGATCAGCTGTGATTGATATCCCGGTCCTTGGTTTCCGGCAGGAAGAAAATCCCCAGCACCGCCGTCATCACCGCAATCACGATCGGGTACCACAAGCCATAGTAGATATCCCCAGTAGCCGCCACCATGGCAAACGCAACGGTCGGCAGAAAACCACCGAACCAGCCGTTACCGATGTGGTATGGCAGCGACATCGAGGTGTAGCGGATACGCGCCGGGAACAGCTCCACCAGCCAGGCGGCAATCGGGCCGTAGACCATGGTCACGTAGATCACCAGGATGGTCAGCAACAGCAGCACCATCGGGTAGTGGATCTTCGCCGGGTCGGCCTTTTCAGGGTAGCCGGCCTCTTTCAACGCACCGCCCAGCGTCGCGGTAAACGCCTCGTTCTGCACCTTGAAGTCCGCTGCCGCCAGGCTACTGCCGTCAAAACTCGGCAATACCCGTTCACCAATGCGAATCTGCGCCACGCTGCCTGGCTCAGCCGCTTCGTTGGTATAGGGAATGGCGCGCTTGGCCAGCAGGCTCTTGGCAATGTCGCAGGAACTGGTGAATTTGGCTTTGCCCACCGGGTCGAACTGGAATGCGCACTGGCCAGGGTCAGCCACCACCACGACCGGGTTCTGCTCCTGGGCGACGAACACATCCGGGTTGCCGTACTCGGTCAGCGCCTTGAAGATCGGGAAGTAGGTCAGCGCGGCGATGATGCAGCCGGCCATGATGATCTTCTTGCGGCCAATCCGGTCGGACAGGCTACCGAAAAAGATGAAGAACGGCGTGCCGATCAACAGCGAGCCGGCAATCAACAGGTTGGCGGTCTGCGGCTCGATCTTGAGCATCTGCAACAGGAAGAACAACGCATAGAACTGCCCGGTGTACCACACCACGGCCTGGCCTGCGGTACCGCCCAGCAGCGACATGATCACCACCTTGAGGTTGTCCCAGCGGGCGAACGACTCGGTCAGCGGTGCCTTGGACGCCTTGCCTTCGGCCTTCATTTTCATGAACACCGGCGACTCGTTGAGCTGCATGCGGATGTACACCGAAATCGCCAGCAACAGGATCGACAGCAGGAACGGCACCCGCCAGCCCCAGGCCTCGAACACCTCGGTGCCCATGACCGTGCGGCATGCCATGATCACCAGCAACGACAGGAACAGCCCCAGCGTGGCAGTGGTCTGAATCCAGGCGGTGAAAAAGCCGCGTCGGCCCTTGGGTGCATGTTCGGCCACATAGGTAGCGGCGCCGCCATATTCGCCCCCCAGCGCCAGGCCCTGCAGCAAACGCAAGGTGATCAGGATGACCGGCGCGGCCACGCCGATCGCGCTGTAGCTGGGTAGCAGGCCCACCAACGCGGTAGACAGGCCCATGATGACAATGGTGATGAGGAACGTGTGCTTGCGCCCGATCATGTCGCCCAGGCGGCCGAACACGATGGCACCGAAGGGCCGTACGGCAAAGCCGGCGGCAAAGGCCAGCAGCGCGAAGATGAACGCGGTGGTTTCATTGACCCCGGCGAAGAAGTGCTTGGCGATGATCGCGGCGAGAGAGCCATACAGGTAGAAGTCGTACCATTCGAACACCGTGCCCAGGGACGAGGCGAAGATGACCTTGCGCTCCTCCTTGGTGATACCGCGTTGGGGCGCGCTACTGCCCGTGGATGCGCTGTCGAGAACCGCCATGGGTTGCCTCCGTCATGTCATCATGCAGGCCGGAGGCGCCTCACAACCACTTCACCGTCGCACCCAGGCCCTGGGGCTTGCTTTGGTTGCGCGAAGCACGACGAGGCGGGCCGCCTCGGATCGCAGCAAGGTAAATGGAAGCATAATCGGGATTGCCGGGATATCCACCCGCCTGGCGATACACAGGAGAGCCGCATGGACGACACGGCAACTGCTGGCTGGCAGGGCGATATCTGGCTGGCTGACGACCACTGCCTGCTGCGCTCTACGCTAGGCAGGACCGACAGTCACGTGCACTACGCGCATCAGGTGCTGGTCGGGCTCGGTGCGGATGTCGAGGTACGCCTGGGTGAGCAGATCCGCAGCGGCCCACAGGTGCTGATCGCCTCACGGCAACCCCATGCCATCCTCAGTCATGGCGTACCTTGCCTCACCCTGTTCGCCGAACCGCTGGCGTTCGACCTGGCAGACCTTGCCCTGGCCTGCAAGCAAGCCGGCAACAGCGCCGAGCAACTGGCAGAACACCTCAGGCACTGGCCGCGCCGCCAGCTCGACCCACGCCTGGTGAAAGCGCTCGAGCGCATCCGCGCACTCGACGAGCAGACCCTGCCGGCCCAGGAACTGGCCAGCACCGCGGCGCTCTCGCTCAGCCAACTGGAACGGCTGTTCAGCGGTTCACTGAAACTGTCCGTGCGGCGGCTGGTGCTGTGGCAGCGCTTGCGTATGGCCCTGCAACGGGCGCTGGGCGGCGCCAGCCTGACCGATGCGGCATTGGCGGCAGGGTTTGCCGATTCGGCGCATTTCACCCGCAGCGTTCGCCAGCAGTTCGGCCTCAGCCCCGGGACCGCGTTGCAGCGCCTGCGTCTACGTACGCTCGGCTAAGGCTTGGCGCAGTCCAGCCGGCAGAACCGCGGGGGGATGAGCATCTGCGCTCACCCACGGCTCGCGCAATTGCGCCAGGTACGCCTGCGGATAGTCCGGTCGATCACCGATGCCCATGTCGTCGTCCGCCAGCGCATAGCCCGGCAGGTACAGTTGCGTGCCAAGCAAGCGGTCCCAAAGCGCAAAGAACAGCGCAAAGTTGACGTCGCCGGTGCTGCCGTACTTCAGGTGATGCAGGCGATGCACCGGCGCCCAGGCGAACACATGGCGCAGGCCGCCAATACGCATATCCACGTTGCTGTGTTGCAGCAACAATTGAATAGACACGCTGAACGCCAACAGCGATGCCACCTCGACAGGTAAGCCGAGCAGCAGCAACGGCAAGGTGCCGCCCAGGGTTTCGAGCAACTGGTGTACAGGGTGCTTCATCAAACCGTTGAAGCCGTACAGCCGGGTAACGCTGTGGTGCACCGCGTGCAGGCGCCACAGCAGCGGGCTGCGGTGGCTGGCGTAATGCACCAGGGTGATGCCCAGGTCGGCCAAGGCAATGGCCAGCAACAACTGCAAGGCCAGCGGCCAGTGGTCGGGCCACAGGCCTGTTTCCGGGAGCCAGTTGGCAAGCAGCGGAATCGACGCCACGCTGCACAGCGTCAGGCATTCGTTGAACAAGGCATGGCAGAGGTCGCGACGGGTATCGCCTTGTGCCTGGTTCCAGGCCGCCTTGTAAGGCATGAGCCGTTCGCAGGTGAATGACAGCAACACAGCGCTGGCCAGCAAGGGCAGCAGCCATAACGGGTGGGCTGCCAAGGACAGTGCGGCGGCAATGAAACCGAAGAAGAACAGGGGGGCGTAAAGGGTGCGCATGGGCGACTCCAGGTGGTCAGGAGCCGCCAGTGTTGAGCCAAAGGCCAGGTGAGCGCTTGAAAGAACGGCGCATGCGTTGTGGGAGCGGGCGTGCCCGCGATGAGTTCGACGCGGTGCATGGCACCGGCTGCGCCGGTGTTCGCGGGCACGCCCGCTCCCACAGGGTTGGAGGGGGTTATCGCAGGAATTGCGTGACCTCTGCCAATACCCGCTCTGCCTGCTCACGATGCGGCACATGCCCGCAGCCTTGCAGCAGCCGCACCACCCCAGGCCCAGCCGCGAGCGCCACCAGTCGTTCAGGGTGCGCCGGCGAGCCAAACTCGTCGTTATCGCCATGCAGGCTCAACAGCGGGCAACGCACCTGCGCCAACAGCGCATCGAGGTTCCAGCCGGCAAAATCCTCATCCAACCAGTTGTCCACCCAGGCCCGCAGTACCCACTCGGCCTTGCTGCCGTGGTAGCGCTCCAGCCGTTGCAACTGCCCAGGCTCGGCAAACTGCTGGTCGGCCGCACGAATGCCTTCAAGGGTGCGGGTTTCGACAAAGGCCTGCGCCGACTCGGTGATCAACCCCGCGCACTGGGTGGCGAATGCCGCTGCGCAGGCCACGGCCATGCCGCCGCCAACGCTGTGGCCGAAGACGATGAAATCGGTAATGCCAAAGTATTCGCGCAGCGCCTTGAAACCCTGTTGCGCCTCGTTCTCGACAAAGCCCAGGCGCAACCTGCCAGGGTGTGCGTCGGAGCGACCGAAGCCCAGGCGGTCATAAGCGATTACCCGGTGCCCGGTGGCTTGCGCCAACTGCGCCGGGAAGTCGCGCCACAAGGCCACGCAACCCAGCGAATCGTGCAGCAGGACAATGGGCGCCCCCTGTACCGGCAACGGCACCCATTCCTGGGCAAACAACTTGCCTGGCGCGCTGTCGATCCAGTGCTCGCGTATCTGCAGCTCGCTCATACCGCCTCCGCTACCGGCCCCTTCAACTCGACCTGGTTGCCGTCCGGGTCGTAGCAATACAGTGACAGCCCCTCGCCCTCGGCACCATAGCGCTTTTCCGCGGGCTCCACCTTCACCCCGGCGGCTTCCAGGTAGGCCGTCAATGCGGCTTCGTCGAACGGCTCGATACGCAGGCAGAAATGGTGCAGGTTGCGCCCTTCCACCCCCGGTGCCGCCCCGCCTGGCTGGCCCAACGGGCCGTCCAGGGTCACCAGGTCGATCATCGCCGTGCCCGTGGCCAGGTGCACCATGCCCAGGTCTTCGCGCACGCGGCTGACCTTGCAGCCCAGCAGCTCGGTGTAGAAGGCAACGCTGCGCGGCAGGTCGCGGACCCGCAGAACAAGGTGGTCGATGTGCTTGATAGCGAACGGTCGCATGGCGGGCTCCTTATGCCGAGTGTGCGAATACCGTCGCCACCATAGCCCAGCTTCGCCCGGCGTGACCAGAATCAGCTATTCGTTGACCAACCGTTGCAGCACGCCCCCTTCATGGCGCGTCAGGATACGCAGCAATTGGTCGACCAGCGCCCGGTCCGGCGCATCCAGGTGAAAGTGATGCCCGCCCGGGTGCCAGGAGACCTTCGCCTGGCTGGGCAAGGCGGCCTGACGCCGGGTAAAGGCCTCACCGGTGAATGCCCCCTGGCGACCAAACAGCAAGTACAACGGGCAGCGGATCTGGCTGAGCAGGTCGCAGGCTTCGCGCTCGGTCAGCGGCATGGGCTCTGGCAGCACCAGCCGTGGGTCGTGACGCCAGCAATAGCCATCGCCCAGTTGCAGCAGGTCGCGCACCGCCAGCAACCGTGCGGCACCTTCCGACAGCTCGGTGTCAAGGCGTTCGCGGCGCTGCGCCAGTGCGGTGTCCAGGTCGTCGAAGCGGCCAGCGTCCGGCTCGGCAAAACCCGGCAACTGGCTGCGCTGTACCATGCGTTTGAGCCGGTAGGCCCGCGCCAGGTGTTGCACGCGGTCATCCTCGGCGACCGTGAACGGTGCTCCCATGCCGTCGAGAAACGTCATGCTGGCAATGCCACTGGTCATGGCTGCCAGCAGCGACGCTACACCGGTGCCCATGCCATGGGCCAGCACATGGAACTGCGCCAACCCCAGGCTGTCGGTCACCGCCAGCATGTCCTGGGCATGCTCCCACAGGTAGTAGCCACTGTCGTGACGGCGATGGTCCGAACGGCCATGGCCGACCAGATCGGGCGCCACCACGAAACAGCCATCGAGCATCGGTGCCAGGCGCTCGAACGAAGCGGCGTTGTCCAGCCAGCCATGCAGGGCCAGTACCGGTATGCCCTCCTCCGGGCCCCAACAGCGCACAGCAATCTCGATACCGTCGAGGTCCAGCAAATGGTCCTTGGGACTGAACGGCGAACGCATGCTCTCTACTCCCTGGCGGGTGCCTGGCGCGTACTCGTCAGGCTGACACCCCACCTTGGCCCAGCCAAGGCTCACCTGCTGGCCCCTCGCCGACAACCGCATACGCGTGACCGACCCAGGCAGGCAATTGTCCAGGGCCTACTGCCCGCGCAGGTCCTCGAAGAAGGCCTGCCGGCCATCCACCTGGCTGGAAGCCCGTGGAGCCGCGGCCGCTTCGCCGTTGGCGGCCTCCACATGCCAGTAGCAGTGCTGCACCGCGCGGGTCACCGCCACGTAGGCCAGGCGCTGCACCTCTTCCTTTTGCGCCGTATCGAATGGCTGCGCATCACCGGCCTTGCCCAGGCCGGCTTGGCGATACACCTGGTTCTTGTACGGCGAGCTGGTCAGGTACTGGCAGTCGCCCAACATGAACACCGCATCGGCCTGCAGGCCCTTGGCACTGTGATAAGTCAGCTGGCGCAGCCGGCGTTGCTCGGCCGGCAGCGCCGCATCGGCGTGCAACACGCTTTGCAGGTGCTCGTTCATCAAGGCCCTGTCGCTGCCCTTGCGATACAGCATCATGACCGTTTCGCCCCGCTGGTAGTGCTCGATCAGTGTTTCGCCCAGGGCAGCCTCGTCACGGTCGAACACCTTGACCGGTGAACCCGGCAGTTCGGCTGCCGGGCCACTGGCGCGGGCTTTCTTGCCGGCAATCGCCGGGGTGCCCTTGACCAGGTGCTCGGCCGCGTCGATCACCTGCTGCTGGCAGCGGTAGTTGTCGACCAGCATCACCCGCGTGTTGGCCGGTGACGGGAAGGCCTTGGTGAACTCCATGAAATACTTGGGCGAACTGCCACGCCAGCCGTAGATCGACTGCCAGTCATCACCCACGCACAGCAGCGACGAATGCTGGGCGTGGCGCCCGGTGTGCATGGCCGGGCCGCGTCGGCGGATTTCGGCGAGGCTGGCCCGCAGCCAACTGACGATCTGCGGCGACACGTCCTGGAACTCGTCGATCATCAGGTGCGCCAGTGGCCGCAGCAACGGGTCTGGCAGCAGCTTCAGGTTTTCCGGGTTGTTCTCGCCGAACAGGGCGAACATGCGGTTGTAGCTCATCACCGGCGGCGACTGGTCCAGCAGGTGCGCTTCCAGCGCTTTCCAGTAAAGGGCCAGGGCTTCGAAGAACAGTGCATCGTTGTCGCCGGATGGGAAGCGCATGGCCGCCACCGCGTTGTTCACGTCCAGGCCAAGGTTCTCGATGAAGTTGGCGGCGCTGACGAAAGCATCGAGCAACGGCGCCGGGGCCAGTTCGCCCTTGACCTTGTACTCGAAGCCCGGGCCGGCCACGGCATCGCCTGCCAGCGACGCGGCCAGGCGCCGGGCCATGGCGTAGTTGTCCAGCCAGATCAGTGGCCGGTCGCAGAAGGCCTGCAACAGGGTGCGCTTGACCGCCCACTCGGCCCGCACTGCCAGCTTGGCGCCGGGGCGCTGGTACTGCGCGCTTTCCGCCGGGTCGAAGCCCAGCACCACTAAAGGCCCCTGGCCTTGCAGGCGGCCATGCACATGAAAGCGGCTGCCACGGATGTCGACGGTTTCGCGGCAGGGTTCGATGCCCTTGATCGGCCAGGCACCGGCGGCGAACCACAAGTCTTCGATCACGTCGCACAGTTCTTCGTCGCGCTGTGCCGCCAATTGGGTCACTTGGGCGCGCTTCTGCACGTCGGGGTTGTTCGGGTCCAGGGGCTTGAGCTGCAAGGCTTCGCTGCGCAACAGGCCGACCAGCTCGGCAAAACGCGGGCTTTCGCCCAGCAAGCGGCTGTAGCACTGGTTGAGCTGTTGGCGCTGGGCATCGTTCAGGCGCAGGTCGAAGGGGTTGCTGTCGGCCTCGGCCTCACGCCCCGCAGGCATCTCGTTGCCCAGCGTTTCGAATGCACGCACCTGGTCGAAGCCTGGCAGGCTGCGCACCAGCGGCAGGATGCGCGAATGGAACGTGCGCACCAGTTCGCGGGCCTGTACCGGTTGCAGGTTGATCTGCCACAGGGCGAACACTTGCAGCAGGCGCTTGATGAAGTCCTTGCGCGACTCGCGGGTGAAGGTGACCACGGTCATCGCATCCAGTTCGTAACCCAGATAGTGGCGCAACAGCAGGATGCGCAGCACCAGCGACGTCGACTTGCCCGCCCCGGCGCCGGCCACCACGCAGGTGGACGGGGTGTCACTGAAGATCAGCTTCCATTGCGCGGCGCTGGGCTGGGCCTCGGCGGGCAGGCGCTGGGCGACGTCGGCCTTGAAGCGTTTTTTCAGCTCGGCCGTCAACGGCAGGCGCCAGTCGTCAAACAGGTTGTCGTCCTGGCCGGGCACAGCGGCAATGTCGGGGCGCGAATCGCGAATCACCAGCACCTGGCGCCCGGCCTCAAAGCCAGTGACGTGGCCCTGGGACCAAGAGTCGCGGTGCTGGGCCTGCAAGCGGGTCAAACCACGCCCCAGCAGGCGAGCGACCAGGCGGCGAAACCAAGGCAATTGGGCAGGAGGGGTAAGGTCGGCGGGGGCCTGGGGTTGCTCGTGGGCCACGGTCACTCCGTTGAAAATCATAACAGCCGGCATGTTCGCCGCATCGACGGAAAATCGCCAGCGAATGCTTACAGATCAGTGGATTAGGCGATGAAGCGAATCACACTTGGCAGACAAATACATTCAATAAGCAGATCGTTTTAAGCCGATATTTACGCTTATTTTCGATCTTTATTAAGCGCATCATGGCGTCATTCCACTGATTCAAGGAGCACGATCATGCTGCAACTGCGACCCTTCGAAAGCCTCGGCCACGCCAACCACGGCTGGCTCGACGCCCACCACCATTTCTCGTTTGCCGAGTACTACGACCCGGCCCGCATGCACTGGGGCAACCTGCGGGTCTGGAACGACGACCTGATCGCAGCTGGCAGCGGCTTCCCACCGCATCCGCACCGCGACATGGAAATCATCACCTATGTACGGGAAGGCGCGATCAGCCATCAGGACAGCCTGGGTAACAAAGGCCGTACCGAAGCCGGTGACGTGCAGGTGATGAGCGCCGGTACCGGCATCGTGCACAGCGAGTACAACCTGGAAGACGTCGATACGCGCATTTTCCAGATCTGGATCGTGCCGGAGCGCACGGGTGAAGCACCGCAGTGGGGTAGCCGGCCATTCCCCAAAGGCGAACGTGGCGAAGGCTTCGTGACCCTGGCCAGCGGCCGTGCCGGTGATGAAGACAGCCTGCAGATTCGCACCGATGCACGGTTGGTAGCAGCCACCTTGCGCGCGGGCGAAACCGCCGAGTACCGCTTCGATGCCGCACGCCGGGGTTACCTGGTGCCGGCCAAGGGGCTGGTGGAAGTCAACGGGCTGCGGGCCAAGGCGCGCGATGGCGTGGCGATCGAGCAGGAAGCGGTGCTGCGGGTGACCGCCATCGAAGACAGCGAGATCGTGCTGGTGGATGTGGCCTAAAATCCCGGCTTGCGACAATGCCTGTAGGGGCAGCCTTGTGCTGCGAAGAGGCCGGTACCGACGACGCAAATGCTGCGCCTGTACCGGCCTCTTCGCAGCGCAAGGCTGCTCCTACAAGGACCGCGCAGGGCTAGAAGGGCAAGGTCAGTTTCAGCCAGTAGGCATCGCCCTGGGCACGGTTGCGCACTTCGGTTTCCTTTGACCACTTCGCCGTCACGAACCAGCCACCATCGCCGCTGTACTTGACCGATGGACCGATGGCAAAGCTGCGGCCTTTGTTGTCGTCGATGCGCTCGCCATCCAGATTGTCGTCAGTCGTCTGCCGGTAGTAATACCCCCCTACCCCCAGTACCCAACCATTGCCAAGCCCCCACCCCACGGCATAGTCCACATGAAACTCCTGCCCCGAGCGGTAATCGGTGGCCGGGTTGCGCCGGTTGAAGTCGTACATCACCTTGGCATCCAGGTTGAGCCCCGCCGGGTCGACATAGCTCATTGCATACACCGGTTCGAACACCCAGTAGTTGCGCCCTGGGTTGGCCAAGTCATCCTTGTCGTAGCGCCCGGTGGGGGCAATCATGTCGAAGGCCAGGATGCTGTGGAACTTGTCGCTATGGTGAAAGCCCAGCGCCGGGCCGAAGATCACGTCGCCCAGGCCGCTGTTGTGCTGCGACTGGCCATTGAGCGAGACCTTGACGTCTACCAGTGGCACGATCGCATGCAGCGCCAGGCTGCCGCCCAGCAGCGTGTAGTCACTCACCCAGATCAGCCGTGGCACGACGGCATTGGCCCGCACACGGAAATCCACCGGCAGTTTGCGCCCATCGTTGCCGCGCAGGTTGTCGGCTTCATAGTGGTTGACGAACAACTGGCCATAGAAGCCCGGGGGCGGCATGGCACCGGACATGTAGTTCTCGGCCCCCAACGGGTACGAGGTGCCGCCCCCTTCGGTGGCATGGGACAGGTTGGCGGCGCCGAACAACGAGGCGCACACGGCAAGGCGAAGCAGGTTCGCAAGGGTTGGGTTCATCGGGTCAACCTTTGTTGTTGTTATCGGTCGGGTGCACGCCGGCCCCCCGGGTTCGAGGCACCGGGCTTGTCTAGGCTCAGATGCGTTTGAACAGGGCCGAACGCTGGCCTTCGGCAGCACCATCGGCGGCGCTGTAGAAGCGCTCCATGAAGATGTCGCGTTCGAACAGGCGCCCCTGCATCAGGCAGGTGATGGCCGCATCGATCATCGGTGGCGGGCCGCACAGGTAGGCCTTGTGGCCGTTGAAGCGGCCATCGAAATGTTGCCTGGCGGCGTCGTGCACGTAGCCACGTACACCTTGCCAGTCCATGTCCTCGGCAGCCTGGCTGAGGGCTGGCACGTAGCTGAAGTTGGCATGGCGGGCGGCCAGCGCCTCGAACAGCTCGCGGTTGTACAGTTCGGCACGGGTACGGGCGCCCTGGAACAGGGTGATGCGCCGGGTATCACCACGCGCCAGCAAGTCCAGAATCATCGCCTGCGGGCTGGAAAGCCCCGAGCCACCGGCGATGAAAATCAGGTCGCCCGGTTGTGAGCTGCGCACGAAAAACTGCCCGTAAGGGCCGGACAGCTCCAGCGCATCGCCCACCTTGAGCGCGCGGTGAATGTGCCCGGTGGCCAAGCCACCTTCTACCAGGCGCACGTGCAGCTCCACCTCGTCGGCCTGCTGCGGCGGGTTGGCCAGGGAAAACGCGCGGGTGCCTTCGATGCCCGGCAGTTGCAGGTTCACGTACTGCCCGGCCTGGAAGGCCATCGGCCGGTCGAGCTTGAGGTGCACGCCACGTATGGTCGGCGACAGCTCCACCAGCTGGGTGACCACCGCGCGGTAGTCCTGCACCGGCAGGCCGGCGAAATCCGGGTCGACATCGATGTCGGCTTCGATCACCAGGTCACTCTGCGGTATGGCGCAGCAGGCCAGCACCTTGCCCTCGTCGCGCTCCATGTCCATCAGGGCGAAGGACGAAGCCGCGCCGAGGTCGACCTCGCCTTCCAGTACCTGGCACTTGCAGGTGGCACAGGTGCCGTGGCCACAGGCAAACGGCAGCCAAACGCCCTGGCGCAAGGCGGCTTCAAGGATGGTCTGGCCCTCCTCCACTTCAATCTGTTCACCGGTGGGTTCGATGGTGACTTGAAAGCTCATGGCGGCATTCCTCAGTTGTGGCTGCCGCCCAGGCCTTCAAGGCCAGGGGTGTGCAGGTGCAGCAGGCTCTTGTGGGCAACCCCGTTGGCGGCCAGGCCACGGGCCAGGTCAGGCGTGAACGGCTGCTCATCAAGGCGCCAGCGAGCGGCGGCAAAATCGACCTGGGCCGCATCCGGGTGCAGGGCAATAGCCGGTTTGACCACCTGCTCGATGAAAGCGGCAAAGGGCAGCGCCGGGTCCACCGGCAAGGTGAACGGGGCGCAGAACAGCAGGTGGTTTTCCCAGCACAGGTACACCAGCTGGGCACCGTGGAAGTTGGCCTGGCGGTCCAGGGGTTGGGCGGCGTAGCTGCCGATGGCGGTCACGGGCATGGCGTTGTTCCTCTTGCTCTTGTCAGGGCCGGGGCGCAGCAACGGCGCCCCGGCGGATCGGCACTTCAGACAACCTTGCGTTCGGCACCCTGCAGCGCCTGCCAGCGCTGCTGCTCGGGCGAGCCCTGGTACTCGAAGTTGTCCTGGCCGGGGGCGATGTTGTAGTAGTCGCGCACCACCGACTCGACATCGCCGCCGCCGCAGTTGCCCTGCAGGATCTGGTGCACCGGCAGCCAGGCCTGCACGTACTTGTCCGGCTCGAAGGCGAAGATGTCGCAGCAGCCATCGGAGCAGAAGTGGTAGCGCTCACCCTCATGCACCAGGCTACGGTGGCTCAGTTGCGTCGGCGCATCCGGTTCGGTGAAGGCCAGCGGGATCTGGCAGATCTGGCACAGCATCGGCAGCGTCGGGTTGTAGAAGCGCTCACCGCGCGCCTGCAACTCGCGCCAATGCTCGTAGCGCGGCCGGTAGTAGCGGTCGAAGGTGTCCGGGTACTTGGCCGACAGCCAGTCCAGTTCCTCGTCGGTGGGGACCCAGGTGTGGAAGTTGGTGGCCTGGCTGTACTGGTAGAAGATCGACCAGGCCTGATGGCTGATGTGCTCCTTGCCGATGGTGGTCTGCTCGACGTACTTCGGCGGGCGAATGCCATAGCGTTCCAGGTCCTTGAACAGCGCGCCGCCGGCCTGCTCGAAGTACACCTCCCAGGCTTCGGCCCAGGACATCACTTTATTTGGCAGCATGTAGTCCATCATCATGCCGACCAGGGTCAGCAGCCGGTAGCCGCGCCAGAACCACTTGTCGATCCAGCGCTGCACGATGGGCACGTTGTCCTCGTGCTGCTCCAGCAGGAACTTGATCACCTCCAGGCCCAGGGTCATGTGCCGAGCCTCGTCGGACTGCGCCGAGAAACCGAAGGTGACCGTGGCCATGTCGCCGTTGAACGCCGCACCCGACATGAACGGCACGAACAGCAGGTTGGTCAGCACGTACTCGAACGAGAACGAAATGGCAGTCAGGAACTCGAACGGGCCCGCCGTGCGCGCATCCTCGAAGAACGACTTGGGCACCGACAGGAACCACACCCGGTCGTGCATGTGGGCGAAGTCGTGCAGGCCGTTGAAGTGCTTGTTGTAGTGGCTCATGGCGTGCACTTGGGTCTGCACGTGGCGCAGCTCGTCGATGGCCTGCATCTGGCAGGCCACCCGCGCGCCGGCGCCGCCAAAGTGCCGGCCGACCCGGGCAAAGCCCTGATAGGCCTGGTACTCCAGGGGCGTTACGCCACTCAGGAACAGCTTCAGGGCGTTGACGTAACGGGCGTCGGAGATGTTCTGGTGGCCGTTGTTCTGGGCGAAGGCATCGAAAATGGCGTACAGCTTCTTCTCTTTCTCGGCCTGGTATTTCCAGTAGGCGTCCATGGTCAGGCGGAATGGGTCTTCCCACTTGTCCCAGTCGGTGATCTTGATGCCTTCGAACCGCTCGTAGGGGTAGATGTCCTCCTTGCGCTGATAGCTCGGTTCCCAGCCCAGGTCACGGGTCAGGCAGCGGTACTTGTCTTTCTGGTTGAGGCGCTTAGCGGCCATGGTGGCCTCCCTTGTTCTTGTCGTTGTGCGGATCAGTTCCAGTGCAGGGCGAAGCAGTCTTCGTCTTCCTCGACGTTGCCGCCGAGGGTGATCACGTCGATCAGCATTTCCTGCACGTCCCATTCACGGCCGAGCTTTTCTTCCACCGTGGCGCGGTGGATTTCCAGGCGTCCTTCGGCCTGCACGCGAATCATGGCCGGCTGGTGCTGCACCTGGGCATGCGGGTTGTCCTGGGTGATGGCCTCGACGATGTAGCGGGCGCTGTCGTTGTCCTGGAAGGCGATGTAGACGAGGGAATTCATGCGGCATCTCCACTGAGGCCGAGTTTTTTCAGGCGTGCGCCAAAGGCGCTGTCACAGGCATCCAGCGCGTCGCGGCCGGGCCCGGCCTCGGCCAGCGGCAGCAGCGCGTGTACGGCTCGGTCGCGCCATTGGCTGACCCAACCGTCGATCAGTTGGCGGTTGTGCGGGCTTTCGGCAACCACGGTCTTGACCAGGGCATCGACCCAGCGCTGGCTCTCGGCGAACCACAGGCGCATGAACTCGGTGAGCATGCCCAGCTGCCCTGCCCCGGCGGCCACCAGTTGCGCGTCGAAGTGCTCGAACAGCAGCGGGTACAGCAAGCCGTCGCTGACCAGGTTTTGCGCCAGGCTCAGCTCGAACCAGTCGCGTAGCACCAGGCTGTCCTCGACATAGCGGCGCAGCCCTTGCCAGGCTGGCTCGTCCAACCAGCGCTGCTTGGCGTCGGCCAGCAGCGCCAGGCCGTCGTCCTCCAGCAGCAGACCGATGCGTGACAGGTACTGGGCAATGGCCAGGCGGTCCATGGCGTGGAACATGTGCATCTGGGTGACGCTGGTGCCGAACGCGTCGGCGGCGATGCCGCTGTTGTTCATGTTGGCGCCCAGCTCGGCATGGCGCAGCGGCAGCAACAGGCGCGCGACCAGGGCACGGGTTTCGCTCGGCAGGCTGGCCAGCAGCTCGCGCTTTTCGCAAAAGGCAAAGCTGTGCTCGGCGTTTTCCTGCATGCGCGCCCGGGCCTGCACGTAGGTGCCGTAGTAGTACTGGCGCGGGTCGCTGACGGCGTACCAGTCGGCCATCCGCACGGCAGTGCGGCTGGGGTCGTTGAGCAGCTTGTCGGGCTGCCACAGCGGGCGGTAGTGGAAGTTGCTGGCGGCTTCGATGTCGAAGCTGGCTTCCTGGTAGCGGCTGGCCGGCTTGTCACCGAAACGGCGGCGGATGTGGCTGAAGGTCTGGCGGATCGGCTCGACCGTGGCCGTCTTGATCTCGATACTCATGCAAGGCGTCCTGTACTTGTTGTTGTGGGGATGCGATGCGCCGGCAGGCGGCGCTTCACTCGTCTGCGTCGCGGCTTTCGCCATAGCGCCACTTCTGCATGTCGGCATCGACGGCAGCGGCCATGGCGGCATCCATGTGGCACACCCGGTTGCTGGCGCAGAAGCTGGCGAAGGCCGTGCGCGGCAGGACCAGTTCGACGAACAGGTCCGGGTAACCGATGGCAAAGTCGAACTCGACGAAGGCCGCGTCCGGCTCGCTGCGAACGCGGACATAGCGCGGCATCTGTTCGAAAGAAGGGGTGGCTGAGGTCATGCGCTGGTGCTCCGGCTGGACGTGCCAAGGGCTAGAGCAACGGCTGTGCCAGGCGCTTGAAAATCAACGATGCTTTCATTCAAGCCATTGTTTTATATGGATTCTAATTTCCATGTCCGCTGCCATTAGATGCGCCGGCGCGTGCGCAGAAGCCTGCCCATTTGATCATTTGCTCAATCGGCCCAAGGCGGATGGAGCAAATGGCAAATGCGGCCAGCGATTGACTTTTGCACGGCTTTCAGGCGGTTTAGAAAAGAGAGCGACCCGGGCCTTGCCTGCAACACCGTGGTCGTTTCAGCGTGACCGATAAACCCGCCTTGCCTGAGCGGGTGCACGCCAATTCCCCATACAACTACAAGCAAGGGGCGCAAGCGAATGATTACCCAGTACAGGGCGCCTGAACCTGCACCGGCGCTGAAAGACCTGACCGAACGGGTACGGTTCGAAGGCACCGAAGGCAAGATCTGGTTGGACGAGCAGCGCATGCTGCTGGTGCAAGCCGCGACCATGGCCAGCATGCGCCGCGAACTGATCGAAATGCTCGGTGTGGAACGGGCCAAGGGCTTCTTCCTGCGCCTGGGCTACCAGTCAGGCCTGAAGGACGCCGAGCTGGCCCGCAAGCTGCGGCCCAACGGCAACCCGGTGGAAATGTTCTTCATCGGCCCGCAGCTGCACTCGCTCAAAGGCATGGTCAAGGTGCGTCCACAGCAACTGGAAATCGACCTGGACAACGGCCACTTCTACGCCGACATCGAGTGGCAGGATTCCTTCGAGGTGGAGAACTGCCAGTCAGAAGGCCTGCATTCCGAACAGCCGGTGTGCTGGATGTTGCTGGGCTATGCCATCAGCTACAGCTCGTTCTTCCTTGGCCGCCAGGTGCTGTACAAGGAGGTCAGCTGCCGCGGTTGCGGTGGCAGCGAATGCCGCATCATCGGCAAGCCGGTGGAGCAATGGGACGATGCCGAAACCTTCTTGCGCTACTTCCAGAGCGACCCGGTGATCGACGAGCTGCAATCGCTGCAGGTGCAAGTGGCCAACCTGCGCCAGCGCCTGCAATACGAGTCGGGGCAGTTCTACGGCATTGGCCAGTCGGCGGTGTACCGGCGCTGCTGCGCACTCACCGACAAGGTCGCACCCGGCAAGGCGTCGGTCTTGCTGCTGGGGGAAACCGGGGTTGGCAAGGAAGTGATCGCCCGCAGCCTGCACCTGCGCAGCGAGCGTGCCGGCGCGGCGTTCGTCGCGCTGAACTGCGCGACCATCCCGCCAGACCTGATCGAGGCCGAGCTGTTCGGCGTCGAGAAAGGCGCCTACACCGGCGCCCAGCAGGCACGCATGGGCCGCTTCGAGCGGGCCAACGGCGGCACGCTGTTCCTGGACGAAATCGTCGAGCTCACCCCACGCGCCCAGGCCAGCCTGCTACGCGTGCTGCAGGAGGGCGAGCTGGAGCGTGTCGGTGACAGCCGTACGCGGCCGGTGGACGTGCGGGTGATCGCGGCCACTCACGAAAACCTCGAACAAGCAGTCAAGGACGGGCGTTTCCGTGCCGACCTGTTCTACCGGCTGAACGTGTTCCCGGTGCACATCCCGGCGCTGCGTGAGCGCCGCGAAGACATCCCGCTGCTGATCGAACACTTTCTCGGCCGCCTGCACCAAAGCTATGGCAAGAAAACCCGCGGCCTCAGCGACCGAGCGCTGCAGGTGTGCCTGCAGTACGACTGGCCTGGCAACATCCGCGAGCTGGAAAACCTGATGGAGCGCGGCGTGATCATCACCGACGAGAACCAGAGCATCGGCCTGGATGCGCTGTTCCCGCATGCCCCGCCGGCTGTCGACAGCATCGGCCTGGGCAGCGATGGCCGGCTGGTAGCGGCCAGTGAGCAGGCCGCGCCCAGTTGGGTGGCGCAGATTCTCGACAGCGGCACTGGCCTGGATACCGTCGAGGAAGCGCTGATGCAGGAAGCCATGCAGCGCTGCGGGCAGAACGTTTCTGAAGCGGCGCGCTTGCTCGGCGTGACCCGCCCTGCCCTTGCCTACCGGCTGAAGAAAGCCCCCGACAAGCCTTGAGCATTTGCGCAATGGCGCTGGCGTGGGTTGATCAAATGATCGAGCCCGCGCCAGCCTTCAGCCCCTGCCTAAACGACAAAACTGTCTGATATCAGCGTGTTACCAACCTGGCATTGCATTTGCTCAAGCCTTTGCACCGCAATAACAACAACGACCGGTGAGGCAACCATGACAGTAGCGATATCCCATTCCCCCGACGTGCAGGCCTTTTTCGCCAAGGCGGCAGGCGCTGACAACGACCAGGGCAACCCACGCCTGAAGCAGGTCGTGCTGCGCATTCTGCAGGACAGCGCCAGGCTGATCGAAGACCTGGCGATCAGCGACGACGAGTTCTGGCAGGCGGTCGACTACCTCAATCGCCTGGGTGGCCGCAACGAAGCTGGCCTGCTGATGGCGGGGCTTGGCCTGGAGCACTTCCTCGACCTGCTCAGCGATGCCCGCGACAGCCAGGCCGGCCATGCCGGCGGTACACCGCGCACCATCGAAGGCCCGTTGTACGTGGCGGGCGCGCCGCTGTGCGAAGGCGAAGCACGGCTGGACGATGGCCGCGACCCAGGCCAGCCAATGCTGCTCGAAGGCCAGGTACTGGACGTGCACGGCAACCCGCTGGCCGGGGCCATCGTCGACGTGTGGCACGCCAATACCCAAGGGCTGTATTCCTACTTCGACGCCAGCCAGTCCGAGTACAACCTGCGCCGGCGTATTCGCACGGATGCCCAGGGCCGCTATCGCGCCCGCAGCATCGTGCCCAGCGGTTATGGCTGCCCGGCCGACGGGCCGACCCAGGCCTGCCTGGACCAGTTGGGCCGCCATGGCCAGCGACCCGCGCATATCCACTTTTTCATTAGCGCACCGGGGTATCGGCACCTGACCACGCAAATCAACCTGGCGGGGGATGAATACCTGTGGGATGACTTCGCCCATGCGACCCGCGATGGGTTGGTGGGCGAGGTCGAGCAGCTTGAGGACGGGGTGGCGCGGGTGCTGTTCGATTTTTGCCTGCAGCCGGCGGCCTGCGCCGATGACGAGCAGCGCAGCCAGCGGCCTCGGGCTTTGCAAGCAGGCTAAAGGCCTACGCGGTATCTGTAGGAGCAGCCTTGTGCTGCGAAGAGGCCATTGCAGCCGAAGATGATCTTTAGCCCTACCGGCCTCTTCGCAGCACAAGGCTGCTCCTACAGGCACGCTCACCCCCGGCTATCGCCAGGCAACACCAATCATTGGCGCCATCGGCCAGCCTGCACTAGCGTTGTGCTACCAGCCAGCCCCAACGTTCATGCGGAGCCTTCACCCATCATGCCGGACCTGCGCCCGAACCCGACGCTGTGCCTGGACTACCGTGCCGAGCAGTCGATTCACCACGCTTTCCTCGAGCAGGCCAGCCGCTGCCCGGATGCCACCGCCATCGTCGCCCCGCACACCACCTGCAGCTACACCCAACTGCAGCGGATCAGCCAGGGCATTGCCGCATTTCTGGTAGCAAACGCTGCCAGCGCCTCCGATCGCGTGGTCATCGTCGCCAACCGAGGCCCCGCCCTGGTGTACGCCATGCTCGGCTGTCTGCGCGCCGGCCTGGCCTTCACCGTGGCCGACGCGGCCTACCCCGCCGCGCGCATCAAGCAAATCATCAGCACCCTGACGCCTGCCGTGGTCCTGCGCTGTGGCGAGGCAGCCGTCGACGCCGACCAGCTCATCGTCATCAACGTGCCCGAAGCCCCGGCCGAAGCACTGCGAGCCTTCCCTCAGCAAGCCATCGCGCTGCCCGCTGTCAACCCCGAACAACCGGCTTACATCACCTTTACCTCGGGCAGTACCGGCGAGCCCAAGGGCATCGTCACCCACCACGCGCCACTGGTGCACTTCATCGACTGGCATGTGCGCCAGCACGGCTTCACCCAGGCCGATACCTTCTCGCTGCTTTCCGGGCTGGGCCACGACCCGGTGTACCGCGACGTGTTCACGCCACTGTCACTCGGCGCGACCATCGCCTGCCCGGCCCAGTCGACCCTGACCGACCCGTCACAGCTGGCCAGCTGGCTTCACCAACACGGCGTGAGCGTGATCCACCTCACCCCGCCACTGGGCAAGCTGATCGAAACCGGTGCGCACATGAATGGCCAGGTGCTCGACCCACTGCGCTACCTGTTCTGGGGCGGCGATGCGCTCAGCCTGGCGCTGTACCAGCAGATCCGCGCCATCGCGCCGAATGCCGTCCAAGTGAACTTTTACGGCACCACCGAAACCCCGCAAGCCATGGCCTTTCATACCCTCGACCCGGATGCGCTCAACGCCCGGGTGCCATTGGGCAAGGGCATTGCCGATGCGCAATTGCTGGTGGTCAACCCAGACAACCAACTGGTCAGCGAAGGTGAAACCGGCGAAATTCTGATATGCAGCCCCTACCTGTCGCTGGGCTACTGGAACGACCCGGCGCTGACCGAGGCCAAGTTCATCGCCAACCCCTTCACCGGCCGCGCAAGCGACCGCTGCTATCGCACCGGTGACCTGGGCACCTACCTGGCCGACGGCAGCGCCAGTTTTCTGGGGCGTGGCGACAGCCAGGTGAAAATCCGTGGCCATCGTATCGAGCTGGCGGAAATCGAGAACGCCATCACCCGTCACCCACGCATTGGGCAATGCGTGGTGGTGGCCCACCAGGACGGTGCGTCGACCCGGTTGATTGCCTATTGCGTCGCACCGCAGGCCACCCGGGCCGACGAACTGCGCCAGGCGCTCGCCGGCCAGTTGCCGGACTACATGGTGCCGGCGCTGTTCGTGTTCCTGGATGCCTTGCCGCTCACGCCCAACGGCAAGGTCGACAAACGCGCCCTACCCGCCCCCTTCGACGACGGTGCCGACCAAGCGCTGTCCCCGCTGGCCGAAAAGCTCAGCACGGCCTGGGCACGCATCCTCCAGGTGCCGCGCCTGGACGCCAGGTTGAGCTTTGTCGAGCTGGGCGGCGACTCGCTGTCGTTCGTGCAAGCCTCGCGGGTACTGGAGGAACTCATAGGCCACCTGCCGGAGCGCTGGGAAACCCTGCCGGTGTGCCAGCTCGCCGAACTGAGTGCGCCGCCAAAGGGTGTGTGGCGGGTAATGGAAATGCCAGTCTTCGTGCGGATGCTCGCCATCATCCTGATCGTGGTCGGCCACCTCAGCGAGTTCGACCACTGGCTGATCGTCGGCGAAACCTCGGTACTGTTCCTGGTCTCCGGCATCAGCCTGGCGCGCTTCCAGCTCAAGGCCATCGAGGAACGTGGCGATGCGCGCACGTTGTTCAAGTCACTGGCAGCCATCGTGGTGCCGACGTTGCTGTACACCGCGCTGATCCAGCTGGTATTCGACCGGCTGCACTGGCAATCGCTGCTGCTGGTATCCAACTGGTTCCCGGCCAGCGAAGTCAGCCTGTTCAACTACTGGTACATCGAAGTACTGGTGCAGATGATCGTGATCATTGGCCTGGTGCTGTCGATCAGGCGCGTGCGCCAAGTTGTCGTTGCCGACCCGTTCCGCTGCCTGATCGTCGCTGCCTGTGCACTGGTGGCGCTGGACGTGCTCATCAACCAGTTCGTCTTCGACGCCAGTGCCCTGCTCCACCGGGTACCGCAGCACTTCCTGGCGGTGATGGTGCTGGGCATGGCCGTGCACCACGCCGACACCACCGCACGCAAGTGGGTGGCCAGCGCGGTGGCGGTGCTGGTGGTCGGCGAACTGGACCTGATGGCGGTGGCCGGTGTTGGCTGGCAGGCGTTCACGCGCTATGTCGACATCGCCCTGCCGGCGATGCTGGCGCTGATCTGGTTCCGCTCGGTGCCAGTCCCCGCCCTGGTTGCACGGGCAGGTGCGGTGATCGCTTCGTCAACCTTGTTTATCTACCTGACACATTTCCAGTTCCAGTCGGTGGCAGACCATGTGTCCAGGCACCCGCTGTTCGAGGTGACCCTGGCGCTCGCAGGCGGGGTAATGGTGGCCTATTGCTGGAACACCCTGTTGCGCCTGTTGTTTACCCGCGCCAACAAGCAAAAACAGGCACGCGGAGCAGACTCTGCCGAGCGCGCCACCTCTGCCTGAGCAGGCTTGCCGACACAGGAGCAGTGATTGCAAAGCCTGAAACACTCTGCCTAAAATGCGAACCATTAACATTTGCAAGCATTTTCAGGCGGCATGGATGAGCACCCCGGACGTAGCGTTCACTTCTCAAGTCAGCCAGCTATACCGGGCCCAGAGCAAATGGCTGCATAACTGGCTCAAACCGCGAGTCAACTGCAGCCACCTGGCCGCGGACCTTGTCCAGGATGTGTTCGTGCGCGTCATGTCTGCCGCCGACGCCGCCATAAAACTCGAAGCGGTACGCGAACCCAAAGGCTACCTGGCAACCATCGCACGCCGCCTGATGATCGACCACCTGCGCCGTGTGCACCTGGAACGGGCCTGGCTGCAGGTGCTCGCCGAGCAACCCGAAGCACTGGACATCTCCCCCGAACAACGCCTGGCCCTGCTGCAAACCTTGTTCGAACTCGACGCCATGCTGGCCTCGCTCGGACCCAAGGTGCGTGAGGCATTCCTGCTTTCGCAGGTCGATGGCATGCCCTACAAGCAAATCGCCGCCCAGCTGGGCATTTCCGAAGTCAGCGTGCGCCGTTACGTTGCCAAAGCGGCGGAGCACTGCATGATCTACAGCCTTGGCCATGGCCTGTGAGCATGAACCTGAATGCCGAGCAACGGGCTTCGTTACGCCAGGCCGCGCACTGGTTCAGCCAGCTCAACAGCGGCGACGTGCAGGCCAGTGACTACTCGGCCTGGCAACTGTGGCTGAATGCGACGCCCGTCAATGCCTGGGCCTGGCAGCAGGCCGAGCAACTGCAAACGCGCATGGCGGCGACTGAAAACCCGGCTTCGACACGCGTGCTGGCGCTGGCGGCGCATGGCCGACACGCCAGCCGTCGGCGGGTGGTCAAGGCCGGCCTGGTGCTTCTGGGCGGCGGCGCTCTGGGCCTGGGTGGCTACCGGGAAGTGAAGCAGTCGCCATGGCTGGCAGACGTGCGTACCGGTGTGGGCGAACAGCGTTCGCTGATGCTGGACAATGGCATTGCGCTGGTACTCAACACCGCCTCGGCAGTGGATATGGGTGACGTACGCACAGCGCCGTGGCTACGCCTGCGCCAAGGTGAATTGATGGTGACCGTGCCGGCCCGCCAGGCCTGCGCAGTCGTCACCCGTAACGGCACCATCGAGGCCGGCGAAAGCCACTTTGCCGTGCGCCTGTTCGACGACAGCAGCAGCCTTGAGGTATTTGGCCAGCAGGCACAGGTGAGGCTGGCTTCGGGCCAAACCCTTCAGGTAGCGAGCGGCCAGCGCTGCCAGTTCAACGAACAGGGCTTCTCCTCGGTGGAGGCTGTCGCGCCGACAGCCGATGCCTGGGGCCGGGGTTTGCTGATTGCCAACGATCAGCGCCTGGACACGTTCATCAGTAACCTTTCACGCTACCGGCCGGGCTGGCTGCGCTGCGCGCCGTCGGTGGCAGGCCTACGCATCAGCGGCACCTACAAGCTGAACGACACCGACCAGATTCTGCGGGCACTGACCACGTCCCTGCCAGTGCAGGTGCAGGCGCGCACACGCTACTGGGTCACGATCACGGCGGCGTAAATAATTGCGCCCTGCCTGATCACTTTGCTGCGGCTTATCCGACTCATAGGTAACCCGACGCTTACCTACAAGAGAAACGCGAACATGACCCGCCGCTCCAACCCCAGGCCTTTCACTGCGCCAGGCCTGCGCACCTGCCTGATGCTGGCCGCCCTGCTCGGTGGGCCTGGCGCCGCCTGCGCCAGCCAAGCCCATGATTACCACCTGCCGCAAGGTGACCTGGGCGAAAGCCTGACTCAGTTCGCCGCGGCGTCCGGCATCGTGCTGTCGTTCGACACCCAGTTGACGCGCGGTAAACGCTCGCCGGCACTCGATGGGCGCTATGAGGTCGAGCAGGCCCTGCAGGTGCTGCTTGCCGGTACCGGGTTGCAAGCCATACGGGAAAGTGACGGGCGCTATTCGCTGCTGCAGGCCAGCGGCCAGGATGATGCGCTGGAGTTGGCCCCAAGCCGTATCGACGCATTGGGGCTGGGCATGGTGACAGAGGGCACCGGCGCCTACACCACGGGCGGTTCGAGCACTGCAACCAAGTTGCCACTGACCCTGCGTGAGACACCGCAGTCGGTCAGCGTGATAACCCGCCAGGTGATCGACGACCATGGTTCGCAAGACATCGGCGATGTATTGCGCAACACGCCCGGCGTTTCAGTCCAGGCTTATGACAGCGAGCGCATGGAGTATTCCGCACGCGGGTTTGCCATCACCAACTACCAGTACGATGGCATCAACACCATCTATGACGGGGTCTACGACGAGGGCGTGACCCATGTCGACATGGCCGCCTACGACCGTATCGAAGTCATCAAGGGCGCGACCGGCCTGATGACCGGCTCCGGTGACCCATCGGCTACGGTCAACCTGGTGCGCAAGAAGCCCACTCACGACTTCAAGGCTTCGATCACCGCCAGCGCCGGCTCCTGGGACAATTACCGCACCGAGGGTGACATCTCCGGTTCGCTCAACGACAGCGGTAGCGTGCGCGGTCGCCTGGTGGGTGCCTATCAGGACCGCAAGTCGTACCTGGATCACTACAAGCAGAAAAAGGACGTCTACTACGGCATTGTCGAAGCCGACCTGACACCCGACACGCTGCTGACCTTCGGCATCGACAACCAGGCCACGACACCGCGCGGGTCGTCCTGGACCGGTAACCCGACCTACTTTTCCGACGGCAGCCGCACCGACTTTTCGCGCGCGTACAACCCGGCAGCCGACTGGAGCCGCCGCGACTTCCAGTCCACCACCTACTTCACCTCACTGGAGCAGGCCCTGGCCAACGACTGGAAGGTCAAGCTCAGCCTCAACCACATGATCAGCGATCACGACACGCGCCTGGCGTCTGCCAGCGGCGGCAACCCGGACCCGGTTACTGGCGAAGGGATGTTCCTATACTGGGGGCGCTGGGAAGGCCACCGCGTACAAAACACCGCAGACCTGAATGTATCTGGGCCGTTCAGCCTGTTTGGCCGCGAGCATGACCTGGTGGCAGGCTTCATGACCTCGCATTCGCGGCAGACCGGTGATACCTACGACGGCAGCGCGTTCGAGATGGTGCCCGGCTCCATCTTCGACTGGAACGGCAAACTGCCCGAGCAGAACTTCCCGAAAAACGGCGACTACACCACCACGCAAAGCCAGAACGGCGCCTACGTGGCCACCCGCCTGCGGCCGACCGACAAGCTTTCGCTCATCCTCGGCACCCGCGTCAGCACCTTCAAGTACAACGATGATGAGGACTACTACCCAACCGCTTCGCTGAGCGACACCCACGCCAGCTACAAGGAGCACGGCGTGGTCACTCCCTACGCCGGCGTGGTCTACGACCTGGACGACACCTACTCGGCCTATGCCAGCTACACCTCGATCTACCAACCGCAAGTGTACAAGGACATCAATGGCGCGACCCTGGCACCGGTGGAAGGCGATGGCTATGAAGCAGGCTTCAAGGCCGCCTGGTTCGATGGCCGACTGAACGGCACCCTGGCATTCTTCCGTATCGAGCAGGACAACGTCGCCTCCAACGTCGGCACCAACCCGGTCACCAACGAAGGCATCTATAAAGCCATCGACGGCGCCACCACCAAAGGTGTCGAACTGGAACTGGCCGGCGAGCTGGCACCCGGCTGGAACGTCACCGCCGGCTATACCTATGCCCGTACCCGCGATGCCGACGACCAGCGGATTTTCGGTTTCCCGTTGGCAACCACCAAACCTGAACACGTGGTGCGACTGTTCAATACCTACCGCCTGCCAGGCGTACTCGACCCGGTCACCGTGGGCGGCGGGCTGCGCTGGCAAAGCGGCTTCTACGGCAACATCTACAGCCCGGTCGCCAATGACTACACGCGCATCAAGCAAGGCGGCTACACCCTGGTCGACCTGATGGCCCGCTACCAGTACAGCGAGCACTTGAGCTTCACGGTCAACGCCAACAACGTGTTCGACAAGGTCTACCTGACCGGGCTGGGTAACTTCGATACCACCTACTATGGCGAACCACGCAACCTGATGGTCACCACCCGCTGGGATTTCTAGAACACAGGATCAAGTTCGGGGGCTGCTGCGCAGCCCTTCGCCGGCAAGCCAGCTCCCACAGGGAGCCATGGGAGCAAAACCTACCCTGCCTGCACGATGATCTGGCTCTGCAGGTCGCGAATCATCGCCTCCAACGCCGGTTTCATGGCCGTGAAGTCTTCTGGTGTGCAAACCACATCCGCTCGGCTGAACTTGAAATGCCGTTCCACCACCACCGCATTGCCGTCCTGGGTATAACGCGCGCTGTAGTCGACATTGCCATCGTGCACCTTCACCGGCTTGGGAATCGCCAGCACGTTGACCTGGGCCGGGAACTCGAAGCGCGACGTTTCCACCGTGTCGTTGGAAATGCACACGAAGCTCTGGCTGCGGTCCTTTTCCAGGGTGAAGCTATACACATTCTGCGAGATACCGCCCGCCAAGCTGGTCAGGGTCGCCACGCCCACTGGCCCTGGCAGGTTGACCAGGTTTTCCGTGCGCCCATCCACGGTGCTGACGAAATCGCCATTGGCAGCGGGCGGCGCGACCTTGAACGAACCACTGCCGCGCTGCCCGTAGGCGGCCAGCACTTTTTCCACCAGCATGTCGCGGTCCGCCGGCTTCATCAGCTGCAAACCAAAGCGGCTCATCTCGCTGGCCCAACCCTTCACGGTGGAGACATTGGTGAAGTCGGCGGCGCCATCGGCCTTGACCTTGAACAGCAAATCACTGGAAACCTGGTTCAGTTGAATGGCTGGCGTCTTGCCGAACTCGCCGGTGGCCGTCAGCAGCACGCGCTTGTTCAGCACGGTCAACGGCAGGTAACCCGCCGCAATCGACGGGTCGGTCGAGTCCTGGTACAAGTCCAGGCTCGGCACATAGGTGATCACATGGTTCAGTACACCCAAGGTCGGCACTTTGGGGAACACATAGGCGTTGCCCTGGTTCACCAGCGCTGGCGTGCTCTTGATGCCTGCCGCGCTCAACAGCGCCTCCAGCAACGCAACATGGTCCTTGCAGTCGCCGTAGCGGTTGTCCAGCACGGTTTGCGCGGCATGCGGCACCACCCCGCCAGCACCGACATACACCGCCACATAGCGGATGTTCTGGCGCACCCAGTCACTGAGGGTCAGGGCCTTTTCCCGGGCAGTGGGCAAACCGGCGGTCAGGCGCTTCGCCAGTTCGCTGATCTGCGGCGTGACCTCGACCGTGGCCCTGGCCTGGTAGGCCTGGGCGAAGTCCTTGAACCCGGAGAACGTCGACACTGCCAGGTAGTGACCGTAATCCAGGTACGACACCGCGCCCGTCTCGATCCGTGCCCGCGCCGCCGGTACATAGTCCCAGCGATACACCGTACGGCCATCATCCGTGGCAGGCGGCGACGCCTTGAAGCCACGGGCATCGGCCTGCAGGGGCATGCCCTGGGGCAGCTCGTAGGTCAGGGAGAACTGCCCGACCGGGTAGAACTGCGGCACGGTGATGTCTTCGAACTGCCCGGGGAACAGTGGCGTCGTGCGGTTACGTTGGTAACGCAGCACCAGCCGGTCACCCACCGCAACCTCGGGGAAGATGACCACTTTGTTGACCGAGTCCTGGAACATCGGCGCCTGGGCAGACGCCTGCTCCTGCTGCTCCTTGATGTGCGCGGCATCCACTTGCACTTTGCGCCCGTCAGGCTTTTGCGTGTAGGCCTCGACCACCTCCAGCGTCTCCAGCGAACGGTTGTAGCTCAACGGGTGCTGGGCATTGGTCTTGATGGCGCGCTCTTCGTTGATCAGCATGACGCTGTCGACATCCAGACGGAAGCTGCCGTCTTTCTGCACCACGAACGTCTGCGCGATCTTTTCCAGGGTAACGGAATGGTCGGTGCCGTCGGTGAAGGCGTGGGCATGGCCGCACCAGGCCATGGTTACAGGCAGCAGAACAGCTGCCAGGCGAAGCAATTTCAGCATGGAGATCCTTCTCGATCAGCGGATTACAATCGACAATGATACGCATTGTCACCGCGTGATAGCAAAGTGATTACATGCTCTACCCTTGCGCGGCCAGTTCAGCCAGCACTTCGGACGCGGTGGTGACCTGACGGAAGTGGTGCTTCCACAGGTCGATACCCAGCTTGCCCGAGCGGTCCAGCGAAGAGCCTACCGTCATGTCTGTCACCAGCGTAGGCATCAGCCCCGCATCGAACAGGGCGAAGCCTGCGGCCAGCACGCAGGTTTCGGTCTGCAGCCCACACACCAGCACCCGTTCCACGCCCAGTTGGCGGATGTATTCGATGGCCTCGGCACTTTGCCCGTAGCCATGCTTGACGAACACCTGGTCGGCCTCGACCAGGCTTTCGTCCTCGGCGGCCGGGTGCCAGCCGAGCTGGCGCTCGAACGGCGTGACTTGTTCATCATGCAACTCGACCGAGGCAATGGTGGGGATGTTCGCCGACAACCGCCGCAAACCATCGACCAGCCACTCGGGCGGGCTGAAGGTGGATTGGACATCGACGATGAGCAAAACCTGGCGCATAGCTACTCCGGCCATCTGCAAAATGGCCGGAGTATAACGCGTGGCGCCTGGGCTTGATCACCAGTCGTAGGTCATCTCCAGCGACGCTACCCGCTCCTGCCCGTAATAGCAGCCAAACGCGTAGTTGCAGTCCGATACGTACTCGCGGTCGAAGATGTTCTGCACATTCAGGCTGGCTTGCAGACCACGAAGGCTGGGATCGAGCTTGGCCAGGTCGTAGCTGACGGTAGCGTCGTACACGGCATAGGCCGGTACATCGAAGGTGTTGGCCGAGTTGCCCGGCTTGCGGCCGGTGTAACGGGCGCCGGCGCCAAAGGTCAGGCCATCGAGCATGGCCTGGGTGAAGTGGTAGTCCACCCACAGCGAGGCAGACACCGGGGCCTGCGACTCGTTGCGGTTGCCCTGGTCGCCATAGGTGCTCTTGGTATAGAACGAGTCGATGTAGGTGGCAGCTGCCAGTACATCGACGTTCTCGATGCTGGATTTGAGTTCCAGCTCCACCCCACGCGAACGCACCTCGCCATTTTGCGACTCGTACTGCGGGTACTCGGTGTCGCCGGTCAGCACGTTTTTCTGCTTCACCTGAAACACCGAAGCCGTGAACAAGGTGCCCTCGAATGGCTGATACTTCAGCCCCACTTCGTACTGCTCGCCTTCGGTGGGCTCGAACGCCTTGCCGCCACGCTCGGGGGCTGCCGTGCCCAAGGTTGGCAAGAACGACTGGGAATAGCTGACATAGGGCGCCAGGCCAAACTCGGTGACATAGGTGAGGCCGATGCGCCCGGTGAACTTGCTGTCACGCTGGGAAGCGATGCTGTGCGCCAACAAGTCCTTGTTGTCGATTTCGGCCCAGTCCTGGCGCCCGCCTACGGTCAGGATCCAGTTGTCCAGCTTGATCTGGTCCTGCAGGTAAACCCCGGTCTGGCGCACGGTATTGTCCCAGCGGGTATCCAGCACCGGGGTGATGCTGCTGGTGTCGAAGTTGTTCTTGCCATAGAGATCGACGGGCAGCACGTTGTAGGCGTTATAGCCATCGTACTTGCGCGTGAAGTGACGGTAGTCCACGCCTGCCAGCGCGGTGTGCTGCAAGGCCCCTGTATTGAACGTGTATTCCAGGTTGTTATCGACGGTGTATGAAATATTGTGCTGGCGCCAGTCGAGCTTCACCCGGTTGGCGCGGGTGTAGTCCACCCCATCGCCCTCTGTCACGAAACTGCGCAGGTAGAAGCCTTTGTAGCGGTCACGGACGTCGGTGTAACGCGCGGTAGAGCGAAATACCAGCTCGTCACTGAAGCGGTGGTTGAAGTCATAGCCGAAGATGTACTGGTTGCGTTTGTAATCGTTGTAATGCGAGTCGCCCGAGAAAAAGTCCCGGTCGATATGCTGGCCTGTCGGGCCGCGCTTGAGCGAACCGATCATCGGTAGCGTCTGGTAGTCGGGCAAGCCATCGTCACGTTGAACCTGAGCGAGCAACGTCAGCGAGGTGTCTTCATTCGGCGCCCAGGTCAGGCTGGGTGCCAGCAACAAGCGTTCGCTGTGGGCATGGGCGACCATCTCGTTGCCTTTGTCGGCAACACCGACCAGGCGATAGGTGAAGACCTTCTGCTCATCCAGCGGGCCGCTGGTATCGAAGGCACCGTTGACCCGGTTGTAGCTACCGGCGCCCAGCTTTACCTGGCTACGTTGCTCGCGGGTCGGGCGCTTGGAAACCATGTTGATCAGCCCGCCTGGCTGGTTTTGCCCGTACAGCACCGAGGATGGGCCTTTGAGCACCTCGATACGCTCCAGCGTGTAGGGGTCGATCTGCGGCGCGCCGCCCAGGCTGCCGGCGTAAGGCAGGTAGGCGCCGTCCAGGTACAACGGGGTCGGGGCAAAGCCGCGGCTGGTGATTTCATCGGCAATGCTGTTGCGGTCGGTAAAGCCACCGGTGGCCAGGCCCGGGGTGTAGCGCAGCGCCTGGGTCAGGTTGCGCGCCCCCTGGGCCTGCACCTGATCGGCGGTGACCACGTTGATGGCCTGGGGGATTTCCAGAATCGGCGTGTCGGTCTTGGTGCCGGTCGCGCTGCGGCTGGCGACATAGCCGCTTACCGGGCCATAGGCGGATTCCACGGCCGCGCCGGTTACGCTGGTGGTATCGAGCTGCAAGGTGGAATCATCACCCACCATTGGCAGCAGCGAGTAACTGCCACTGCCCTGCTTCAGCACCTGCAAGCGGCTGCCAGCCAGCACCTGGCGCAGGCCGGCGTCGGCGCTGTAGCGGCCATGCAGCCCGGGCGACTGCAGCCCCTGTACCGATGACGGCTCGAACGACACCGTCACACCGGCCGTCGAAGCAAACTGCGTAAGTGCCGTGCCAAGTGCGCCAGCGGGTATGTCGAAAAGCGCTTCGGACTGGCTCTGGGCAACGGCAGGTTGGAGGACCATCACCGTTGCCAGCGGTGTTGCCAACGCCACGCTGAACAGCGCGCGATGCACGGCTCGCGCCAGGTTGGCTCTGGTCGAGTTGATGGGGAGAGTACGGTTGTAATCGTTGACAGCGAGCATGCGGTTTCCTTTCGCCCTGCGGCAGTTTTTTCAGTGCGCTTGGTGCGCGTCTACCTACAAGTCGAACGAGAACGAAAATCGATAACCCTACTGGCAAAAAAGTACGGACAAACCTCAGACCGCCTCGACACGCGTCCAGTAACGGCTGAAGCGACGAATACGCACAGGTAACGTGGTGGTGAGGTTTTCCAGGACAATATCGATGTCGCTCAAATGAAACGCCCCGGACAGCCGTAATTCACTGACGGCTTCATCACAGCCCAAGTACCCAGGCCGATACCGCTGCAGCTCGCCCACGACATCGGCGAGGCGCCAGTCATCCACGATCAGCATCGCGCGCGTCCATGCGTCTGCCATCGCCGCCAGCGGTGTCACGTCGCCCGCCTTCCCGGCGCTGAACGCCAGCTGTTGCCCGGCTTCGACCCGCACAGCGGCCACGGCATGTGCGCTGCGCACTTGCACCGCCTGTTGCAGCACGCAAACCCGCGTAAGGTCGTTGTCACAACGCACGATGAAGCGCGTGCCCAGCGCGCGGACACTGCCCTGCCCGGTATGGACGATGAACGGGCGGGACATTGCATCCGATGCTGTCTGCACCAGAATCTCCCCCCGCAACAACTCGAGTGCGCGCCACTGGGCGCCGTAACGAACATCCACCGCTGTGTCGGTGTTCAGTTGCAGTTGGCTGCCATCGTCCAGGCGCAACGAGCGCTGCTCGCCAACGCCCGTGCGCACATCAGCCATCAGCCGTGCAACGCCGCCATCACGCCACACCACGCCCCCTGCCGCGCCCGCCACCAACAGCACCGACAGCACCTTGAGCACCTCACGTCGCTTGGCCCTGGCACTGCTCAAGGTCGGCCGTGCGATACCCGGCGCAACCTGCGCCAGCTTGCCTTGCAAACGTGTCAGCCGCTCCCAGGCCTGCAGGTGCCTCGGGTCACTCAGCAACCAGCGCTGATGCGCCGCTCGCGTGCTCTCATCTGCCTCGCAGCGCAGTTCGACATACCAGCGTGCGGCAGCCTCCAACGTGCTGCGGTCCAATGGCTCAACTCCCGCCACCGCTACACCTCAGCCAGCATCAGGCAGTGGGTAAGTGCCCGCACGGCATGCTTCTTGACGGTGGTCAGTGAAACATCCAGGCGCTGCGCGATTTGCACATAACTCAAGCCATCGAGCTGGGCCATCAGGAAGATCTCGCGGGTGCGTGCGCCCAGGCCATCGAGCAGGCGATCGATCTCCATCAAGGTCTCGATGATCAGCAGGCGCGCCTCAGGCGAAACCTCTACCAGCTCGGGCCGTGCCGCGAGGGTTTCCAGGTAGGCCTGCTCCAGGGCTCGCCGCCGGAACATATCGATCATCAAGCTGCGAGCCACACTGCTCAAGTAGGCCCGTGGCTGCCGCAACTCAGCTGCCTTGCGCAGGGTCAGCACGCGGATGAAGGTGTCCTGGGCCAGGTCGGCGGCATGCTCTACACAGCCGAGCTTGCCGCGCAACCAGCCGCACAGCCAGGAGTGGTGATCCTCGTATAGTGTGTGCACGGCTTTTTGCAGGGAAGGGTCAGCGCAGGGCATGGGGTGAACCGATAAGGGCGTCATTAATAATGACTCTCATTTAACCCGAGTCTTGTCGGACTCCGCAATCGTATCTCGCCATCAGATAGTGTTGCCGTGTTCATCAGCCCTGGCCTACCATTGCGAAATATTCTCATATGAGACCTTGTCGCACAGCGAAAGGATGCCCTGATGTCGCGCCCCGACCCCACCTTCAGCCAGCAAGTCCACACCTACTACAGCGCCCACCACGGCTGGATTCGCGGTTGGCTGTACAAGCGCCTGGGCAATGCCAGCGATGCTGCCGACCTGGCCCACGACGTGTTCGTGCGCCTGCTGAGCAAGCCGCAGCAGTTCCAGACCGAGCAGCACGCGCGCGCCTACCTGAGCACCGTCACCCGCCACCTGTGCATCGATTTCTGGCGCCGTCAGCACCTGCAGCAGGCGTGGCTGGAGGCCTTGGCCGCGCTGCCTGAACCGTTGGCACCCAGCGAAGAGGAGCGTGCACTGGTGTTCGAGGCACTGGAGCAGGTGCAGCGAATGCTCGCACGGCTGCCCGACAAGGTCTGCCAGGCCTTTCTGCTGGCCCATGTACAAGGCCTGGGCTACCGGGACATTGCCCGCCAGCTGCAGGTTTCCGAACGCAGCGTGACCAAGTACATGGCCCAGGCGATGTACCAATGCCTGCTGCTGGAGCTAGACCTGCCATGAACGCCAGCGAGCGCCCCGACCACGCCACCTTGCAGGCAGCCGCCAACTGGTATGCGCAATTGCTTGCCGCCCCGCAAGACCTGCAATTGCAGTTGCGCTGGCATGAATGGCTCGGGACGGCACACGCAAACCAGGTGGCATGGGACCATGTGCAACGCATCAGTCAGCGTTTCTCGCCGCTGAAACTGCAGGCCGACGCTTCGCTGCAGGCACTGGGCAGCGTGCGCCGTACTGACCTCGATCGGCGTCGCGCGGTTGGCCTGCTCGGTTTGCTGTGCGGCACCAGCCTGTTGGCCTTGGCCGGCTGGCGCCTACCTGCCGCCAGGCAACAACTGCTGGCACTCAGTGCCGACCAGCGCACCGCCACCGGCGAAGTGCGCAGCCTGCGCCTGCCGGATGGCGGCCAGCTGTGGCTGAACAGTGCCACCGCGTTGAACATCGACTACCGCGCCAACCTGCGCCGCCTGGAGTTGCTGGCCGGTGAAGTGCTGGTAGAAACCGCCCACGACAGCCGGCCCTTCGTGATCGACACCCGTCACGGCCGCCTGCAAGCGTTGGGCACCCGCTTCAGCGTATGGCAGCGCGACCAGGCCGCGCGCCTGAGCGTGTTCGACGGCGCCGTGCGCCTTCTACCCGCAGATGGCACAGGCAGCCTGGTGGTGGCTGCGGGATGGCAAGCGGACTTCGACCGCCATGGCGCACAACCGCCGCGTGCGGTGGACGAATCGCGCCAGGCCTGGCGCGATGGCCGGCTGTTGGCCAGCGACATCAGCCTGGGCGAATTCAGCGAACAACTGCGTGCCTACCTGCCCGGTCATCTAGGGGTTGACCCACAAGTTCAGGCGCTGCGGGTGATGGGCAACTTCCCGGCCAATGACCCGGAGCGCACCCTGGCCATGCTCGAAAGCGCCCTGCCGATCAAAGTACGCAAGACCCTGCCCTGGTGGTACAGCATCGAGCCGCGCTGAGCCCACCGTTTTTTTGCGCAGAGGTGTTCCGGTTTTACCCCGCTCGTTCGGATTAGCAGATGAACACCCCGCTTCATCTGCCCCCACAAGGAACACCCATGCCCCTGCTCCCGCTTACCCTGCGCCCTCTGCTGCTGGCCCTGCCGTTGCTGGCGGCCACCCCGGTGCTGGCCGACGACGGCCCACGCCGCTACGACCTGCCTGCCGGCCCACTGGCCCAGCAGCTCAACCGCCTGGCCAGTGCGGCCGGTATCTACATCGTCGGCGACGGCGTGCTCAGCCAAGGCAAGGCCAGTGCCCCGCTGCAAGGCGACTTCACCCCCGAACAGGCGCTGGAGCGCATGTTGCTGGGCAGTGGCCTGGTCGCCGTGCCCAGCGGCGAACGCCAGTATCGCCTGCAACCTGCGGCACAAGGCGCAGGCCTGCAACTGGCACCCACCAGCGTCGACGCCCAGCGCGACAGTGCCTACGGCGCCGTGGATGGCTACCTGGCCACCCGCGCCAGCAGCGCCAGCAAGACCGACAGCGCCCTGCTGGAAACCCCCGCCTCGGTGTCGGTGGTGACCCGCGACCGGATCAAGGCCCAAGGTGCGCAAACCGTCACCGAAGCCTTGAGCTACACGGCTGGCGTGCACGCCAACGTGGCCGGCAACAACCCTACCGACAACACCTTGATGGTGCGTGGTTTCCAGCAGATCAACAGCGATGCCTACACCGACGGCCTGCGCAACAACAACATCGGTTACTACGCCCCGGAGCCGTTTGGCCTGGAGCGCATCGAGGTTCTCAAAGGGCCGGCGTCAGTCATCTACGGCCAAGGCGAGCCTGGCGGCATGATCAACCTGGTCTCGAAAAAGCCCCTGTTTGCCGCCCACCATGAAGTCGGCCTGTCGCTCGGCAATCACGACCGCCAGCAACTGAGCCTGGATGTCGGCGACCTGCTCGACAGCCAGGGCACCCTGGCCTACCGCCTGGTGATGCTCGGCCGTGATGCCGACAACGAGATCGACGGTATCAAGGACGACCGCCAATACGTCGCGCCCAGCCTGACCTGGGCACCGAACGAAGACACCAGCCTGACCCTGCTGGCGTCGTACCAGAAGAACACCAACCTGTTCACCTCGAACATGGCCTATTCACTGTTCGACGGCTCCAACCCCAACGGCCGCGTGCCCCGCCACCGTTCGCTCAACGAGCCGGGCTTCGACCGTGAACAATCGGAGATGAACAACCTGGGCTATGAGCTGAGCCATCGCATCAACGACACCTTGAGCTTGCGCCAGAACTTCCGCTACAGCCACCTGCACGGCTACCAGGACCAGCTGTTTCGCAACAGTGGCGTGATCAATGGCAACACCCTGGCCCGCTACTACGAGCTGCGCGATTACAACAGCGATAACTACACCCTGGACAACCAGCTGCTGGCCAATTTCAACACCGGCCCATTGCGCCATGACCTGTTGCTGGGCGCCGACTACCTGCGCGGCCACCGCAGCCAGGACGTGCAGCACGGTGACGCGCCATCGATCAATATCTACAACCCGGTACGCGGTGTAACGATCGACACTTCGCGCTACACCTCGCTGCTGTCCACTGCCCGCGACGATCGTCAGCTCGGGCTGTACCTGCAGGACCAGTTGCACCTCGACAATTGGGTCGCCACGCTGGGCGTGCGTCACGACTGGGCGCGCCAGGACAGCACCAACCGCATCAATGGCAGCCACCAGGTGATCACCGACGAGGCCACCACCGCCCGCGCATCGTTCGGCTACAGCTTCGACATGGGCCTGTTCCCCTACGTGAGCTACAGCGAGTCGTTCAAGCTGGCCAGCGGCAACAGCTTCGACGGCTCCCCGTTCGAACCGGAAACCGCCAAGCAGTATGAAGTGGGCATCAAGTACCAACCGCCAGGCAGCGAAAACTACATCACCGTGGCAGCCTTCGACCTGCGCCGGCAGAACGTGGCCACGACCGATGTCGAGCACCCGGGCTTCAGCGTACAGCAGGGTGAGGTGACCTCGCGCGGGGTCGAGCTGGAAGGCGTGGCCAAGCCGCTGCCGGGGCTGAACCTGATCACCGCGTACACCTACAACGATGTCGAGGTCACCAAGGACAACCCGAATGCGCTGGGTGTCAGCAACAAGGGCAATGCACCGGTGCGGGTCCCGCGTCATCTGGCCTCGCTGTGGGTCGACTACACCCTACAGGGCGGGCCATTGGCCGGGCTTGGCGGCGGCCTGGGCGTGCGCTACACCGGCGCCACCTATGGCGATGCGCAGAACAGCTTCGAAGTGCCCGGCTACACCTTGGTCGACGCCATGCTGTCTTATGACTTCGGCAAGGCCAGCAACGGCCTGCAGGGCTTGTCGGCCCAGCTCAACGTGAAGAACCTGACCGACAAGTACTACGTGGCCGGCTGCTTCGCCACTGTGGCCTGCCTGCTGGGAACGGGGCGCACCGTAACCGCCGACCTGACCTATCGCTGGTAGCAGGGTGTGCCGCTAAACCTGTAGGAGCGGGCTTGCCCGCGATGGGCTGCGCAGCAGCCCCAATACAGGCAATTCAGGCCTTCGACAATTCGCCAATCTTCTCCAGCCGCGCCCGCACGATGTTGCGGCTGATGTTGAGCAAGCGCCCCGTCTGCAACTGGTTGCCGTGGCAATAGCGATAAGCCGCCCGGAACACCGTTTCCTCGATATGTTCATACAGGTTCGGCACATTCTGCTCGAACAGCGCCAGCAACGCGCTTTCCAGGTCCGGCGGTGCCGCAAGGGCTGCCGGCAAGTGCGCATGCCCCACAGGCGCCGCCACCTGTGGCCGCATATCGACCAAGTGCAAGTCCGCCGGTGCCACCACCTGATACCGGCACACCAGCAACGCATGGTGAATGGCGTTTTCCAACTCACGAATGTTGCCCGGCCAACTATGCGCCAGCAATTTACGCTCGGCATCCGGGCTCAACGAGGCACGCTCGTAACCCAGGCGCCGGCAGTGTTCCTCGATGAAGAATTCCGCCAGCGGCAAGATGTCCCCCGGCCGCTCACGCAACGGCGGCAAGCGAATCGTGGCGACATGCAGGCGGTAGAACAGGTCTTCACGAAAGTGCCCCGCCACCACCGCATCGGCCAGGTTCACGTTGGTCGCCGCCACCAGCCGCACGTTGATCGGGATTGGTGTGCGTGAGCCCAGGCGCACCACTTCTCGCTCCTGCAACACCCGTAGCAACTTCACCTGCATGTTCAGCGGCAGGTCGCCGATTTCATCGAGGAACAAGGTGCCGCCATTGGCCGCTTCGAACCAGCCGGCCTTGTTGCTGGTGGCCCCGGTGAACGCACCTTTTTCATGGCCGAACAGCTCGCTTTCCACCAGGGTTTCGGCAAAGGCACCGCAGTTCACCGCCACGAATGGCTCACGCCCACGGCGGCTGAGGTGGTGGATATGACGGGCGACCAGCTCTTTGCCGGTGCCGGTTTCGCCGATGATCAGGGTGTTGGCCTCGCTGGGCGCCAGACGCTCGATGCGGCTGAGCAGTTCCTGGGAGCGCGGGTCCTTGAACACGAGCACGGTGGCACGCACCGACTTGGTCAGCTCGCGGGCATTGGGGTGGGTGATCAGCGACATAGGGGCATTCCTGGCAGTTGACGCGCAGGCCCATAGTGCATGAAACAAATTAGATCAAAAAATTATTAATTAGTATTTAGATATTCGAATTAGGAATATTTGATTTTCCAACAATCCACTGCTGCCACAGCAGCAACCCGCCAGCACTCGCCTGCCCGCCGATCAGCAGGCCCGGCCCGCCATACGCTACCTGATTTTGATTGAAAACCCCGCCACGCTTGGCCTGTAGCCAGTTTTCGAATGGCTGGCATGCATTTCGCTCCTGGCCTGTAGAACCTTTGCCTGGAGCTGCACATGAACAATCCCTGGCGTCATGCCCTCACCCTGCTGGGCGGCCTCTTCCTCAGCCTGGCTGCGCTGGCAGCCGAGCCACCGGCGGCGGTGCGCATCGCCATCGTCGCCTTCACCCAGGGCGGTGCGCCGGTGTTCGGCGGCATCCCCGGGCGGGTGATCGAGGAAGGCTGGCTGGAGCAGCAACTGGCCGCTCGCGGCGTGAAACTGCAATGGACCGCCCTGCCCCACGCCGGCGCCGGGCCGCAGATCAACGAAGGCTTCAGCAACGACAGCCTGGACTTCGCCGTGCGTGGCGACCTGCCCTCGGTCATCGCCGGGGCCGGCCAGGTGCCGGGCAAGCTGGTGGTGCCTGGCGGCAGTGGCAACAACATCTACCTGGTGGTGCCGAGCGATTCCACTGTGCGCAGCATCCAGGACCTCAAGGGCAAACGCCTGGCCCTGCACCGTGGGCGCCCCTGGGAGTTCGCCTTCAGCAACTTCCTCGACAGCCAAGGCCTGAAACTGAGCGACTTCAAGATCGCCAACCTCAACCCGCAAGTGGGCGCCGCTGCGGTGTCCGCCGGCAAGGTCGATGCCGCCGTGTTGCTCAACGAAGCCTACGCCCTGGAAGACAAAGGCGTGGCGCGCATTCTCTGGTCGACCAAGCAAGGCGCCAACGACTGGCGGCTGGTCTCGGACCTGTGGGGCACCGACCGCTTCGTGCAGCAGCACGCCGACCTGACGCAGCTGGTGGCCACCGCCTGGGTGCGCGCGGCCTGGTGGATCTCCCAGGAGCAGAACCGCGACGCCTACTACGCGCTGTCATCGCGTGCCGGGGTCAGTGAAAGCGTGCTGCGCCGTGACGACCAGGACGACCCGGTGGCATGGAAAGCGCGCTGGGCGCCAAAAAGCGATGCCCAGCTCAAAGCCCACTACGACGCCCTGGGCCAGTACGCACTGGCCAACCGGCTGATTCGCACGCCCTACGACATTAACAGCGACCTGGCTACCGGCTTTACCCGCCAGGCGTTGATCGACCTGCAATTGACCCACTACTGGCCGTCCCTCGACACCCAGATCAGCCAACAACCTTGAGAGCCTTACCCATGAAACTGCCTGCTTCGCTCGTCTTCGGCCTTAGCGCCCTGGCCCTGTCCATCGGCGCCATGGCCGCCGAAACCTACGCACCAAAACCCGACCCGCAACAGGGCGATGGCCGTGTGTCGGCGTTCTACACCTGGACCAAGGCCATCCCTGCCACGCCCGGCAAACTGCTGCGCAGCGAACCGCTGGAGCAGGCGCTGAGCCTGCCCAATGCGGCCAGCGCACAACGCATCCTGTACACCTCGCTGGATGGTATCGACGGCAAGACCCCGGTCGTGGTCTCCGGCGCGTTGTTCATCCCCAAAGGCAAGGCACCCGCGGGCGGCTGGCCGGTCGCCAGCTGGGGCCACGGCACCGTCGGCGTGGCGGATATCTGCGCGCCGTCCTGGGCCGGGCGCAGCTACCGCGACGTGCAATACCTCAACCGCTGGCTGGATGAAGGCTATGCCATCGTCGCCACCGACTACCAAGGCCTGGGTGTACCGGGCGGCCACCCACTGCTGAACAATCGCATGGCCGCCTACGGCATCCTCGATGCGGCCAAGGCCGTGGTCGCCGGCGTACCTGGGCTGGCGGACAAAGTGTTGATCATTGGCCAGTCCCAAGGCGGCGCCGGGGCCTTCGCCGCCGGGGCCTATGCGGCGACTTATGCGCCCAAGCTGGGCGTCAAGGGCAGTATCGGCACCGGGGTGATCTACACCGTGGGTTCGAAGAATGTCGGCGAACAGGACCAGGACAAGGTCGACCCGGCCCTGGCCTACGGCTTCTACACCCTGCTCGCCGCGCAGCAGTATGACCCGAGCATCGACCCGCGCGACTTCTACACCGACAAGGCCCTGCCGCTGTTCGAGCAGGCGCGCACCAGTTGCCTGTCAGCATTGGTCAGCGACGTGGTGGCTACCGGCCTGACCCCGGCAAACGCCAAGAAAGACTACCAGGGCGACAAGCTCAAGCCATGGCTGGCACAGGTGTCGTACCCGACCTTGAAACTGGCCCAACCGATCTTCATCGGCACCGGCGCCGAGGACAAGACCCCCGCCGCCGCCACCCAAGTCGCGTTGATGCAGGACGCCTGCAAGGCCGGCTCGGTGGTGCAGGGTCACCTGTACAAGGGCCTGGGCCATAGCGAGACGGTGAATGCTTCGCTGAAGGACTCCATCCCCTTCGCCCGCCAGGTCATCAACGGCCAACCGGTCACCCCTAATTGCAGCCCAAGCGTCCAGTAAGGAGGCCAGCCCATGAGCATCGAATTCTTCACCCGCCTGCCCCTGCATGGCGAAACCCAGTTCCTTCCCGGCGACCCGCGCAACCGCGGCGACTGGCACGCGGGCGGGCCCAGCACCGGTGCAGTGTCGGGGTTTGCCGTGGGTGATCACTTCACCTACATCGACTACCTCGGGCAAATCGCCCGCGCCGCTGAAATAAACGGTTTTGGCGGCGCGCTGATGGTCAACGCCCCCACCGGCGAAGAGCCGTGGACGGTGTGCTCGCTGCTGGCCCGTGAAACCCGCACGCTGAAGTTCGTCACCGCGTTCCAGCCCTATCACTACACCCCATGGGTAGCCGTGCAGCAGGCCGCCACCTACCAGCGCGCCACCGGCAACCGCCTGGTGTGGAACATCATCAATGGCGGCTCGGATGCCATCCAGCGCCAGGTTGGCGACTTCGAGGACCATGACCAGCGCTACGCCCGTGCCACCGAGTTCATGGACGTGGTACGCGGCTATTGGCACAACGAGCAGTTCCACTACCAAGGCACCTACTACCGTGCCGAAGGCGGTGGCCTGCGCGGCCCGCTGAAAAAGGCCGAGCTACCGCTGATCTGCACGGCCGGCTCATCGGTGGCCGCGCGGGAGTTCGCCGCCAAGCACGCCGACTTCTACCTGATGCGCGCCGAGCACCCGGACGAGATTGCCGCACTGATCGCCGATATTCGCACCCGCGCGCTGAAGTGGGGCCGCACCGATATTCGCTTTGGCCTGTCCATCGACGTGATCGCCCGCGATACCGAAGAGGCGGCGCTGGCCGAGGCCAAGCGCTTCTTCGACGAAGGCGTGGCCAAGGGCACGGTCAAGGCCCGCGCAGCCCATGCTGGCCTGCGCACGGCACGCAAACTGAGCTATGAGCACGACTACAACGACAAGGACGAGCAACAGGCCTTCGACGATTTCTTCATCCACCCCAATGTGTGGACCGGCTTCGGCTACATCGGCATCCCGCCCGGCTGCGCGTTGGTGGGCAGCTACGCCAACGTGGTGGCGCGCATCCGCGAGTACCACGGCATCGGTATCGATCTGTTCTTCCTGGCCGGCTACCCGCACCTGGAAGAAGCCTACCGCATCGGCGAGCACATCCTGCCGCACTTTCGTGACCAGCGCGCAGCCCTTGCCCGCCCGCTAGCCGAACCCGTGCAACTGCACGCCAGCAACGGAGCCTGACGCCATGGCCAGGGACGGTTACCCACTAAGCCGGCGCAGCTTCCTTGGCCACGCCGGCGTGCTGGCCGGCGGGTTGCTGGCCGGCTGCGGCCCCACCGACAGCCCGACCCATGCCGTGGCCGACCAGCCACGCCATGGCGGGCGCTTGCGCCTGGGCATCATCGACGGCAACCAGAGCGGCAACCTCGACGCCCACAAGCCCATCGGCAGCGGCATCGTGCGTGGCTTTGCCCTGTACAGCAAACTGTGGGAATGGGACGAGCAGATGCAGCCGCGCCTGGCCCTGGCCGAGTTCGCCGAGCCCAATGCCGACGCCAGCAGTTGGACCTTGCGCCTGAAGCCTGGGCTGGAGTTCCACCACGGCAAGACCATCGACGCCGACGACCTGATCTTCTCCATCCGCCGTCTCACCGACCCGCAGCTGGCCTCGCCCTACGCAGCACTGCTGCACTGGGTGGACCGCGACAACCTGGTGAAGCTGGATGAGCGTACCGTGCGCCTGGGCTTTCGCGAGGGGCGCAGCTACCTGCCGCTGCCGGAGACCTGGGTCAACTTCGGCGGCATCGTGCCGGTGGACTACCACCCGGTCACCAACCCGGTCGGTGCCGGGCCGTACAAACTGAAAAGCTTCACCCCAGGCCAGCGCTCGCTGTTCACCCGCTTCGACAACTACTACAAACCCGGCAAGCCGTATGCCGATGAATTGGAGATCATCGATTTCAAGGACCAGACCGGCCGCCTGGCGGCATTGCGTGCCGGGCAAATCGACATGGCCAACGTCATGTCCACCGAGCACCTGCAGGTGCTGCAGGCCGACCCACGGCTGCGCCTGCTGAAGTCGGTGAGCGGCAACTGGCTGTCGTTCGACATGAACACCGCCAAGGCGCCGTTCGACGACCCGCGCGTGCGCGAGGCGTTCCGCCTGCTGGCCGACCGTGACGAGCTGGTACGCCGAGCGCTGAATGGCCAGGGCCGGGTGGCCAACGACCTGTATGCACCGTTCGACCCCACCTTCGACCACAGCATCGGGCCGCGCCCCCATGACCCACAGCGCGCAGCACAGTTGCTGCGCGAAGCCGGCCATGAACAGTTGCAGGTGGAGCTGGTGACCACCGCTGGGCCAGGGCTGGCTTCGGCCCTGGTACTGGCCGAGCAGGCCCGGCGCATCGGCGTGACCCTCAATGTGCGCCAGGTCGACCTGGCCACCTTCCAGGGCCCACAACGTGACGATTGGACCTTGAGCACCGGTGGCAGCATCGGTGCGCCGTTCCTGGCCAGCGCGATTCACACCGATGCGCCATTCGCCGTGTCCAACAAGACCCACTTCAATGACCCCGAATTCAGTCAGGCCTTTCTCGCCGCCATGGCCCAGCCGGACCTGGAGAAGCGCAAGGCCCTGGTGCACCAGGCGCAACGCATTCAGTACGAACGCGGCGGCATGCTGATCTGGGGCTTTGCGGACCTGCTCGACAGCGTCAATACCCGCGTGGGTGGCGCACAGGCCGAGCAGTCGCTGTTCAGTACCTGGCGGTTCGAGAGCCTGTGGCTGAAAGCCTGACCGCCAGGACTGCACAGTCCTCTGTGGGAGCGGGCTTGCCCGCGAACCAGGGCGAAGCCCTGGCCATGCACCGGGGTGGATTCTTCGCGGGCAAGCCCGCTCCCACAGCGCCCCGCATCAACCCATAACCGCAGGCGCGGCTGCGCCCTCGTTTTTCCCACTTCCTTACTCTTGCACGAGGCCCAGCCAATGCCCCGCGTCACCTTGCTGCACCCTAAATTCCAGCCCAGCGCCCTGGCACTGGCCATACTGACCGCCGGCGCGCCACTGGCCTACGCCGAAGACACCCAGCTGCAAACCGTCACCGTGCAGGCCGAACAGACCGATGACGACGCCCTGCCCACCCGCCCGCCCGCCTCGATCTATGGCGGCTTGGAAGCCAAGGTGCTCGACACCCCGCGCTCGGTCACCCAGATCAACGCCGAACAACTGGCCAACGACCCGATCCGCAGCTCGGACGACCTAGTCAAGTACGCGCCCGGCATCACCCGCGGCGGCGGCCAGAACGCCGGCATCGCGCCGCAGATGCGCGGGCAGAACACCGAGGTGTTTCAGGATGGCCAGCGCGCCTATGGCGTGCGCCACCCGGCCAACTTCAACGCCTACGAAGGCGCCGACATCGTCGCCGGGCCGTCTTCGGTGACCTACGGTTCGGTCAGCGGCAGTGGCGGCTACGTCAACTACCTGAGCAAAAAGCCCGATTTCAACCAATTCCGCACCAAGCTCAGCGGCGAAATCGGCAGCTGGATACCCGACGGTGAATCGCGCGATGCCAGCAAATTCAGCATCGACAACACCGGCCCACTCACCGACAACCTGGCTTACCGGGTGAGCATCACCCGCCAGCGCCAGGAAGACTTCTACGACAACGTCGAGAACAACTTCGACGCCTTCTATGGCGCCCTCGCCTGGCGCAACGACAATGTGCGGGTCGACTGGAACGCCGCCTACGACGACTACTACGACTACAACATCACCCATGGCTGGAACCGCGCCACCCAGGACCTGGTCGATCACGGCAAGTACTACGCCGGCCGCGCCACGCCGATCATTCAGAACGGCAATAGCTTGTGGTCACCCGTGCTGTCGTCCGGCGCTGCGGACGCCCAGGTGCTTGGCTGGGTGCAGCGCCAGCGCAATGCCCAGGGCCAGTACCAGGTGGTAGACGGCAGCTTCCAGGGCGCCTCGCCCAACACCCAGGCGAACCCCGGCAGCCTGCGCGGCTGGGTCTACGACCCGTCGCTTGCAGGTAACGGCCTGACTTCGCTGTCATCGCAGACCGGCCAGCGCGCGCAGGATGAAAACCGCTCGCGGCGCTTCACCACGCAACTGCGCGTCGAAGGCGACCTGACCCCGTCGATCACCCTGGCCAACAGCACCTTCTACCAACATTCCACCGACACCACCGACGCCGTCGGCGCGTTCCAGGTGCAGGGCAAGGACGACATCTTCGACAACCGCTTCGAGTTCCGCGCCCGTGGCCAATGGCAGCTGGGCAATCTGACCCTGGTCGACGACAGCAACAGCGGGCTGATCTACCGCCGCGAGCGCAACGAGTCGATCGCCGCCAACAATAGCTTCGGCAGCACCATCAACGCCTATGACCTGACCCTCGACCCGACCTTGAAAAACCCCGGCGACCTGCTCGGCCTGAGCGGGCGCAACCCCGCCGGTGGCAACGCTGCCTGGATCGGCCAAGCCGGCGTGCCGCAGTTCTCCAACTACTACGGCTGGCTCAACCTGCCGGCCATGTACCCGGCCGGGCATGGCCTGTATGCCGAGTCGGTAGCGCCGTACACCGCCGACAGCACCTGGACCACCAAGACCCTGTTCAGCCAGCACAACCTGCGCCTGGGCGAACGCGTGGGCCTGAACGTCGGTGCCAGCCGCAGCTGGATCGACGCGCGCATCGAAAACCCCTTCGTGCTGCCCGGCGGCAACCCGCGCAAGGACGCGAACAACTACCGGTTGTTCTCGGTGCAGGTCAGTCCCTATTTCAAACCCACGGACAACAGCACGCTGTATTACACCTTCGACCGCTCGCTGGCGGTGAATACCGGCTTCTTCACCAACGGCCTGGGCTGGGGCAGCGGCACCGGGGCCAACCAGCTCAACCCATTGGCCTTCGACAGCCTGAGCGTGTTGCATGAGGTGGGCGCAAAGGTGGAAGCGGTGCCTGACCAGCTGTTCCTTACCCTGGCAGCCTACCGCCAGGCCCGCGACCAGGCGCCGGACAGCAACAACAACATTGCCCGGCTGATCGTCAAAGGCTGGGAAGCGACCCTGCGCTACCAGGATCAGCACCTGCGCGGCGGCCTCAACCTCAGCCGCATCAGCGCCTACAACGAGTTCACCAGCCAAGCCGGGTTTGCTTCGGCGGGGTTCATCCCCGACAACGGCACCGTATTCGGCGACAACAACAGCCTCAACCAGCGCCCGTCCGGCAAGTTCGATGCCGTGCAGATCCCCGAATACAACGCTGGCGGCTATGTCGACTACCGCTTCGATTCTGGGTTTGGCGTCGAGCTTTCCGGCTGGTGGACCAGCAGCTGGTACCTGAACCTGAGCAAGACGGTGAAAGTGCCCGACGAATACAACCTCGACCTCGCCGTGTACTACCGCCAACCGCAGTGGGGTGTAACGGTGCGCATGCTCAACGTCACCGACGAGCTTAATTTCGTCAGCGGCCTGGCCGGTTCCACCAACACCTTCCTGCAACCGATGCCGGGCCGCACGCTGCTGGCCCAGGTCGATTACCAGTTCTAACCCCTTCTCAACCGGCATGGCTTGGGTTGCGCGGTGCCTGTGAGATCGAGCGCCGCCCGCGCGGCGCATCGCGAGCGAAGCTCGCTCCTACATTTGTTTCGGGCCAATTATGCCTGTGACATGGGCGCGCGGCCCCTTGGTGCCCACCTCGATATCGCGTCGCACGAACAAGGCGGTCGCGCGCGCCTGCCACAGGCGATACTGGCCAAAAACAAACGTAGGAGCGAGCTTCGCTCGCGATGCGCCGCGCGGGCGGCGCTCGATCTCACAGGCGCCAAACACCCCAAGCCATGCACGCGAGGACGTGCGGCGGCAGGGTCGGTTTGTGGGGTGAGGATGGGGGGTATGGTTTGGGGTTGCGTCTGGGTTGCCAGGGGCATGACTTGAGGTGTTTGTCGCCTGTGAGACCGAGCGCCGCCCGCGCGGCGCATCGCGAGCGAAGCTCGCTCCTACATTTGTTTCGGGCCAATTATGCCTGTGAGATTTGCGCGCGAACGCCTTGGCGCATGGCACGATATTGCGTCGTACAAACAGGGCGGTCGCGCGCGCCTGCCACAGGCGATACTGGCCCGAAACAAATGTAGGAGCGAGCTTCGCTCGCGATGCGCCGCGCGGGCGGCGCTCGGTCTCACAGGCGCCAAACACCCCAAGCCATGCACCTAGGAGCCAACACGCAACCTAGGCGAATGCTCCACCAGCGTCCGGGTATACCCCTCAACCGGCCGCCCAAGCACCTGCTCGGCACTCCCCTGCTCCACCACCCGCCCCTGCCGCAACACCAGCACCCGGTCGGCAATCGCCCGCACCACCCCAAGGTCATGGGTGACGAACAACAACGTCAGCCCCTCCCCCTGCAATCGCTGCAGCAAGGCCAGAATCGACGCCTGCACCGACACATCCAGCGCCGAGGTAATCTCGTCGCACACCAACAGCCGGGGCTCGCAGATCAACGCCCGGGCAATCGCCACGCGTTGCCGTTCGCCACCAGACAAGCTATGCGGATACAAATCGGCCACCCGAGCCGGCAGCGAAACCCGCTCCAGCACCGCCTCGACCCGACGGCGTGCCTCACCACCACGCACAGCGAAAAAGTGCGCCAACGGCGCGCTGAGCGTTTGCCCGATCGTCTGCCTTGGGTTCAAGGCCCGATAAGGGTTCTGGAACACATACTGGATCTGATGACGCAGCCGGGCATCACGTTGGCGCGCGGCAAACGCCAAAGGCTCGCCGGCGTAACGCATTTGCCCCTGAACGTTCTCGCCCAGCCCGGCAATGGCCCGGGCCAGGCTGGTCTTGCCCGAACCCGATTCGCCCACCAGCGCCAGGCACTCCCCTTGCCCCACACGCAATGACACATCGAACAGCACCTGGCGATCGTAAGCGACATCCAGCCCCCGAACGTCCAGCAATACCGTTTCGCTCGGGGCCGCGACAGCCTCGACAGGCTCTTCCCTGAAGTCCAACACCGCTCGATGCGGCACCAGGCAAGCCACCTGATGCCTGGCATCGTGCGTCAACAACGACGGCTCGATCACCGAACACTCTGCACGACGTCTGTCGCAGCGCGGCGCAAACGCGCAGCCATGCGGGCGCTGCCCGGGTGCCGGCGCATGCCCGGCAATCGCCTGCAGCGGCTGACGCCGGGCAACGTCGGGGATGGCCGCGAGCAAGGCGCGGGTGTAAGGGTGCGCAGGGTTGTGGAACAGCGCCTCGCGCCCGGCCACTTCCACCAGCCGCCCGGCATACATCACCATCACCCGGTCGACCAGCTCACGCACCACGGCCAGGTCATGGGTGACGTACAGCGCCGCCACACCGTGTTCACGGCATAACCGCTTGAGGGTCTGCAGCACGTGGGCCTGGGTGGTGACGTCCAGTGCGGTGGTGGGCTCGTCGAGCACGATCAACCGGGGCCGCAAGACGAACGCCAGCGCCAGCATCACCCGCTGTTGCTGCCCGCCAGACAGTTGATGTGGGAAAAGCCGCAGGAAGCCGTTGTCATCGGGCAGGCCCACCTCCACCAGGGTTTCGCCGATGCGCTGGCGCACAGCGTCGCGCGACAGCTTGGGTTGGTGCGCCAGCAGCGTTTCACGCAGCAAGGTCCCCAGGCGCAACGCTGGGTTCAGCGCCGTGGCTGGGTCCTGGGCCACGTAGCCGACCAGCCCGCCACGGGCCAGGCGCAAGGCTTCGCCTTCGAGCGCCAGCACCGGCTGCCCAGCCACCACCACCTGCCCGCCAACAATGCGCGCGCCCTGCCGGGCATGCTGCAACAACGCCGTGGCCAAGGTGGTCTTGCCTGAACCGGACTCGCCGACCAGGCCGACAATCTCACCTGCCGCCAGGCTGAAGGAAACCTCGGCCAACACCTCGACCTGCCCAACCAGCTCCACCCGCAGATCGCTGACTTGCAACACGTCGCTGTCGACCCTCAACGGCGCATTCATGATTGTTTCTCCCCGACCCGTGCGCTGACCCGGCCAATGCCCTCGGCCAGGATATTGGTGCCATAGGCAAACACGCCGATCAGTAACGCCGGTGCCAGCACGGCCCACGGCTGCACCAGCAAGCCGGCCTGGTTTTCATTGATCATCAGCCCCCAGTCGGCAGCAGGCGGTGCTACCCCGTAGCCCAGGAAGCTCAAGCCCGACAGCATGCCCACCGCCCAGGTCAGCATGTTGCCGAAGTGCACCAGCAAGGGCGTGAGAATGTTCGGCAGTATTTCCTGAAAGAGGATGCGCCGACGCGGGTAACCCATCATCTGCGCCGCCTCGACGAACTCTTGCCCGGCTACCGCCACCGCGCTACCACGTGCCAGGCGGATGACGCCTGGGGTGAAGGCAATGGCTACGGTCAACACGATCAGCCACGGCGCCCTGCCGAGCATGGACACGATCAGCAGCACCAGGATCAGGTCGGGAAAGGCCAGCGACACATCCGCCGCCCAACTGATCGCCTGGTCCAGGCGCCGGCGCGAGAAACCGGCCAGCAGGCCCAGGCTACCGCCGACCAGCAATGCCACAGTGGCTGCAGCCACCGACATCCACAGCACCGAAAGGCCGCCGCTAAGCAACCGCGACAGCAGGTCATGGCCGAGAAAATCGTGCCCCAACGGTGCCCCTGCGGCCGGCGGGCCGTACACCGGCCCTACCATCGCCGTGGGGGCATGCGGTGCCAGCCAGGGGCCAAGCGCGGCGAGCAGCGCCACCAGCAAGGTGATCACGGCGCCACGCCGTATCTGCGGGTCGGCCAGCCAACGGGAATCAGTCATGGGTCGCCTCCTGGGCAGGGGTACTGCGCGCGCGCCGCCACCACGGGCGGATGCCGCGACGGATACGGCGGATCATCCGCACCCGACGCGCGGTGCGTAGCTTGGGGGTGAGCAGCACGGTCAACAGGTCGGCCAGCAGGTTGATCAGCACCACCGCCAGGGTAATGACCAGCACCACACCCTGGATCATCGGCAGGTCGCGCATCTGGATCGCTGCGTTCAACGCCGTGCCGATGCCCGGGTAGCTGAAAATGACTTCGGCCAGCAGCGCGCCGCCGACCAGCGTGCGCAGGGTCAGCGCCACGCCCTGAATCGCCGGGGTCAAGGCATTGGGCAACGTGTGCCGCCAGACGATATGCCGTTCGCGGATACCACGCAGGCGGGCGGCGATCACGTACTCGGACTCCAGCGCCTCGATCATCGAGGCGCGCACCATACGCGTCAGGTACGGCAGTGCAGACAGGCTCAAGGCCACTACCGGCAGCACCAACGATGGCCATTGCCGCCACAACGGCAACTGCGGGTCAAGGATCGACACCGCCGGCAGCCAGCCCATGCCCGGCATGGAGAACAGCAGCACCAAGCCGATGGCCAGCAGAAAGCCCGGCGTGGCCTTGAGCAGAATCAACGCCGACAAGCCCCAGCGGTCCAGCCGGCTGTCGCGGCGCAGCGCCAGGCTCACGCCCAGCAGCAAGGCCACCGGCACCACCAGCGCCAGCACCCCGGTCAACAAGGCCAGGGTATGGCCCAAGCGGCCAAACAGCAGCTGCGCCACGGGTACCTGGGAATCCAGCGAAATGCCCAGATCGCCGCGCAGTGCGGCGCCCAGCCAGCGCAGGTACTGCATCAGAATCGGCTGGTCGAGGCCCAGCTGCCGTTGCAGGGTGAGGATGCTGGCCAGCGGCGCATCCGGGCCAAGAATGACCCGTGCCGGGTCCGAGGGCAGCGCCTGGGTGGCGACGAACACCACCAGGCTGATCACCCAGGCCGTGAGCAGGCCGTAGCCCAGGCGGCCGATGAACCAGGCCAGCCAGGCCGGTGTACGGGGCGAGTGTCGTGTGTCAGGCATTGGGGTTCAACCAGAGTTCGTCAAAGCGCCAGGAGGCGAAAGTGGTCTGTTCCGGGGTGAGCCCGCCGACCTTGACCGACGCGGCATCGAGCACGTCGGAGAAACCCCACACCAGCAAACCGCCACGTTCGTGCTGGATGGCCTGGGCTTCATGCACCAAGGCTTTACGCAGCGTCAGGTCAGGCTGAGCCAGGGCCTGCTGGAACAGCTCGGTAAAGCGCGGGTCGCGGAAGTTGCTGCGGTTATAGATAGCCTGCGGCGCATCGTTGTGCAGCGCCGAGGCGAGAAAGCCGCGCGCCGGGGTCGACCCCGGCGACAATTGCCATTGCTCGCGCTGCGGGCCGTTGAAGACTGATCCGTCCACCTGATTGACCTTCACCTGCACCCCGGCTTTCAAGGCCTGCTGAGCGAACACCAACGCGGCGTTGACGCCGGGCCCCGGCGTGGTGGTGAGTTCGACGCGCAAATCGTCCTGCCCGGCCTGGCGCAGCAGCGAACGGGCCTGGTCCAGGTCGTATGGGCGCTGGGCGATGGCGTGGTTGAAGGTAGGGTCATGGGGCGAATACAGGTCGTTGGCAACCCGGCCAAAACCGTTCAGCCCACGCGCCACCAATTCCTGGCGGTCGGCCAGCAGGCGGAACGCCTGGCGCACCCGCACATCCTGGAACGGCGCCTTGGCCAGGTTCAGGTTGAAGCCGGTGAACGAGGTGGTTGGCGAGGCATACAACCGCAGCCGTGGGTCGGCCTTGAGCAACGCGCTGTGTTCGGCCTGCACGCCACTGGCCACGTCGATCTGCCCGGCGCGCAGGGCGGCGGCCCGCGAGACCTGGTCCTTGAATTCGATGATCTCCAACTCGTCCGCATAGGGGCGGTTGGGCTTGTAGTAGTTTTCGAAGCGGGTGTAGAGCGAGCGCTGGCCGGGGATGAAGCTTTTCAGCCGATACGGGCCGGCACCGACTGGGTTGGTCACCGGGTGGTAGTCGGTGGGCACGATGCCGCCGAAGCTGATCAGCGTTTCGTCCAGGGGGTAGAAGCTTTGCCCCTGCTTGAAACGGATCTCCAGGGTGCGCTCGTCCAGCTTGCGCAAGGCCTGCCGATCGATGGCGCCGACCAGCCCGGCGAATGGCGAGGCCAGTTGCGGGTCGGTGAGGCGCAGGATCGAGAACAGCATGTCGTCGGCCGTGATGCTTTTGCCGTGATGGAACTCCAGCCCAGGCTTCAGGCGGATGGTCCAGGCACTGGCATCGGCATTCGGCTCGGCGAACTCGGCCAGTGCCAGGCGCGTGCTGACATCGGCGTTCCATTCCCAGAACTTGGCGTACAGCGCCCAGCCTCGAATGATGCCGCCTCCCACCGGCTTGTGCGCATCGAGGTTGCCAGCCTGGTCACCGTCGATAATGCCCACCCGCAGCCGCCCGCCACGTACCGGTGTGCCCGCCAGCACCGCGCTGGCGCTGGCCGGCGCGCCGCTGTCGCAGCCGCTGAGCAGCCCGCCACCGAGCAGCAGGCCGCCGCCAACGGCCAGGCAGTTGCCGAGAAATGCCCGGCGCGAAAACAGCTCGCTCATCACCCTCTCCTTATGCCGGTTGCGCCACGGGTGGCTTGCTGGCCGCACCCAGGCGCGGCACCTCGAAGCCGTGGTCCAGGTCCAGCAGCGGGAACAGCAGGTCGGCTACCCGGTGCGCCTCGTCGATCAGCGGGAAGCCCGAGAGGATGAACGCCGAGGTGCCCTGGACTTCGTACTCGCGGATGCGCTCGGCGACCTGCTCGGCGCTGCCGACCAGGTAGGTGCCGGCGGCCGGGCCGAGGATGTTGAAGCCGAACAGGCTGGGGCCCAGCCACACGTTGGGGTAGATCTCCAGCTCGCGGGCTGTGGGCAAGCGCCCGGCGCGGATGCTGTCGAGGTTGCGCTGGATGCGCGGGTCGTCGCTGACGTAGCTGTCCAGGGTCTGCCCAGGTGGCAACTGGCGCTCGATGGCCGCGCGCGCGGTGGCCAGGGAGGTACGCTGCAACAGGCGCTCGGCGTGGGCCCAGGCTTCTTCCTCGGTCTCGCGCACGATCACCTGCAGGCGGGTGCCGTAGGTCAGCTCACGGCCGATCTTCGCCGCCTCGGCCGCCACCCGGCGGAATTTGTCACCCAGCTTTTGCGGGGTATCGGCGAAGCTCAGGTACACGTCCAGCAACTGAACCGAATGGGCAACGCCCGGTGCCGAGGTGCCAGCGCCCCATAACGGGATGCCCGGTTTCTGCTTTGGCGGGTGCCAACCGCCCAGCGGGTGATGGGCAGCGGCTGGTGAACGGGGTGAGAGCTTGACGTAGCGGCCGTCGTAGCCGGCGGTGTCGCCAGCGTAGAAGCTTTGGAAGGCACGCCAGTATTCCAGGCTGAAATCGTAGCGTTCATCGTGTGGGTAATGCACGCCCAGGGTGGCCAGGCCTGCGTCGTTGCCGTTGACCACGTTGAACAGCAGGCGGCCGTTGGAGAACTGGTCGAAGGTGAGTGCCCATTTGGCCAGCACGGCTGGCGACAGCTCGCCGGGGTGCTGGGCAACCAGAAAGCGCAGGCGCTTGGTCGCGTCGATCAGCGCTGCCGACACGGCCAGGCTTTCATTGGGGCTGGAGCCGAGCAACGAGCCGTAGAAGCCCAGGCGGTCGGCGGCAATGGCCAGTTGCTTGAGGTGTTCGAAATCGGTGTGCCAGCGACCTTCGGGTTCCCAGGGGTGCGGCCCGTCGGGGGTGGTGAGGTACCAGAGGAGTTTTACTGCCATGGGCTGGGTCCTTGCTTGCAATGAAATATCAGGCTGCCCACGCGGTCCTTGTAGGAGCAGCCTTGTGCTGCGAAGAGGCCAGTACGACCGATACCAATGCGGCGCATGGACTGGCCCTTTCGCAGCACAAGGCTGCTCCTACAAGAGGACGCGGGCGGGGCTGTAAACGGGGTCAGCTACGCCGGTCGATACCCGGCACCAAGCCCAGCTCGGTCGCGCGCTCGTACAACCCGCTCATCTTCCACTGTTGGGTCAGCACCCCCGGCCCATACGGCCGCGACCCACCCAAGGCATCCGCCAACAACTGGATCTGCGCGCCCTCCTCCAGCAACAGGATGAACTCCGCCGTGGCCCGCAGCCCTTGCTTGCCCCATACGGTGGAACCGCCGTTGGCTTCCAGAATCGCCAGGTTGAACGGGTTCTCGGCGATCTTGTCGAGGATGAAATCCACCTCGGCCTGGCGCCGGTCGATGTACACCGGCAACTCGCGCGCCAATTGATAGCGCTGCACCGGCACATAGTGGAACGGCAAGGTGCGATGGGTCTGGGCCCATGCACCGAGGTACGGGCTGTGCACATGTGACACGGTGGTGATGTCGGCGTGGGTCTGGAACAGCTTGGTATAACGGCCCAGGCCACCTTTGCCCTTGCCGACGATGACATTGCCGGAAAAGTCGGTCACCGTGGCCTGCAGCGGCTTGCGGTGGTTCCACGGCCCACCGTAGTTCACCGCTACCAGCAGCTCTTCACCGGGTACGCGCTCGATGAAGCCGACCGTGCCGTTGGCCGTGATGGTGTTGGTTTCGCGGAAAACGCTGAAGGCCGCTTCGGCTTCGGCCACCACTTGGTCGATGAAGGCTTGCAGTTCGTCAGTGACGGGGCGTTCGTTGATCAGTACGGTCATGTTCAATCTCCAGTCAGGTCAGGCGCGGCGCTGGGCCAGCAGTTCATGGGCAGCTTGCAGGGGCCGCGGGTCGACCCAGTCGGCGATGGCGAAGTCGGCTTCGAGGAAGCCGTGCAGGTAGAGAAAGTCTTTTTGCGTGCCCAGGAAGGCCAGGCGCTGCTCGGACAGGTCTGGCGCCAGGGTGGTGTGGAAGTCACCCCGGTAGGCCTCGGCCACGCCTTGGCTGCCGGCGCGGGTTTCTTCTTCCAGAATGCGCTTGAGTGCATCGCGGTTGCTGGCCGCCCAATCAGCGGCACGCAAGGTCTGGGCGAGGAAGCGCACCACCAGCTCGAAGTGATTGTCGAGCAGGCGCTGGTGCACGGTGATCGGTCGCGGCGTGCCGTTGTTGATGCGGTGGCGCGGGTCGGCCAGCAGGTCGAGGTCGACACCGACCACCAGGCCCAGCCGACGTGCCGCATCGGCCGCTGCCGCGCCCTTCACGTACACCGCATCGACTTCGCCGCGCGCCAGGTAGTCCAACCCCGACCACAGCCGCTGCAGGCCCAACTGCGGGGTGGCAGCGCTGGCCTGGTCAAGCAGGGCCACTTCCACCAACTGCACGTCATCCAGGTGCAGGCCAGCCGACGCCAGGGCGCCTTTGTAGCCATGCAGGCTCATGGCCCGGGCGATGCTGCCAGGGCGGCTATCGCCCCAGGCCGGCAGGGCCAGGCGTTTGCCGCGCAGGTCGGCGGCGCTGCGGATGCCGGCGTCCGGGCGGACCAGGATGGTTTGCCATTCCTCGATCCAGGTCAGGCCGATCAGGCGGCTAGGCGAGCCGGCAGCGCGCGCGGCCAACGCCGGCACGTTGCCACCTTCGCGGAAAAGCCCAGGCAGTTGGTGATCGTAGTGGTGATGGCCAAGCTGGCGGGCCTCCTGCAAGGTCGAAACGGGCAGGCCGTCGGCGGCGAACTCCTGGTCCAGCCAGCCGAGCTTGTAGGCGATGCCAGAGGCGGTGGGCACGGGGCAGCGGGTGAACCAGATGCGCTCCAGGGCAGACAGGTCGTCCGCCGGGCGTTTTGCGATGGGGGTTGCGAGGGTCATGGGGTGGCTCCTTGGGCGTCGTGCAAGCACCATTGCAGTGTGCGTGCCAACCGCTGGAGGCCTTTATTTTCAAGGGTTTGGTTGTTGTCTTAGGAGGCTGGGTGCTTGGCTGGGAGCAGGATTGCGGGTGGGGTGCTGCCAGATCAGCAGGGTGATTGCTGCTGGGGCAGCAAACGGTTGTAGAGGCCGCGCAGGATGGGGCTTGAAGAGGGGTGGCAAAGATATTGCTCAAGGGCTGGAGACCGCGGTGCAGCCATTCGCGGGCATGCCCGCTCCCACAAGGCCCTTCAGACAATCCGAGACCCCACCATGAGTGCCATCGAACCCTCCCCCGCCCGCCGCCTGACCAGCGAAGCCGAGGCCATCGAAACCGCCCGCCAGGTCGCCGCGCAAATCGCTGAACTGGCTGCCGACCCGCGCAACAACGGCCAGCTACCCCGGCGCCAGGCCGAGCTGTTGTCCAGCAGCGGCCTGACCGCCATCGCCGTGCCGACCGAGTTCGGCGGCCTCGGTGCCTCGGTGCAGACCGTGGTCGAAACGGTCCGGTTGATCTCTACCGCCGACGGCGGCGTCGGCCAGTTGCTGCAGATTCACAACGTGATGCTGCGCGGCATCTTCAGCGGCTACCCCGATGAAGTACGTGACCGGCTGATCACCGACGTACTGGCCGGCAAGCGTTTCGGCAACGCCCTGGCCGAAGTCGGCGGCAAGAACAAGTTCGCCCTCAAGACCCGCGTCGAGCGCCGCGCCGATGGCCAGTGGGTGCTCAACGGCAGCAAGTTCTATTCCACCGGCTCCTACCTGGCCGAGTGGATCTCGCTGACCGCCGCCAGCGAAGACGGCGGCGTCGGTGTGCTGCTGCACCGCGACACACCCGGCTTGACCCTGGTCGATGACTGGCAGGCCTTCGGGCAGCAAAACTCAGTGAGCGGCACGGTGAATTTCGACGATATCGTGCTCGACGAGCGCTACCTGACCCGCCGCAGCGGGCCGATGAAACGCACCGGTTTGACCTTCCCGCAGATCCTCCACGCCGCCATCGACACCGGCATCGCCGCTGGCGCATTGCAGGCAGCCGTCGAGTACCTGCGCGAGCATGCCCGCGCCTGGGTCGAGAGCGGGGTCGAGCGTGCCAGCGACGAGCCGCATGTGATTCGCCAGGTCGGCGAGTACGCAGTGGCGCTGCGCGGTGCCGAATCGGTGCTGCGCGAGGCGGCGCGGGTGTTCGATGAACACGAGCGTGATCCGCAGGACAAGGCTTTGCAGGATGAGCTGATCTTGTCGGTGGCTACCGCCCGTGCGCACTCCGATGCGGCGTCGCTGAAAATTTCCAGCGACTTGTTCTCGCTGCTGGGGGCCAGCGCTTCGCTCAGCAAGTGGAACCTCGACCGCTTCTGGCGCAATGCCCGGGTGCACACCACCCACGACCCGATCCGCTGGCGGCTGCACAACGTTGGGAATTACTACTTGAACGGGGCGGACCCTGGGGAGTACACGGCGGTGCTCAATGCCAAGGAGAGCCAGGGCGCCATACGTCGTTGAATACAGTTGGGGCCGGGGGGCGCATCGCGCCCCATTCGCGGCACAAGGCCGCTCCTACAGGGGGGCGGTGTCGCATTCTGATCGAGCAATTACATGAACCACCCGCTTCTTCGGGCCTTGGCCATCTACCGTGAAATGCCTTGGCGCTTCGCTCTGGTCACTGCCTTGTACATCGCCGGCAACCTCGGCCTGGCCTGGCAACAGTGGCTGATCGGCCATGCGGTCGACGATGTCAGCGCAGGTCGCGCCGTGCAGCGTCTGGCCGATGGCAGCCTGGACGCCAGCATCGCCTGGCACTGGCTGTGGCTGCTGCTGGCCATTGCCCTGGGGCGCGGCCTGTTGCAGTACGCCGCCGCCGTGCTGTCACTGGTGCTCAGCCAGGCCCTGCTCACGCGCCTGCGTGAACGCATCCTCGGCCAGGTGCAGCGCTTGCACCTGGGCTACCACTGGCGCCACGGCATGGGCGAACTGGTCACCCGCACCACCCGCGATGCGGACAAGGTGCGCGACGCGCTGATCACCTTCTGGCGGCAGATCATCGAAACGCCGCTGGTGGTGATCGCCGCCGTCGGCCTGTTGAGTTGGTACGACCCACTGCTTGGCCTGGTGCCTTTGCTGCTGACCGGCGTCGGGCTGTGGCTGTTCGTAGTGCAGACCGACCGCTTGGTCACCCTCGACCGCGCCGTCGGCGCCGCCTATGACCAGGTCAGTCAGGACCTGGCCGAAGGCATCGGTGGGGTGCGGGTGATCAAGGCCTTCGGCCTGGAACACCAGCGCATCGCCCGCTTCGCCGGCCAGGTGGAGGTGTTCGCCGGCCATGCCCGCGCCGCCCTCGCCTACGCCAGCTCGCGCATTCCGTTGCCGCAAGCGGTGGTGGCATTGGGGCATGTGTGGATCCTGGTCTATGGCGCCCACTGTGTGGCTGCCGGCACGCTGGGCATCGGCGAGCTGGTCACTTCGCTGCTGGTAGCGACCACGCTGGTGTTCCGTATCGAAGGCATCGGCCGGGTGATGCAGACCTTCGCCGATGCCCGCGCCAGCGCCGAACGCATCTGGCAGTTGCTGGACGAGCGCCCAGCCATCGTCGGCGGCCATGCCAGCCTGCCCGCCGGGCCGTTGGGGCTTAAGCTGAACCAGGTACAGGTCAGCGCCGCAGAAGCGGGCCGGCACATCCTGCACGACTGTTCGCTGACCCTGCGCCCGGGCGAGGTGGTGGCGCTGGTTGGCGCCACCGGCACCGGCAAGAGCCTGTTGGCCAGCCTGCTGCCACGCCTGGCCGATGTGCAACGCGGTAGCGTGCAGGTTGGTAGCGATACTGGCGGTTGGCATGACCTGCGCGACCTCGACCTGGCCGACCTGCGCCGCCGCGTGCAGGTGCTACCGCAGGAAAGCTTTCTGTTCTCCGACAGCCTGGCCGCCAACTTGCGCCTGGCCGCACCGCAGGCCAGCGACGCTCAGTTGCGCGAGGCCTTGCGCCTGGCCGCCGCCGAGGATGTGCTGGAGCGCCTGCCCCACGGCCTGGACACGCCACTGGGCGACCGTGGCGTGACCCTGTCCGGCGGCCAGCGCCAGCGCCTGTGCCTGGCCCGCGCGCTGTTGGGCGCACCAGACATCCTCTGCCTGGACGACGCTACCAGCGCCCTGGACGCACTGGGCGAACGCCAGGTGCTGCACAACATCCGCCGCCTGCACAGCGCAGGTGGCCAAGGCCCGACCTTGCTGCTGATCACCAGCCGCTTGTCCACCCTGCTGCTGGCCGACCGCGTGCTGATGCTGGAAAACGGCCGCATCAGTGCCAGCGGCAGCCATGCCGAGCTGAGCGCGCACAACGCCCATTACCGCGACCTGCTGGGGATCGACCATGACTGATGTACAGCACACCCCCGCCAGCGATATCGACATCGAGCAACGCCTGGCCCGCCAGGCGCTGGACCGTGGCATGTTCCACCGCCTGCTGCCGCTGGTACGGCCTGTTCGCGGGCAGATCCTGGCAGTGATCGGCATTGAGCTGCTGCTGGTGTTCACCGTGTTCCTGCGGCCTTGGTTCGTGCGCGAACTGCTGGACAAGGGCCTGGTGGCCAGCGCCGACCACTGGCTACTGGACGAGCGCCTGGTGCTGTGGCTGGGCCTGGGCCTGGCAGCGAGCTGGCTGGGGCGTTTTCTGTTGGCCGGGGTTTCACAGTTCATTGCCGGGCGCGCGGCCATCGGCGTACTCAACGCGCTGCGGGTGAGTGTGTTCGCCCATGTGCAGGCGCTGTCGGTGAGCTACTTCGACCAAACCCGCGCCGGGCGCATCATTTCTCGCGCCGACCGTGACGTGGATGCGCTGGAGCCACTGCTGGTGCAAGGCCCGCCGGAGCTGCTCGGCGCCTTGCTGCGCTGCGGCCTGGCAGCCGTGATGTTGTGGCGTATCGAGCCCAGCTTCTTCTACAGCCTGGCCGCTACGGTACCACTGCTGGCCGTGGCCACCTGGCGCTTCAAACGCGTGTCGCAACGCAATTGGGCCAAGGTGGCCGAGCAACGCAGCCGCTTCACCGCGCACCTGGTGGAAAGCGTCAGCGGGGTGCGGCTGATCCAGCAATGTGGGCAGGAGCAGCGCAACCAGGCGCGCTATCGGCGCCTGCTGGAAGACTTCAACCAAGCGCTGATCCGCGGCAGCCTGCGCGCCGGCTGGTTCGCCCCGTTCACCGCGTTGCTGAGCACCACCGGCATGGCTGTACTGCTGCTGGTCGGTGCCCATGGCCTGGCCGAGGGCAAGGTCAGCGTGGGCCAGGTGGCCGAAAGCCTGTTCTACGTGTTCCTGTTTCTTGGGCCGTTGCAGGAGCTGTCGGACCTGTTCGAGCGCTACGCCACCGGCAGCGCCTCGGCCCAGCGTATCTTCCTGCTGCTCGACACCCGCCCGCAGGTGCTCGACCCAGCAGCACCGCAGCCAATGGCCAGGGCGCGCGGCCAGGTGGACTTCGACGGCGTCGGTTTTGCTTACGCGGCGAATAGCCCACGGCCTGTGATCGACGGGCTCGACCTGCATATCCGCGCGGGCGAGGTACTGGCCATCGTCGGCCCTTCCGGGCACGGCAAGAGCACGCTGGTGCAGTTGCTGACGCGCTTCTACGAGGTCCAGCAAGGCGCGGTCAAGCTCGATGGCATCGACCTGCGCGCCCTGGCCCAGCATGACCTGCGGCGCAATGTGGGCGTGGTACTGCAGGATAACGTGCTGTTCAGCGGCAGCATCCTCGACAACTTGCGCCTGGCCGCGCCGGCTGCCGATGATGCGCAATTGATCGCCGCCGCCCGCGAGCTGGGCGCCGACGAGGTGCTGGAACGCCTGCCGCAGCGCTACCACACCGAGGTCGGCCCGCTGGGTGCGCACCTGAGCCATGGCCAGCGCCAGCTGGTGTGCCTGGTGCGGGCCTACCTGGCCGACCCGGCGGTGCTGGTGCTCGACGAAGCCACCTCGGCGGTGGACGTGCACACCGAGCGGCGTATCCAGCGGGCCCTGCGCCGGCTGTGCCAGGGGCGTACGGCGATTATCATCGCCCATCGCCTGGCGACCATCCGCGATGCCGACCGGATTGCCGTGGTGAAGCATGGGCGGGTGGTAGAGCAAGGGGCGCATGCTGAGTTGATTGGGCGCGGTGGTGCCTATTCAGCGCTGTATGAAGCGTATCTGCGCAGTGCCGGGGAGGTTATGGCCGGGGTGTAGGGCTTGAGGGTTGCAGCGCCTGGGCGATCGAGCGCCGCCCGCGCGGCGCATCGCGAGCGAAGCTCGCTCCTACATTTGTTTCGGGCCAGTAACGCCTGTGACAGGCGCGCGCGACCGCCTTGTTTGCACGACGCGATATCGAGCCAGGCGCCAAGGCGTTCGCGCGCAAATCCCACAGAAAAAATTGGCCCGAAACAAATGTAGGAGCGAGCTTCGCTCGCGATGCGCCGCGCGGGCGGCGCTCGGTCTTCCAGCCACCACATCCCCCAAGCCCTACACCCCACAGCCCTCATGCTGCTCTCCCAGCATCCACTGCTGCCCAATTGCTGCCACAGCAGCACTCCGCCCCACGCCCACCCCGCAAATCCCCACCCCGCCGGCCGCGCGCCTCCCATGGCACAGCCGTTGCACCAGCTTCCCCACCCGCACAACCTCCCCTTCAGGAGCCCCCATGACCACCGAATTCTTCTGGCGCCTGCCCTTGGGCACCGACGGCCCGCAGTTGTCCACCGACCGCCACAACCGCGGCAACCCCCGGCACCGCGCCGGCAACATCGCCCCCGGCCGCCTGCCCGATGGCCAGGCCGACGGTTTCACCTACATCGACTACATCGCCCAGGTGGCCAAGGCCGCCGAGCTGGCCGGCTTCGAGGGCGCGCTGCTGCCCACCGGCCCGGAGCCGTGGATTGCCGCCGCCGCGCTGGCTCGCGAAACCCGGCGCATCCGCTTCCTGATCGCCTTCCAGGCCACCTGGACCCTGCCAGCGTATGCCGCCCAGCAGGCGGCAATCCTGCAGAATCTCAGCGGCGGTCGCCTGGATTGGAACATCATCACCGGCGGCAACCCGGCCAGCCAGCGCGCCAATGGCGACTTCCTCGAACATGACCTGCGCTACAAGCGCACCGGCGAATTCCTCGACGTGATCCAGGGCCTGTGGGCACAGGACACGTTCTCCTACGAGGGCGATATCTACCGCCTGGAAAACGGCAGCCTGCCACCTGGCCTGCAGCACGAACGCAAACCGGGCGTGTACTTCTCCGGGTTTTCCGATGCTGCGCTGGACGTGGCCGCGCGCCATGCCGATGTGTACCTGAACTGGGCCGAACCGCTCGACAAACTCAAGCCGCATATCGAACGGGTGCGCGAACTGGCCGACAAGCAAGGCCGCACGGTGCGCTTCGGCCTGCGCGTCGACCTGTTCGCCCGAGAAACCGAAGAACAGGCCTGGCGCGAGCTGCGCCAGCAGTTCGAGCGCCTGGAAGGCAAGGCCAGCAGCACGGCGAAAAACTTCATCAGCGGTTCCGACTCGGTCGGCGGCGCACGCCAGGCCGCGTACCACCAGCACCTGCAAGGCTTTGACGAGCTGGTGCTGGCGCGCAACCTGTGGGCCGGCTTCGCCAAGGCCAAGCCCGGCCCTACCGTGGGCCTGGTGGGCAGCCATCAAAACATCGCCGAACGCCTGGCCGAATACCGCGATGCCGGTTTCAGTACCTTCATCCTCGCCGCCAACCCGCACCTGGAAGAAGCCCTGCGCATCGGCCAAGAAGTGCTGCCGCTGGTGCAACAGGCCACCCCTACCCCTTTGCAGGCCAGCGCCTGACCCCGACCGGAGCCCGAACATGAGCCAACCCCTCGATACCTTGTGGTACACCCGCTGTCCGGTGCCCACCGGCCTTGGCATCGCCGTGCAGCAAGGCTGGCTGCAAGACGACCTGGCCAGCCTTGGCACCCAGGTGCAGTCGCTGCGCGAAGCTGACCAGCAGGCGGTGCGCGAATCGCACTTCGACCACAGCCTGCTCAACTCGGTGCGCCATGGCGGCAGCATCCCGGCCATCTGGGCCCGCGCCCAGGGCCGCGACACCCGCGTTATCGGCCTGTCGTGGGCCGATGAGACGCAGTTGATCCTGACCCGGCCGGACAGCGGCATCCGCACGGTCAAGGACCTCAAGGGCCGCCGCTTCGGCCTGCCCGACTGGGCCGCGGCACAGATCGACTTCACCCGCGCCCAGGCCCTGCGCGGGCTGGAAAACGCCTTGAAACTCGAAGGGCTGCAGGTGGGCGACGTGGCGCTGGTCAACTACCGCTACGACGGCACCTTCAGTGACCGCCCGGTGCGCAACGTGGCCGGCACACCGGTTTCCAGCACCCAGAGCGAAGGCCGCAACCTGGAGCTGGCCGGCCTGCTGCGCGGCGAGGTGGACGCCATCTTCCTCAAAGGCGCCAGTGCCGCGCAGCTGGCCCACGCCTTTGCCCTGCACACGGTCATCGACACCGGCAGCCACCCCGACCCGCTGATCCGCAGCAACAATGGCACGCCGCGCACCCTGGCGGTGGACAGCCACCTGCTGACGCAGCACCCGCAGGTGGTGCGCACCCTGCTGGGCTCGGTGCTACGTGCCGAGCGCTGGGCCCACCAGCACCCGGATGAAACCCGCCGCTACCTGGCGCGGGAAACCAACAGCAGCGAGTACTGGGTGCAAGTGGCCTACGGCACTGACGCCCACCTGCGCCTGGACACCCGCCTGGACGAACAGGCCATCGATGCCTTGCAGGACTTTGTCGAGTTCCTCGAACGCTGGCGCTTCATCCCGGCCCGCTTCGCGGTGCGCGACTGGATTGCCCAGCATCCACTGGACCAGCTGCTGGCCCCCATCCCCATGGACAGGAAACCTATTGCCCCATGACCAAGCCCCTGGAAACCCTCTGGTACACCCATAGCCCGGTGCCCACCGGCCTCGGCATTGCCGTGCAGTCGGGGCGCCTGGCCGAAGCCTTCGCGCCGTTCGGCACCAATATCCAGTCGCTGCGCGAGTCCAGCGAACGCGAGGTGCGCGAGGCCCACTACGATCACCACCTACAGAACTCGGTGCGCCACGGCGGCAACATCCCGGCGATCTGGGCCTACGCCAGTGGCGTCGAAACCCGCGTGCTGGGGCTGTCGTGGAGCGATGAGGTGCAGCTGATCCTCACCACCGAAGAAAGTGGCGTGCGCAGTATCCGCGACCTGAAAAACCGCCGCTTCGGCATACCCAAGTGGGCCAATGTGCAGATCGACTTCACCCGTGCCCAGGCCCTGCGCGGGCTGGAAAACGCCCTGAAGCTCGAAGGCCTGGCCGTGGCCGATGTGGAACTGGTCGACTACCCGTATGGCGGCACCTACAGCGACGATGCCAAGCAGCACCTGTATGGCGCCGAAGTGAGCCTGGACACCAGCCGCTTCAGCCGCCGCAACAACGAGCTGATCGGCCTGCTGCGTGGTGACATCGACGCCATCTTCCTCAAGGGTGCCCATGCGGTGCACCTGGCCCATGAGTTCGGCCTGCGCGTGGTGGTGGACACCGGCAGCCACCCCGACCCACTGATCCGCAGCAACAACGGTACCCCGCGCACGCTGACCGTGGACCGGCACTTGCTGGAGAACCACTTCGATGCCAGCCGTACACTGGTCGACACGGTGCTGCGTACCGAGCAATGGGCTTGGGCCAACCCGGAGGAGACCCGGCGCTTTCTGGCGCGTGAGCTGAACACCAGCGAGTACTGGGTGGCGGCAGCTTATGGCGACGATGCACACCGGCGCTTGCGCACGACGCTGGACAGCCGTTCGATCGACGCGCTGCAGGACTTTACCGAGTTCCTTTTCAGGTGGGGGTTCATACCGCGGCGCTTCGATGTGCGGGAGTGGATTGATTTCCGTGTGCTGGAGACGGTGATCGGTTCGACTTCGCGTTTGGCGGTTTGAATTGCAGGGGGCTGCTTTGCAGCCCCAACAATCTGTCAGCCACCACTGCTGCCCCAGCAGCACTCGCCCAGCACCGCACTGCTGCCCAACCTGCAACACCTGCCAAACATCCAAATACAATTCTTAAAAATCATACACTTAACAACATGGCACAGTCCCTGCTCTAGCTCTCCCCAACAACGCTTTACATACGGGGAGATTCACCATGCACCAACCTCATCCACTCGCCCGCCAGATCAGCCTCGCGCTGCTGCTGGCCGGCACCGGCACCCAGGCCATCGCCGCCAACGAAGACAACAAGAACGAACCGGCCCTGGAAACCGTCACCGTCACCGCCCAGCACCGCGAGCAAACCTTGCAGGAAGTCCCGGTCGCCGTGTCGGCCATCAAGGGCACCAGCATCACTGCCGACGGCGTGCGCTCGATGGGCGACATCACCACCTTCGTGCCCAACGCCTCGGCCAAGAACCCCGACGGCGACGGGCGCCCGCGCTGGTACATCCGTGGCCTGGGCACGGGCGACACGGGCGCGGCGACGGTCTACCCGGTGGGCATCTACGCCGATGACGTGTACCTCAACGCCCCCATCGCCGGTGGTGGGCCGCTGTTCGACCTGGAACGCATCGAAATCCTGCGCGGGCCGCAAGGCACCCTGTATGGCAAGAACACCACCGCTGGCGCGGTCAACGTGATCTCGAAAAAGCCCACGTTCGACACCGACGGCTACGGCACGGTCGGCTTCGGCAGCAAGAACGAGCGCATCGTTACCGGTGCCATCGGCGGTGCGCTGGTGGATGAAAAACTGGCCGGGCGGGTGGCGCTGTATTCCGAAGAGCGTGACGGTTTCCAGAACAACGACTTCGACGGCAACACTTATGGCGACGTCAACAAGAAAGCCATTCGCCTGCAGTTCCTGGCCCAGCTCAACCCCGACCTGGACGCCCTGCTCAAGCTGCACAGCCGCCAGTTCAAAGGCGACGGCAGCAACGGTTCGCTGCCGGTGGGCCGCTACTACAACGTCGGCTACGAACGCCCGCATGGCCGCGACATTTCGCTGAACGTCAACGAAGACTACCGCCTGGACCACGACGGCGCCTCGCTGACCTTCAACTGGTACCTGGGCGACTACACCCTGACCTCGATCAGCGCCTACGACTACATCCGCAACCGCTCCACCAGCGATGCCGACTACACCCCCTACGAGGTCAACGGCGCGGCCATCACCGACAACAGCTACCGCCAGTGGTCGCAGGAGCTGCGCCTGGCCTCGCCGGAAGACCGCCCGCTGCACTGGTTGGTGGGCGCCCACTACTTCCATGAAGACCTGGACAGTTCCGCGCAGCGCGTCGTCACCCCCGGCCCGACGCCCAACGGTACCGGCTCGAACCAGGTGGGCACCACCGCGTTCCGCGACCTGGGCTACGATCACCGCACCGACAGCTACGCGCTGTTCGGCAACTTGACCTACGACTTCACCGATGATTTCAGCGTGACCGGTGGCCTGCGCTGGACCCAGGAAAAAAAGGACATCGACCTGGACCTGGTGCAACTGACCCGCGCCACCGCCAATGGCCCGCTGATCCCGCTGGGCGGCGTGGGCACCAACGGCAACCGCCAGGAAGACAAGACCTGGGAAGCCTGGACCTACGACCTGACCCCCGAGTACCGCATCAACGACAACCTGCGGGTGTTCTTCCGCTACGCCCATGGCTTCCGTTCGGGTGGTTTCAACACCGGGCTGTCGACCAGCCTGGCGCAGTTGACCACGGTCGATCCGGAAGAGCTGGATGCCTACGAGCTGGGGCTTAAGTCGGAGTGGTTCGACCGCCGCCTGATCGTCAACGCCAACCTGTTCTACTACGACTACTCCGACATCCAGGTGAACCTGCTGACGGTGAACAACGGCGTGCTCACCACCGCGCTGACCAACGGCGCCAAGGGCAAGGTCAAGGGTGCGGAGCTGGAGATCGAAGGCCAGCCGACCGAACGCCTGCACCTGCGCGCGGCGGTGTCGTTCCTGGACACCGAGTACACCGATTTCAAGAACACCAACCCCACCACCGGCGCCGTGACGGGCGACTACAGCGGCAATAGCTTCGTGCGCTCGCCGCGCAACGTGGTGTCGCTGGGTGCCGACTACACCATCCCGCTGGAGGTCGGCGGCAAGCTGGTGGCCGGTGGCGACGTGAGTTTCCGCGACAAAGAGTATTTCCTGGCCGACCGCCAGAGCAGCGCCGACGAAACCCTCAGCCAGCCCCACTACACCCTGGCCAACGCGCGCCTGAGCTGGTTCAGCCATGACGACAAGCTGAGCGTGACGGGCTTCGTCAACAACCTCACCGACCGCCGCTACCAGGTGCATGGCCGGCCTAACGGCACTGCCGGGCAGTACGTGATCACCTACGGTGACCCGCGCACCGTTGGGCTCAGCGTTACCAGCCGCTTCTGATCGAAAACCCTTGGGGCCGCCGCGCAGCCCCACGGCATCACGCTGTTTAGAAGGATTGACCCATGCCCCACCATACCCCCTTGGCCAGCGCCATCGCCCTGGCCATCGCCGGCCTCGCCATGCCCGCATTCGCCGCCGAACCCAACGACCGCCTCGACACCGTGGTCGTGGTCGGCACCCATCGCAGCGACGTCACCGCCCTGCAAAGCGCCGCCCCAGTGGATGTGCTGAGCGGTGAAAAACTTCAGGAAACCGGCGCCAGCGACCTGTCCGCAGCGCTTACCGCGTTGTCGCCCTCGTTCAGTTTCCCGCAGTCGCCACAAGGCGCCTTCGCCGGCTCCATCGCCCAGGGCGCGTCGCTGCGCGGCCTGGCCTCGGACCAGGTGCTGGTACTGGTCAACGGCAAGCGCCGCCACACCAGCGCCAACGTCACCCGCCAGGGCCTGGTCAACGCCCGGGGCGCGGCAGCAGTGGACCTCAGCCTGATCCCGCTATCGGCCATCGAACGGGTGGAAATCCTGCGCGACGGCGCCGCCGCGCAATACGGTTCGGACGCCATTGCCGGGGTAATCAACATCGTGCTCAAGGAGCGCGACGAAGGCGGCAATGCCGGCTACCGCTTTGGCGGCTACAAGAAAGGCGACGGCCTGCAACGCAAGCTCAGTGGCTGGAAGGGCTTTGCCCTGCCCAACGACGGCTTCCTGACCCTGGCCTTCGACGCGGGCAGCCAGGACCCGGCCAGCGATACCCGTGATGACAACCGTCTTTTCTACCCCGGTTCCACCAGCATCGACACGCCACGCGAGCAGAACAACCGCTACCGCAACTGGCGCTGGGGTTCGGGCAATGTCTCGGACCAGTACAACTTCACCGCCAACGCTGAAATGGGTTTGAGCGAGGGCCTGAGCGCCTACGGTTTCGCCACCTATGCGCACAAGAACACCGATGCCGAGAACTTCTTCGACCCACCCACCACCCTGCGCAGCAACTACGGCAGCGTGGCCCTGGCACGCTACCCGGACGGCCGCCTGCCAGTCACCCGCTACGGCCTGGAAGACTTTGCCGTCACCGGCGGCCTGCGCTTTGAAAACGAAACCCTGGGCAACTTCGACCTGGCACTGAACTACGGCGACAACCGCGTCGATTCCACCGACCACGACGCCATCAACCCCAGCTGGGGCACCGCCAGCCCGTCGACCATCTACACCGGCCGCCGCGAAGCCGACCAAACCAACCTGACCCTGGACTGGACCCGCGACTTCGCCAACGACTGGCTGTTCAAGCCGCTGACCGTGTCCGCCGGGCTGGCCTGGCGCCGGGAAAACTACGACCTCAGCGAGGGCGACGCCGCCGGCTGGTCCAACGGGCCGCTCTTCAACACGATCGACCCCGTCACTGGCCGACGTATCCCTGGCTATTACTCGGGCATCACCCAGGTCGATGCGGTGTCGCTGGACCGCCGCGTGATCGGCGCCTACTTCGATGTCGAAGCCCAGCTGACCGAGAATTTCCAGGCCGGTGTGGCGGTGCGCAGCGAGCACTATTCGGACTTTGGCGACACCACCAACGGCAAACTGTCGCTGCGCTATGACTTCACCCCGCAGATTGCCGCACGGGCCAGCGCCAGCACCGGCTATCGCGCGCCTTCGCTGGTGCAGAGCGGGCTGTCGTCGTTCAGTGTGCAGGTGGTGGAACAGCCGCCGGGCAGCGGCAACTGGGTCGAGGTGCAGCAGCGCACCTTGCGCGCCGACAGCCCGGAGGCCGCCTTGCTCGGTGGCAAGGCGCTGAAGCCGGAGGAGTCGACCAACTTCTCCGTGGGCCTGGTCTGGCGGCCATTGCCTAACGCCTCGGTCACACTCGATGCCTACCGCATCGACATCGACAACCGCATCACCCTGTCCGACCAGTTGCCGGCGTCGGTGGTCGGCCCGATCTTCGCCGGTACGCCCTACGCCAACATCCAGAGCGCGGCGTTCTACACCAACATTGCCGACACTCGCACCGACGGCTTCGAGCTGGCCGGCCATTACCAGCTGGACGTGGGCCGCTGGGGCCGCGTGGACTTCAACGGCGGCTACGCGCGCAACAACACCCGCATCACTGGCCTGGACGATGTGGGCGGCATCCCCGGCAACCAGATCATCGGCCGCAACACCCAGGGGCTGATCGAGGACGGCACGCCCAAGGACAAACTGACCCTCAGCGCCAACTGGCTGTATGACGGCTGGAGCGTCACCGTGGCCCAGCGCCGTTATGGCGAATGGAAGAACCGCAACGCCGCCAACCCGACGCTGGACCAGACCTTCAGCCCGCAGTGGGTGACCGACCTGGACGTGTCGTACCGCTTCGACCTGGGCCTGACCCTGTCGGCGGGCGCCATCAACCTGTTCGACAGCCACCCGGACAAGCTCAAGGGTGCGCAGCTGTATGGCGTGCCGAAATACTCCATCACCAGCCCGGAAGGGGCGCAGGGGGCGTTCTACTACACCAGTGTGAGTTACGACTTCTGACCTGATACCGCCGCGCTACAGACATGGCGCGGTCCTTGTAGGAGCAGCCTTGTGCTGCGAAGAGGCCGGTATGACAACAGCATTTTTATGGCAGCACCGGCCTCTTCGCAGCACAAGGCTGCTCCTACACGGACCACGTCGGCCTGGGGGAATGAGCCAGAGCCGACGCTGCTGATGAGTTGCTGCCACAGCAGCACCTCACTGCTGCCACAACAGCATCCTTGCCCTCCAACCCTTTGATCCTGGGCCTCCAGCGCCTGGCACAGCTCTTGCGATACTCCTCTACCCTCTGCTTTTCCAAGGCCAGCCATGCGTGTGCTCTCGTCCCTTTCCTGGTTCATCTCCCCCCTGGCCCTGCTCACCCTCTGGGCGGCGGTGGCCAACGCCGGGCTGTTTCCGGCCAACCTGCTGGTCCCGCCGCAGGAAGTGTGGCGCAGCCTCACCGACCTGCTGGCCAGCGGCGAGTTGCAGGAGCACCTGGCCGGCAGCCTGTCGCGGCTGGCCCTGGGCTTTACCGGCGGCGCGCTGGCTGGCCTGGCCTTTGGCGCGGCGCTGGCCTTGTCGAAGACCGTGGAGGCCTACTGCTCCCCGCTGTTCCACACCCTGCGCCAAGTACCGAGCATCGCACTGATCCCGATGTTCGTGCTGCTGTTCGGCGTCGACGAAACCTTCAAGGTAGTCATCGTCGCCAAGACCGCGTTCTTCCCAGTGGCACTGGCCACCTGCGAAGGCATCCGCGCGATCCCGCGCAGCCATTTCGAAGTGGCAGCGGTGTACCGCTTGCGTTGGCCAACGCTGGTAGGCCGGATTGCCCTGCCCGCCGCCGTGCCGGCCATCGTCACCGGTATACGCGTGGCCCTGACCCGCGCCTGGGTGGTGCTGGTGGCCTGCGAGCTGCTGGCGGCCGACAGCGGTCTGGGGCAGATGATCGAGATGGGCCGGCAGATGCTGCGCATCGATGTGGTGATGGTCGGCGTGGTACTGACCGGGCTGATCGGCTTCACCCTGGACTTCACCTTGCGCCGTGTGGAACGGCGCCTGTCTGCCTGGCAAAGCCGCTGAGGAGGATGCGATGAAACTGCAGAACGTGCGTGGCCTGGTGTTACCGCTGTTGCTGCTCGGTGCCTGGGAATATGCCTCGCGCCAGGGTGCGGCCGGTGCCTATGCCTTCGTGCCACTGGCGCAGGTGGGCACGGCATTGACCGAGCTGTTGGGCAGCGGCGAACTGCTGGTCAACCTGTGGGCGAGCCTGCTGCGCACTTGCAGCGGCTTGGCCATCGGCATTGTCGGCGGTGTCGGCCTGGGTGCGCTGATGGCACTGTCCGCACCGGCCAACCGCCTGATCGCGCCACTGTTCCATGCCCTGCGCCAGGTACCGATGCTGGGCTGGATCCCGCTGATTGCCTTGTGGCTCGGTAATGGCGAAGGCGCCAAGCTGCTGATCGTCAGCCTGGCGGCGTTGTACCCCATGGTGCTGAACACCTTCGAAAGCCTGCGCCAGGTCGCCGGCCAGCACCGTGAAGCTGCGCAGGTATTGATGCTCAGCCGCTGGCAGCAACTGTGGCTGATCCTGCTGCCGGCGGCACTGCCAGGCATTGCTGCCGGGGTGCTGCAAGCCTTGGCGTTTGCCTGGGTAACCTCGGTGGGCAGCGAGTTGTTCCTGTCCGCCGGGGCTGGCCTTGGCAGCCTGATGATGAACGCCGAAGCCGCCGCGCGCATGGAGATCATCGTGGTCTGCGTGCTATGCATCGGCCTCAGTGGCTACCTGATGTCGTGGCTGTGCACCCTCCTCACCCGTCGCCTGCTGCGCTGGCGCACCAACCATTGAAAGGCCCGACCATGAACGCCATCGCCCACGCTTTACCCACCACCGCCAGTACTGGCGCGCTGACCATTCGCGGCCTGAACAAGGCGTACCCGCTCAAAGGCAAGCCTGTAGCGGTGCTCGAAGGCATCGACCTGGACATCCGCCCTGGCGAATTCGTCAGCATCCTCGGCGCCAGTGGCTGTGGCAAATCCACCCTGCTGCGGCTGATTGTCGGGCTCGATCAGGACTACCAGGGGCAGATCCTGCTGGACCAGCAACCTGTGCGCGGGCCGGGCCTGGAGCGCGGAATCGTGTTCCAGGACCACCGCCTGTTCCCCTGGATGACCCTGCAGCAGAACATTGCCCTGGCCCTGAAAAACCACGCGCTACCGGTTTTGGAGAAGAACCGGTTGGTGGCCGAACACATCGACCTGGTGGGCCTGAGTGGTTACGAGCAGGCCTACCCGCACCAGTTGTCCGGCGGCATGGCCCAGCGGGCGGCGATTGCCCGTGCCCTGGTAAACAAGCCCAAGGTGCTGTTGCTGGACGAACCGCTCGGCGCCCTGGATGCACTGACCCGAGTGCGCTTGCAGCAGGAGTTGCAGCGCATCTGGGTGCAAGAACGCTGCACGGTGATCATGGTGACCCACGATATTGAAGAGGCGCTGTACCTGGGTGACCGGGTGATCGTGATGGATGCGCACCCGGGACGTATCCGTGAGGATCTGCGCATCGACCTGCCGCACCCGCGCCAGCGGGATAGCCAGGTGTTGCAGGGGTACAAGCAGCGGTTGCTGGGGGAGTTGGTGGGGCATTGAGAGGGGGAGCTGAACGATTGCCGAGGGCCGCCTTGCGGCCCTCGGTATCATCAGAAATCGTAACGCAGGTTCAGGCTCGCATTGCGCGGGTCGCCATAATGCCCAACGCTACCACCAATCCCCGAGTAGTACTTCTCGTCGAACAAGTTGTTCAGGTTCAGCGTGGCCGCCAGGTTGTCAGTCACCTGGTACCGCGCCATCAGGCTGGCCACCGTATAGTCGTCCTGGGTAGCCCTGGCCTTCAGGCTGGAGTAGTACAACGAAGTGCCGGAATTCCAGGAAACACCGCCACCCACTGTCAGCTTGCTCCAGTCCCCCTGCAGCCGATAGGTGTTCCAGAAGCGGAACGTATCCATCGACAGCTGTGTCAGCTGGCGCACACCGTCGGCATCCTCAGTGCGGGCATGACTGTATCCTGCCATGACCTGCCAGCCCGGTAGCACCTCACCGGACAGCTCCATGTCGATACCTTTGGTCTCAGTCCCTTGGGCAGCCTTGTAAGCTTGCTCGTCAACCGTGCCGGCGACCGTCTGGCTGCCGTCCACCACTGCCAGGTTATCGCGTTTGACCAGAAACAACGCTGTGCTGGCATTCAGCCGACCGTTGTAGAACTCGCCCTTCCAGCCCAGTTCGTAGTTACTGCCCACCACCGGGCCGATGACCGCACCACTGCTATCGCGGTTAGATTGCGGCTTGAAGATATCGGTATAGCTGACATAAACCGATTGCTCTGGGGTAAGGTCGTAGGTGATGCCGGCATACGGCGTTACTTCACCTCGCTCATGCATCTTCGTGGTCGATACCGTGCTCGGCCAATAGTAATAGTCGTAGTCATAATCGGAGGTACGCGCGCCGAGGATAACGTTCAAGTCATCCGTCACATTGAATTTGAACGCGGCATAGGTGCCACGCTGACTGCTCTTGATATTCAGTATTTCCCCCACCGCACCGGTGTCGCCTGGGCGAGGCAGGTAATTGTCCCAGTCGTAGAAATTAACGAAGCTGATGCCCACGTCATAACCGGTGTGATCGTTCTTGTAATCCTGATAGTTGAAACCGGTGATGAACTCGTGGGTGCGTCCGAACAACGAAAACGGTCCCTGCAAGGTCAGGTCAACCCCGCGTTGGGTCTGGTCCGCTTCGGCGTTATAACGCAGCATGCGTGCCTCGCCAGTCGCCTCGTTGAGCCAGGCGCGCCCGGTCGAGGTCTGGTAGGAACCGTTATAGTTGTCACGGTCGGAAGTCATGTAGTTCGCGGCCAGCTTTAGTTGCCAGTCGTTGTCGAAACGGTGTTCGCTGGCCATGAAGTAGTTGGTGGTCTCGAGCTCATCGTACATCCACCGGGCACCGGAGCTGGTGGAACGGGAAAAGTCGGTCTGTTTGCCGTTGGTGAACATCAGTGGCACACCCGGTGACCCGGTGCCCTTGAACTTCTGGTAGTCCACGCCAAAACGCACCAGGGTATCTTCGTTCACATCGGCTTCGAGCACACCGTAGAGGATGTCTTTATCCTCCTTGTACACGTCGCGAAAGCTGCCATTCTTCTGCTTGGCAGCCACCAGCCTGCCCCGCAGGTCACCGCTCTCGTTCAGTGGCCCGGAAATGTCAACCTCACTGCGGTAATAGTCCCACGAACCTAAAGTCGCCTGAACATGCGACTGGAACTCGCGGGTCGGGCGCTTACGAATCAGGTTGACCACACCGCCAGGCTCACCTGCCCCAGTCATCAACCCAGTGGCGCCGCGCACGATTTCGACGCGGTCGTACAAAGTCATGTCCAGCAGGGTACTGGGCATGTTGCGGGTCTGGTTTTCCTGAGTGGTGGTCACCCCGTCCAGCTGGTAGGTGTTGATGGCGCTGCCACGGGAATAGATGTTGTAACGCAGGCCACCGTCCTGGGACATGGTGATGCCTGGGGTCTGGTTCAGCACCTGGGTTACGCTGTTGAGCTGCTGGTCATCCATGCGTTGGCGGGTGATCACACTGATCGATTGCGGCGTTTCGCGCATCGAAAGGTTCATCTTGGTAGCCGTACTGGTCACCCCCGTGGTGTAAGACCCGGTGCCCTCCGTGGTCTCCCCCAGCAGTCGCGAGTTGATCGACGTGGCCCCCAGTTCCAGCGCCCCGCTCGCGTCGGCGGCCTGCGTCAGCAGGTAGTTGCCGCTGTCAGTCCTGAACACGTTCAGCCCGGTGCCGGCCAGCAACTGGGCAAAGCCCTGCTCAACGCTGAAACTGCCCCTCACCCCCGGGCTGGCTTTGCCAGCCGTGAGGCTGGCATCGATCGAAAGCGGGATACCGGCCTGGCGGCCGAACTGGCTAAGCGCTTGGTCGAGCGGGGCCGCGTCGATATCGAAACGGATGATGTTACTGGCCGCTGGCTGCGCCAGCGCGGTGTTGCCAGCTGCCAGGCAGCTCAGGGTCAAGCCGGTGGCAAATGCCAGGTGGATGGCGCGGGCCAGTGGGGTAATGCGAGGGGTCATGTGGAGCGTCCGAAAGGGTCAAAGGGCCGCGTTATTGGCGGGGTATGCCTTGAAGCCAATCGAAAACGAAAAAACTGCGCGAATCGCGAAAATATTTTTCAGGCCTCTACTTTGGGTACCAGCGTCACCCAGTAGCGCGTGCGCCGCTGGATGCTTACCGGCAGGCTGCTTGCCAACAGTGCGAGGATGCGTTCGTTGTCATCCAGCGGATAGGACCCGGTGACCCGCAGCCCGGCCACACGCGGGTCGCAGCGCAGAATGCCCGGGCGGTAGCGGCCAAGCTGGCCGACCAGTTCCTCCAGGCGCGTGGCCTGGGCAATCACGAAGCCATCGACCCAGGCATCGTCCTGCACGGCCTGCTGCATAAGGAAAATGCCAGAATCATCAAGCCGCGCACGCTGGCCGCTTTCGACCACCTGCTGCCCGTGCCCGCCTCGCAACGTGGCCGCCACTCGCCCGCTACTGACCGACAGTAGTGTCCCCACGCAACCCTCGCCACAGCGCACGGTGAAGCGCGTGCCCAGTGGCTGCATCAGCGCCTCATGGGTGTGCACCTGCAGCGGTCGGCCGAGCGGATCGTGGCCAGTGCGCAGGTTGATTTCGCCGTAGCGCAGCAGGATGCGCCGAGTGCTGGCGTTGAAGTCGATGTCCACCGCCGTAGCGGTGTTCAGCCAAAGCTCGGTACCGTCGGCCAGCACCTGGCGACGGCGTTCGCCCGTCGCGGTACTGAGGTCAGCCAAGCCGCCCTGAAGCCATTGGCTCTCCCTGGCCTGCCAGCCGATGGCACCCAGCAAGCTAGCCCCCAGCAGCAGTTTCAGCACCTGGCGGCGGTCGCCGCTGACGTAGCGGGCCTGTTGCAGCGCCGACCGGGCGACAGGGTCGCGCAGCATGCCAGCATTGTTGCGGACCAGTGCCGGCAAACCCACCATGCGCTGCCATGCCCGCTCGTGCTCGCTGTCGGCCTGGCGCCAGCGTGCAAGCTCACGCACTTCTTCAGCCGTAATATCACCGGACTGGGTCAATGAAAACCAGGCGATGGCCTGTTGGCGAACGGCAGCGGATATCGGCTCGACCTGGGGCGTGGCGGCAGGCATGGGGTTACTCGAACTGGCTGGCATAACAGCGATCGAAAGCCTTGAGCATGGCCCGCTGCACCTGGTCAACGCTCAGCGCCAACTGCTCGGCGATCTGCCTGTAAGTAAGCCCGTCGAGCTGCGACAGCAGGAAGATCTCCCGCACCCGTGGCGACAGCCCGTGCAGCAGCTCGTCGAGCCGAGTGAGGGTTTCAATCAGCAAGTGGCGCTCTTCGGCTGAAATCTCGAATTGCTCCGGCTGCGCCGCCAATGCCTCTGCATAAGCACGCTCCACCGCCAGGCGGCGCCAGCGATTGATCAGCAGGCTGTTGGCGATGGTCGCCAGGTACGCCAGGGGGCGTTGCAAATCGTTGACCGGGCGCCGTGCGCGCATGATGCGCACGAAGGTGTCCTGGGCGAGGTCATCGGCATCGGCAGCCTCCCCCAGACGCTTCATCAGCCAGCGCTTCAACCAGCTGTGGTGCTGCGTGTAGAGGTGTTCGACATCCAGGTCGAACGAGCTTGGGGGTCCCATTGGCGAGTGGCCTGCGTCTGCGTGCTGATGAGTCAAACATGATAATCACTCTCAATTAGACGACGCAAGCGGATACCTGGCCTCTTGTTCCTCTGCCCAAGCACCACCATAATGATAAGAATTCTTATTTGAAACTGACTGCATGAAAAAGCCCTGCATGGACGCACACGCCCAGGTCGATGGCCTTTACCGTGACCACCACCGCTGGCTGCGCAACTGGCTGCAACCACGGCTGACCTGCCGTGACCTGGCCACCGACATGGTCCAGGACGTGTTCGTGCGTATCCTCACGGCAGACAACGCGGGCGAGCGCCTGCACGCCATACGCGAGCCCAAGGGCTACCTGGCGACCATTGCCCGCCGCCTGATGATCGACCATTTCCGCCGTGCACGCCTGGAGCGGGCGTGGTTGCAAACACTGGCCGAACAGCCCGAAGCGCTGGATATCTCCGAGGAAGACCGCGCCGTGTTGCTGGAGACCCTCTGTGAGCTGGACACCATGCTGGCCGGCCTGGGAATGGAGGTACGCCGGGCTTTTCTGCTCTCGCAACTGGATGGCCTGCCGTACAAGGCCATCGCCGAGCAGTTGGGCATATCGCTGTCCACCGTCAACCGGCATATGGCCAAGGCACTGCACCACTGCCTGCTGTTCAACATCGAGGCGAACCTGCAATGAGCCTGACCGATCCGCGCCAGCGCGAGGCACTGGAGCAAGCGGTGCAGTGGTACACGTTGCTGCAGAGCGGCACGGCCAGGCCACAGGACCACCTTGGCTGGCAACACTGGCTGCAAAAAGGCGCGGCCAACCAGTGGGCCTGGCAGCAGATCGAGCACCTGCAACAACGCCTGCAAGGTGTGCCCGCTGCCATGGCCGGCCGCACGCTGGAGCTTGCCGGTCAGGCGCAGCACAACACCCGGCGCAGTGTGCTCAAGGGCGTGGCGCTGATGCTGGGCGGCAGTAGCCTGGGCTGGCTGGGCGTTGACCAGTTCGAAAACGGCGCCTGGCTCGCCGACTATCACACCGCGATTGGCCAGCGACTGCCCGTGGCCCTGGCCGACGGTGGGCAGTTGATGCTGAACACCGACAGCTCGGCGGATGTCCGCTACGACGCGCAACAGCGCCTGGTGCACCTGCGCCAGGGCGAGGTGATGATCACTACCGCAAACGATCCGGCCGGCCGGCCCTTCTTCGTACACACCCGGCATGGCCGCGTGCAAGCCTTGGGCACGCGCTTTTCGGTGCGCCTGCTGGACGGGCAGACTCAGGTCTCGGTCTTCGAGCACCAAGTGCGCATCACGCCCGCCCATGGGCACCCCCTGTTGCTGCAACCCGGACAGTATTGCCGTTTCTCTGCAGCGCATGCCGGCCCCACACGTTCGCTGGCCGCCGCACAGGATGCCTGGACCCAAGGCCTGCTGGTGGCCAATGAACAAGCGCTGGGTACGCTGATCGCCGAACTGGGCCGCTACCGCCCTGGCTGGCTGCGCTGCGACCCGTCGGTGGCTGGGCTGCGCGTCAGCGGTACCTTCCCGGTAGACGACACCGATAAAGCCCTGCGTGCGATTGCTAGCGTGCTGCCGATAGACATCGTGCAACGCACCCGATACTGGGTGAGTGTCAGCGCCCTGCACGCGGGATGAAAACTTTTTTGCCAGCCGATGAGATTTCTTCTCTTTCTCATCCGACTCAGGGGTAACGGGTACATGACCCGCTTGCCAACATAAGAGAAGTCCTCCATGAAAACCCATCATCCGCTCCGCCCATTGGCGGCCGGTATCCGCAACGCCCTGCTGGTTTCGGCCCTGTTCGCCGGCACACCTGCCCTGGCCGACAACACGCCCCGCGAGTACAACATCGGCCAGGGTGACCTGGGCCAGGCACTGACCCGCTTCGCTACCCAGGCGGGCATCGTGCTGTCGTTCGACCCCGCTTCCACCCAGGGCCGGAAAACGCCGGGGCTGGACGGTGTGTACGGTGTCGACGCAGGCTTGCAGGCGCTGTTGTCGGGCAGTGGCCTGCGGGTAATGCGGGAAAGTGACGATCGCTATTTCATCATCCCCGCAGGTGAGGAAACCGGGGCCATGGAGCTGTCGGCAACGCACGTGAACAGCGTCGGGCTTGGGGCGACCACCGAGGGGACCGGCTCGTACACCACCGGAGTGACCAGCACCGCGACCAAGATGAATCTGTCGATTCGCGAGACGCCGCAGAGCATCAGTGTCATTACCCGCCAACGCATGGACGACCAGCACCTGGCAAGCATTACCGATGTGCTGAAGGAAACACCCGGCATCACCATGTCCCAGGACGGCGGCGAACGTTTCAACATCTATTCCCGTGGCAGTGCCATCAACAGCTACCAGTTCGACGGCGTCAACACCAGCCAGCAGAACGAAACCCGCAACATGCCCAGCACGTTACTGGACACCGCGCTGTACGACCATATCGAAGTCTTACGCGGCGCCACGGGGTTAATGACCGGGGCTGGCGAGCCTGGGGGCGTGATCAACCTGATCCGCAAGAAGCCCACCCGCGAGTTCAAGTCCTATGTGAAGGGCAGTGTCGGTTCCTGGGACAACTACCGCAGCGAAGCGGACGTGTCCGGACCCTTGACCGATACGGGCAATGTGCGTGGGCGGCTGGTGGCCGCCAAGCAAGACAACCACACCGTCATGGACTGGTACGACCAGAAGCGGGAGATTGCCTACGGCGTGGTTGAAGCCGACTTGAGCGATACCACCCTGGTACGTTTTGGCGTCGACTATCAGAAATACCGGTCAGCTGGCGCGCCTGGCGTACCACTGATCTACAGCAATGGCCAGCAGACCCACTTCTCCCGCGCCACAAGCTCTGGTGCGCGGTGGATGTACGACGATTTCGAGACCCTGAACTACACCGCGACGCTGGAGCATCAGTTGGCCGATGACTGGAAGCTAAGGGTTGTGACCAACTACATGGATGTTGATCGCGATGCCGACCTGGGCTGGTTCCGCAGCACCACGGGTAACAGCTTCCTCAACCAGCAGACCGGGGTGGCCAGTGCCGAGCGGGCCATGATATCTGCCAACCAGGTGCAGAAAGGTGTGGATGTAAACCTGCAGGGCACTTATGAGCTGTTCGGGCACACCCACGATCTGGTGGTGGGTTACAACTACTCGGATTACAAGAATCACCATGATTCACTGAGTGGTGGCAACACTGATTTCAACTTCTACACGTGGGACAACTACCTGGCCCGTGATAGTTACCGGCCTTCGGTACTGCTAGATATCAAGACGCGACAGAGCGGATACTTTGTCGCCAACCGCTTCAACCTGAGCGATGAATTGCACCTGTTGTTGGGCGCACGGGTGTCAAACTACCGCTACGACTACAGCTTCACTTCGCGAATCACTGGGCTCAATACGCCACGCAAGATGCGTGAAACGGGTGAGGTTACACCCTATGCCGGCCTGATCTACGACCTGACGCCTGAGCAATCGGTCTATGCCAGCTATACCGATATCTTCCAGCCCCAGTCGTCACAAGACAAAAGCGGCCAGGTACTCGCCCCCGTGATTGGCAAGAACTACGAAATGGGCTGGAAAGGCGAATTCTACGGGGGCCGTCTGAACGCCAGCGCGGCGCTGTTCATGGTCGAGCGAGATAACTTTGCAGAACTGGACCCTGGGCAGATCACCCCTTCAGGCGCCTCCGCCTACCGGGCTGTGGATGGCGCCAAAACCAAAGGCTTCGACGTTGAGATCAGTGGCGAAGTCGCTCCCGGCTGGAACGTGCAGGCCGGGTACAGCCACGCCCGTACAGAGAATGCTGACGGCAATCGCCTGAACACTCAACTGCCGATGGACACCTTGCGCCTGTGGACGACCTACAGGCTCACAGGTGACTGGGACAAGCTGACCCTTGGCGGCGGCGTCAACTGGGACTCCAGCAAGTCGCTGACGTTTGCCGACCTGAACAATGCCAAGGCCAAGGATGACGATTATGCCGTTGCCAACCTTATGGCGCGTTATCAGGTGACTGATCACTTTGCGGCAACGCTGAACGTGAACAACCTGTTCGATGAGAAGTACTACGCGGGTATGGCGGGCAGCTACGGCCACTATGGTACGCCCCGCAATGCGATGCTGGACTTGCGCTACGACTTCTGAAGTGTGTGAGCTGCATGCGAATCTGGCCAGCAAATAGGCCGGGGGCCGCTTTACGGCCCCCGGCATTTCAAACTAACAACGCCACCTCATGCCCTCAACCCGCCAGGATGAAGTCCGCAGCAGTCACCGTGGTCGCATCCGCCACCCCCACCAGGCGGATGGAGTCGGCAGCGCCGATGCTGACCAGCGTATCCGCGCCCACATCGGCGATGGTCACGCTGGCGGCAAAGGTGGCCGCGGTGATGTTGAGGGCGGTGATATCCAGCCGATCCTGGCCACCCGCCGCGATGGCATCGAAGTTGATGATCAGGTCGTTGCCGAAGCCGGCCGCGAACTGGAACACATCGTTGCCGTCGGTGGCCATCATGGTGTCGTTGCCGGCCCCCCCCACCACCGTGTCGTTACCGGCCGCACCGTTGAGGAAGTCATTACCGGCACCACCGATCAAGGTGTCGGTGCCAACGTCACCGAACAAGGTGTCGTTGCCATCGCCGCCCTGCAGCGTGTCGTTGCCGTTGCCGCCGTCCAGGCTGTCATCGCCAGCGCCGCCCTGCAACGTGTCGTTACCGGCTTCTCCTAGCAACGTGTCGTTGCCATCGCCGCCATCGAGGCTGTCATCGCCACCGCCACCGCTCAGGCGGTCGGCACCCAGGCCACCGAACAGCTGATCGTTGCCGGCGTCGCCATTGAGGGTGTCGTTGCCAGCGTTGCCGTTGAGGATGTCGTTGCCACCGTCGCCGGCGAGCGTGTCATTGCCCGCCGCGCCGTTGATGATGTTGGCCAGGCCGTTACCGGTACCGCTGAAGTTGCCTACCCCGGTGTAGGTCAGGTTCTCGACGTTGGCGGCCATGGTGTAGCTGGCCAGCGTGGTGCGCACCAGATCCGTCCCTGCGCCAGTGGCCTCGACCACGACATCCCCGGCATCGTCCACCACGTAGGTGTCGTTGCCTACGCCACCCACCAAGCGGTCGGCACCCGCGCCACCGTTGAGCAGGTCATTGCCGGCGCCACCGGTGAGGGTGTTTGCCAGCGCGTTACCGGTACCGGTGAAGGCGCTGCTGCCGGTGTAGGTCAGGTTTTCGACGTTGGCGCCCAAGGTGTAGCTGGCCAGGCTGGTCTGTACCAGGTCGGTACCGCCGTTCAGCGCTTCGGTTACCGTGTCACCGACGTTGTCGACCACGAAGGTATCGTTGCCGGCACCGCCGTTCATCACATCCGCACCCAGCCCGCCGTTGAGGATGTCGTTGCCGTCCTCGCCGTTGAGCAGGTCGCCGTCGTCCCCGCCGTTGAGGGTGTCATTGCCGACACCCCCGAACAGCTGGTCGGCGCCGGCCAGGCCATTGAGAATGTCGTTGCCGCCCAGGCCCGAGATCACGTCGTTGCCCGCGCCACCGGTCAGGGTGTTGGCAGCGTTGGTACCCGTCAGCACCACGCCTGGCGGCACGGTCACCGCTGCGGTGGCCGCCGAGGTCAGCGACTCCAGGGTGCCAAAGCCATCGGTGTAACGCACGATCACCCGCAGCTGCTGGTTGCCCTGGGCGAAGCCTGGGGTAAAGGTGGCCGCGGTGGCGCCGGCGATGTTGGCGAAGGTGCCGCCGGTGCCTTGTTGCCACTGGAAGCTGAAGGCACCCAAACCATCAAGGTCGGCGATACCGCCCGTGAGCGCGGTCAGCGTCTGGCCCTGGTCTGGTGTGGTGTCGCTGATCAGCACGGCACCGGTCGGTGCATCGTTGACGTTGGCCACCGGGTCGAGGATGTCGGAGGCGACGCTTTCCTGCACGCCAAAATCATCCACGTAGCTGACCACCACCCGCATGTTCTGCCCCACTTGCGCCTGGGTCAGGACAAAGGTGCTGCTGATGGCACCGGCAATGTTGACCCAGCCCACCCCCCGGTTGGACTGCCACTGGAAGGTGAACTGCGGGTTGCTCAGGCCGTCGGCGTCGACGATGGTCGCCGGGTTGGCGGTGAGCGTCTGGTTCTGCACCAACAGCCCGGTCACGGTCGGCCCGGCGCTTGGCGCGCTGTTGGGCGACGAATCGACGATTTCCAGCGTGCCCTTGGCGTCCTGGTACACCGCACGTACACGGATGCTCAGGCCCGCCACATCGTCCGTGACCCGATAGGTCGTGCCAATGGCTCGGGAAACTTCGCCGGCCGCGACGAAGGTGATGTCCTCATAGACACCCGAGCCTGGCAAGGCCTCGACTTGCCAGTAATAAGCCACTGGGCCGTTGACCGCACCCGTCAGGTTGGCTGCGCTGACGTTGTCCGCATCATGCACCGCCAGCGGTGTGACCCGCAGCAGCTGGCCGGTGACCGGTGTGTCGTCACGCACCCCGGTAGCATCGTCGAGAATCACCAGGTGCCCGCTTGGGCCGGCGTTCACGGCGGTACCCACGCCGGAAGCCTGCGAGCGGTCGGAGAACTGCAGCCGCTCGATCCCGGTCAGGTGGTCGACACCATCGCGCCCGGCCACCAGGTCGGTGACGATCACCGCGTTGCCATCGACCACCACGCTGTAGTCGGTGGCCACCCCCGAGAACACCGCTGTGTCGTAGTTGTCGGTACCGTTGAGGATTTCCCGCACGATCACCAGTTGACCCGGGTTGTAGGTGCCATTGAGCATCAGCGGCACCATGGGCTCCATGCTGTCGAAGCTGGCGATTTCCGGGCCAGTGCCATCGTGATTGGCACGTACGCTGATGCGCACGTTCAGCCACTTGTCGCCGTCGAGGATATCGTCGCCGCCACGGCCTTCGATCAGGTCGCTGCCGCTGCCACCGAGAATGATGTTGCCGCCATCGTAGAACGTCGCACCGGCGGCCAGCAGGCTGGACAGGCCGTTGATCAGGCTGATGTTGGTCAACACGCTGCCCGTGGCGCCATTGGTCGGCAAGCTGGCGGCGTCTTCGTTATCGCCGCGCAGGAAGTCGCCGTGCGCCGAACCCGACAGGCCTTCCATGATGTCGAAGCGCACCAGCGCCGAAGCACCCGAGCCCGGCACTGGCGGCACATCGAAGAAGCGGTCGCTGTAGTCGATGGTCACGCCCTGGGCCAGGCCCTTGAAGGTTGCCCAGTCGTAGCCCGAACCACCGATGTAGCGGTCGCCGAAGCCCAAACTGCCGACCATGATGTCGTCGCCGCCCTCACCGTTGAACTTGTCGTTCTCATTGCCGCCAATGAATACGTCGTTGCCAATGATCGGGTCGTTGCCCAATGGGTCGAAGTTGTCGCCGGGCGCACCGTCCGAGGTGCCCTTCTCGATCCAGTCGTCGCCTTCGTTGCCCATGTCCTGCTCGTTGGCCTTGCTGCCCAGGATAAAGTCGTTGCCCTGGCCGCCAATGGCTTCGGAGGCGTCTTCACCGGTGACGATGAAGTCGTTGCCGAAACCGCCGATGATCAGGTTGACGCCATTGCCGCCGTGCAGCACATCGTTGCCGTCGCCGCCCTGGATGTTGTCGTCACCGCCCATGTCACTGATGATGTCGTCGCCGGCACCACCACGCAGCTGGTCGTTGCCGTCGCCACCCTCGATGCGGTCGTTGCCGGCATCGCCCCAGACCGTGTCGTCACCCTCGCTGGACACCAGGATATCGTCACCGTTGGTGCCGCCCAGCACGATATGCTCGGCACCGGCATAGCGGATGTAGTTGCTGTCCGGGCCAGCCGTCAGCGGGCTGTCGCGGAACACCACCTGCTCGCCGTTTTCGCCCAGCGGGTCGGTATGGCCGAGGCCGTCGTTGTATTGCTTGCTCTGGTCCAGTTCCAGGTACAAGCCAGGGTCGGAGAACACCAGGCCCGGCAGGTGAGTGGCCGAGGTGTTGGCCATGATCAGCTTGGCGAACGAGTTGCTTTCCAGCTCGGCGTTCATCGACAGGCCAGAGGTGCGCTCCAGGTAGTAGAAGCGGTCGCCGTCCTGCAGTTTCTCCATCTGGTTTTCGAACACGAAGTTGAAGGTGCTGCCGAGCATGCCGCCGAACGGGGTCTTCTCTTCGGCCAGGCCGCCGATCCACAGGTCGATGGCATCGACGCCGGTGATGGTGACGGCCTTCAGGTCGTCGGCGGTCCCCAGCAGGCCGTCCTCGCCGGGCAGGGTCACATTGGCCCAGGCGCCACTGCTGTTGAGGAAGTCCAGGCGGTCGGCCGGCGCACCCTCGCCGCCGAACACCAGGGCCATGGCCGCGGCGCGTTTTTCCAGCAGCGTGGTGGCCCCGGTGATGCTGCTATGGGTGCCATAGGCCGCGATGAAGTTGATCAACGACTCGGGATGCTTCAGGTGCTGCACCAGGTCGACCCAACTGGTGTACGGCTTGAGTTGGGTATCACCGGTTTGCCCGTAGATGTCGCGGCGCACGGCGTTCAGCGAAGGAATGCCCACGTCACGGCCACGGGCGATGTTGATCGCCGGCAGGTCCAACGGCAGGCCGAGCAGGTTGTTGCGCAGCGCCTCGGTGACGAACTCGTCAATCTCGTTGCCGCCCTGGCGGGTGACGCCGCGCACGATGGCGCTGGTGGCATCCTCGGGGGTAACGCCACTGGCGGCATAAGCCAGCGGGTTGAGGAACGCTGCGATCAGGCCCAGTTGCTGATCAGGGTTGGCGCTGGCCGGGTCCTTGATGACGTTGAAGTCGATGTCGAAGCGGTCGACGGTCTCGGTCAGCATCGAGTGGCCGAAGCGGTACACGGTGTGGGCGAACTCGGCCACGATCGAGGCATCGAGGTCCACGTCGTACACCTGGGTCGGGGCAAAGAACAGGTCGACCCGAGGTTGCACGGTACGGGCGAATTCCTCGAACACCAGGTGCTGGTACTGCATCTCGGTACCGAACTTGGCCGCCTGGAACAGCCGCTCGCCATTCCACACCAGTGCGTCGATCTCGGCCGGTGTGACCGGCAATGCACTCACCGGGTTGAGCAGCCATTCGTTGAGGAAGGCCAGGTCGTGCGAGTCGAGCACGGTGTCCATGGTCTGCGCCACCAGCCGGTTGTGCTCGGAGTGGAAGATCGCATGCACGGCGGTGAGGCCGATGTTTTCGTTGACCCGGCCGTCGCCAGCGATGTAGTGCGCATCCAGCAGTTCGTTGTCGTAGGCCAGGTTGGCACCGGTCTGCGGGTTGACCGGCACGGCGTTGCCGGCAACGCTGTCGGCATCCGGCGCCAGCACCCCGCCGCTGAACACCGGCACGGCATTGTGGGCAATGTCGGCGAGGAACTGGTGCCCGGTGCGCACGGCGTTGGTCAGGTCGAGCGGTGCCAGCGGGTTGCCTTCGACCTGCTGGTCATCGGCAGTGCCGGCAATGCCGTCGAGGCCCTTCATCACCACCATCGGGTAGCCGTTGGGCCCCTTGATGAAGTTGCCGTAGGCGTCGGTGGCCAGCAGCGGCACATTGTCGACGTCGGCATCGGTCAGGTTGATGCCCAGCAGGTCACGGGCTTGGGCCTTGACCACCTTCCAGGTCGCCATGCCGCCGATTTCGCTGTCGTCGGCGGTGCCGAACTTGCCATCGGCGCCCAGGTCGCGGTTGGTGATCAGCCGGCCAGTGGCAATGGGGCCGTCGTCGGTCATCACATAGGCACGCAGGAACACCTGGTGCGAAGGGTGCGAGCTGTAGGTCTGGTTCTGGTCCACGAACGGCGTGGTGGTGTTGGTGTGCTCATGGATGTCGTCGGCGTTGCCGAGGATGCCATCCGGCCCTGGCAGGTTGGTGGCCCGGGTCACCACCATGAAGTTGGTGAAACCGCCTTCCACGTACAGCGGATCATCCGGTTGCAGCGGGATGTAGATGGTACCCGAACCGCCCTTGGTGACCAGGTCCAGGCCATGGTCGAAGAACTGCCCGAAGAACGTCATCCAGGCGTTGAACGGCGCGGACAAGCCGGCATCGGCAGCGGTGTTTTCGAACAGGTACACATCGTGGTCGTCCGTGGTGCCGAACTGGCCATCCAGCCCTGGGCTGGCGACGATGCGCACGCCATCCTTGAGCACGTCGTCGTTGCCAGGGGCGCCGAAGTTGAGCACGCCATCGGCACCAGGGTCATAGGCGGTGGCATAGGCCGCCGGGTTGTTGGAGGTTTGATCGACGATCAGGTTACTGATGGTGCGCGGCTGCGAGTCGAATACCGGGCCGCTGGTCTGCTGGTACGACGAACCGGGAATGGCGGGCGAGCCTGGGCCGAAGAAGCCGGCCGGGGCACCTTCCGCAGGGTTGAACACCGGGTCGGTCAAGCGCGGGAAGACATTGTCGGCGGCACCGAACTGGGTGTTGTTATTGCCGTTGAGGTTCATCAGGTTGTTGTTCGAACCGTCGACCGCCCGCAGGCCCAGGGGCGCGCGGATGTTGGGGATCAGCGAGAGGATGTCCTGCCCGGCGGCATCGGCCTCGGCGATCTTGATCTGGGCCAGGATGAAGTTGAGGTCGGAGCGCACCATGTGCAGCCCCTCGCCCCCGGCTGTGGCATCCACGACCGGGGTGGCCGGCGTCGGCACCACGGGCGCGCCCGGCTCGACAACGGCCGTTGGCGCGGAGAACAGCACTTCGGTAGTGCCATGGGCGTCCTGGTAGATCGCCTTGACCCGCAGGCTCAGCCCGGCCAGGTCTGGCGACACCTTGAACGAGGTGCCATCGGCGCTCTGGAATGCCAGGTCGCCGGCCGGCAGCAGGATGATGTCCTGGAACACACCGCTGCCTGGGTCGGCCTCGAATTGCCAGTAGTACGACACCGAGCGGTCGGCAAGCGTACCCAGCGGGTTGCCCGCGCTGATGTTGTCGGCGTCACGCACGCCGGCCACGCTCACCGTAAGCAGGTCACCCACCGTAATTGCGCCGCCGTTGCCATCGGTGATGGTTGGGCTGCCAGTGGGCTGCGCGTTCACGCCGGTCACCAGCACGCGCTGGCTGTCGGCGAACTGCAGGCGCTCGATGTGCAGCAGGGTGTCGACGCCGTCGCGGCCGGCCACGGTATCGGTCACCGTCCACACATCATCGGCAACATCGGCCGTGCCTTTGGTGTTCTGGGTTACCACATATTCGCTCTGCACCCCCGAGAACACGGCCGTGTCGAAGGCCGCGCCGCCCGTCGAGGTGCCGGGCAAAATTTCCCGCACGGCCTTGAGCTGGCCTGGGTTGTAGGTGCGATCGAGCATGAACGGGATCATGTCGACCATGCTGTCGAAGCTGGCGATCTCGGGGCCTGTGTGGTTGACGTCACCCGGTGCGTACACGGCGATGCGCACATTGAGCCACTTGTCACCGTCGATCAGGTCATCGCCGCCACGGCCTTCGATCAGGTCGCTGCCATTGCCGCCGAGCATGATGTTGCCAGTGGCGAAGCCTGTGGTCGGCAAGCCTGCATCGGCCAGGAACTGCTGCAGGCCACGAATCAGCGCCACGTTGGTCAGCGCACTGCCGGTGGCGCCGCCATGGTTGAGGATGGTCACGGCATCGACGTCATCGCCCTTGAGCACGTCGGCGTAGTTCGAACCGGACACCCCTTCGACCTCGGCGAAGCGGTCGAGGATACTGGCCGGCGAGGCGCCGACCGGGTTGAACACGCCAGCGTTCTGGTTCGGTGCATTGCCATGGGGCTGGGCCAATGCGGCCAGACTCAGGTCCACGGTGACACCAACCTTGTCATTCTTGTTGGTGATCCAGTCGAAACCGGACATGCCATCCATTTTGTCCTGGGCATCGCTGCCGACGAAGATATCGTCGCCGCCCTCGCCGATCATTTCGTCGAAGCCACCGCCACCGACGAAGATGTCGTTGCCGACCACTTCGTCACCCAGCAGCGGTGCGAAGTTGTCGCCTGGCGCACCGTCCTGGGTGCCCTTCTCGATCCAGTCGTCACCCTCGTTGCCGGTGGGTGGCAGGTTGGTCTTGGCACCGAGGATGAAGTCGTCGCCCTGGCCGCCGAAGGTGGTGGAAATGTCCTCGGTGGTGATGATGAAGTCCTGGCCGTCGCCGCCCAAGATCAGGTTGCCGGCTGCCAACATGCTGCCAGCGACGATCACGTCGTTACCGGCGTTGCCCTCAAGACGGTTGTCGCCGAACGAGTCGGTGATGATGTCGTCGCCAGCGCCGCCCAACACGGCATCGTTGCCCGCGCCGCCCTCAAGGACATCGTCACCGGCATCGCCGTAAACGGTATCGTCGCCGTCGCCAGAGATGATGATGTCATTGCCAGAGGTGCCGCCCAGCACCACATGATCTTCACCGGTGTAGTGCAGGAAGTTGCTGTCTGGCCCGACCGTGTCGGGGTTGTCGCGAATCACCAGCGGTACGATTTCCACACCGTTGATCTCGATGCCGCCGGTGGGGTCAGCCTTGCCGTCGGCGCCAAGCCCAGTGAACTGGTTGGCCTGGTTGACTTCGAGGGTGAAGGTTGGCGTGAGGAACACGGTATTGGACAGGTGGGTCACGTCGGAGTTGAGCATGATCAGCTTGGCAAAGGAGTTGTTCTCCAGTTCCGTCCCGAAGTTCATGCCCGCCGTGCGCGACAGGTAGTAGAAGCGGTCGCCGTTCTGCAGCGCTTCGAGCTGGGTCTCGAAGACGAAGTTGAAGCTGGAGCCGAGCATGCCGCCAAAGGGCATTTTCTTCTCCGCCAGGCCGCCGACCCAGAAGTCGATGGCATCGACCCCGCTGACCGTCACCCCGGCAATATCGTCCGCCGTGCCAGCGATGCCGTCTTTGCCGGCCAGCGTCACGTTGGCCCAGGCACCGGTGCTGTTGAGGAAGTCCAGGCGGTCGGCCGGCGCACCCTCGCCGCCAAGCACCAGCGCCACGGCGGCAGCCCGCTTGGCCGCTTCGGTGGTGGCCCCGGTGATGGTGGCGTGGGTGCCATAGGCGGCGATGAAGTTGATCAGCGACGCCGGGTGCTTGAGGTGGTCGGCAAAGTCGGCCCAGCTGATGTAGGCCTTGAGCTGGCTGTCGCCAGTTGCGGCATAGAACTCGCGGCGCGCCTCGTTCAGGCTGGGGATACCGGTGTCGCGGCCACGGGCGATGTTGAGCGCCGGCAGGTCCAGCGGCAGGCCGAGCAAGTTGTTGCGCAGGGCTTCGGTGACGAACTCGTCGATTTCGTTGCCCAACTGGCGGGTAACGCCGCGGATGATCGCGCCGGCTGCTTCGTCGGCGGTGGCACCGCTGCCGGCGAACGCCAGCGGGTTGAGGAACGCGGCGATCAGGCCCAGTTGCTGGTCAGGATTGTCCGGGTCGCCGGACACCGGGTTGAACGCCGGGTCGAAGCGGTCGACGGTTTCGGTGAGCATCGAGTGGCCAAAACGGTACACCACATGCGCGAACTCGGCGAGGATGGCCGGGTTGATCGAGGTGTCGTAGCCATTGGGGGCGAGGAACTCGTCGATCTGTGGCTGGATGGTGCGGGCGAACTCTTCGAACACCAGGTGCTGGTACTGCATTTCGGTGCCGAACTTGGCGGCCTGGAACAGCCGCTCGCCGTCCCATACCAGTGCGGCGATGCCGGCGGGCGTGGTGGGGATGGCGGTGACGTCATCGATCAGCCATTCGTTGAGGAACGCCAGGTCGCCTGCGGCCAGCAGGGTGTCCTTGGTCTGCTGCACCAGGCGGTTGTGCTCGGAGTGGAAGACGTGGTGCACAGCAGTCAGGCCGATGTTTTCGTTAACCCGGCCATCACCGGCGATGTAGTGGGCGTCGAGCAGTTCGTTGTCGTAGGTCAGGTTGTTGCCGCCTGGGCCCACGGGCTGCGCGTTGCCGACGGCGCTGTCGGCGTCGGCTTGCAGCACCCCGCCAACCTTCACCGGCTCGGCGTTGTGGGCGATGTCGTCGAGGAAACCATGCCCGGTACTCACGGCATTGGCCAGGCTGATGGGCGCTGCGCGGTTGCCTTCGACCAGCGTGGTCACGTCGTCGGCGGTACCGGCGATGCCGTCGGCACCGTTGTTCACGCGCATGACCACCTGCGGCATGCCGTTGGGCCCGCGCAGGAAGTTGCCGTACGCGTCGGTGGCCAGCAGCGGCACGCTGTGCACATCGGCGTCGGTAAGGTTGATGCCCAACAGGTCGCGCGCCTGGGCCTTGACCACCGCCCAGGTGGCCATGCCGCCATTTTCGCCGTTGCCATCGTCTGCCGTGCCGAACTTGCCGTCCGCGCCAAGGTCGCGATTGGTGATCAGCCGGCCGGTTGCCACCGGGTCGCCTGCGGCGTTGAGCGTGTACTCACGCAGGAACACCTGGTGCGAGGGGTGCGAGCTGTAGGTCTGGCTCTGGTCGACGAACGGCGAGGTGGTGTTGGTCTGGCTGTCGTCGGCCGTGCCCACCACGCCATCGGCGCCGGCGGTGCGTACGGCGCGTGACAGCACCATGAAGTTGGTCGGGCTGTTGGCGTTGTACAGCGGGTCGTCCGGGCGCAGCGGGATGAACACGATGTCGGTGCTGCTCTTGGTGACCAGGTCCAGGCCATGGTCGAAGAACTGGCCGAAGAAGGTCATCCAGGCGTTGAAACCAGCGGTGAGGCCGACGTCCGGCGACACGTTGGGGATGAAGAACACCGGCTTGTCGTCGGCAGTGCCGAACACCCCATCGATGCCGGGGCTCATTACCGGGGCGGCGCCACCGTTGGCCTCGACTGCAGCCGGGTTGTTCGCCGTCTGGTCGACGATCAAGTTGCTGATGGTACGGGGTTGCGAATCGACGACATTGCCGGTGCCTACGTAGTTGGCACGGTACGAGGCATCGAGCAGACGCAGGAATGAGTTGTCGGAGGCGCCGAACTCGCTTTGCCCGGCCACCAGGTTGTTGTAGCTGCCGTCCACGGTACGCAGGCCGAATGGCACCTGGCTGTTGGGCAACAGGTCGATCAGGCTGGCGCCATCTGCATGGGCTTCGGCGATAAAGATCTGTTTGAGAATGAATTCCAGGTCGGACTTGCTGAAATTGGCCATTGCAATTGCCCTCGATCTTTCGGGAGAAATCACAGGGCAACAGGGTCCTTCCCGCGCCCAGTCAGTGTTGACGTGCGCAGTATCTGGTCATGGGTTCTGGGGACCGGTGGGCGGTGCAGTACTGGCACCACTGGCCTCATCGCCGACAAGCCGGCCGCCGCTGACACAGCGGAGGCCTTGTTAATTGTGCGAAACAGCGGTGTAACGCACATGTATCGACCCCAGCTCGCACAGGGCCCGAATACATCAGACTAAAGTCGTAGGCGAAAAGCTTGTCAATATCCCGTCAAAAATATCGTCTGCCGATGATAATGCGATGCAACTAACTGTTTTCATGGCACTTATGAAAAGTTCAAAGTATTTATAGAGCAAAAAGATATTACCGAATGTTTCGTTGCAACCTACGCTCCAGCATGTGGGAGCAACGCAGCGTTTTGGACTATTCGCCCTGAGAGCGACCCGCCTGCGCGCCGACCAAGAAGCCACAACTACCGTTGTACGGGGCGCCGCAAGGGCTTCCCGCTTTGTGATAAAGGGAGGCCCCCGATGCCTAAGCCACCGCGCACCCGCTCCGAGCTGGCCGACGTGTTGTTTCGCTTGCGCCGCAGCTTCTACGCCTTGGCCGCCTTCAGCGGCGTGATCAACGTCATGATGTTGACGCCAGCCATTTATATGCTGCAGGTGTATGACCGTGCCCTGGTCAGCCGTAACGTCACGACCTTGACCATGCTCACCCTGCTGGTGGTCGGGCTGTTCCTGCTGATGTCGGCGCTGGAGATGGTTCGCACCCGGGTGCTGATCCGGGTCGGCAACTGCCTGGATATGAACCTCAACCGGCGCCTGTTCAGCGCCGCCTTCGAGCGCAACCTCAGCCGCGCCGGCGGCAACCCGGCCCAGGCCCTGCAGGACCTGGCACAGGTGCGCCAGTTTGTGACCGGCAACGGCCTGTTCGCCTTCTTCGATGCGCCCTGGACGCCGATCTACCTGTTGGTCTGCTACCTGATCCACCCGTGGCTCGGGCTGGTCACGACACTCGGTTCGCTGATCCTGGTGGGCCTGGCCTACCTCACGGAAAAGGCCACGCAAAAGCCCTTGGCCGAAGCCAACCAGGCGGCCATGTCGTCGGCCAGCTACGCCAACAACAACTTGCGCAACGCCGAAGTGATCGAGGCCATGGGCATGCTGCCGTCAATCGGCAAGCGCTGGTACCAGGGGCACTTGCGCATCCTGCAAATGCAGACCTTGGCCTCCGACCGCGCCGCGCTGATCAGCAGCACCGGGCGCTTCGTGCGTATCACCTTGCAGTCGCTGATTCTTGGGACCGGGGCACTGCTGGCGATCGAGGGCAAGATCACCCCCGGCATGATGATCGCCTGCTCGATCCTGACCGGCCGCGCATTGGGCCCGGTGGAACAGGTGATCGCTGCCTGGAAGCAGTTGCTCGGCTGCCGCTTGGCCTGGGGCCGGCTCAACGACCTGCTGCAGGACTATCCGCAGCGGCCACCGAGCATGTCCCTGCAGCGTCCGATGGGCATGCTGGCCGTGGAAAACGTGATCGCTGGCGCCCCCGGCAGCAACACCAGCATCGTGCGCGGAGTGAGCTTCAGCCTGGCCCCGGGCGACAGCCTTGGCATCATCGGCCCGTCCGCTTCGGGCAAGTCCACCCTTGCCCGCCTGCTGGTGGGGGTGTGGCCGGCCCAGGCCGGCAAGGTGCGCCTGGACGGCGCCGATATCTTCACCTGGAACAAGGCCGAACTGGGCCCTTGGCTGGGCTACTTGCCACAAGACGTGGAGCTGTTCGAAGGCACCATCGCCGAAAACATCGCACGCTTTGCCGAGGTGGACAGCGACGCGGTGATCCGCGCCGCTCGCAGCAGTGGCGTACACGACATGATCCTGCGCTTCGCGCAGGGCTACGACACCCGCCTGGCCGCCGATGGCAGCCCGTTGTCCGGCGGCCAGAAGCAACGCATCGCCCTGGCCCGTGCGTTGTATGGCGAGCCCAACCTGGTGGTGCTGGACGAGCCTAACGCCAACCTCGATGACGTCGGCGAAAAGGCCCTGGTCGATGCCCTGGCCGAGCTCAAGGCACGCGGGGCCACGGTAATCCTGATTTCCCACCGGCCCAATGTGCTGTGCGCGGTCGACCAGATACTGATGCTGCGCGACGGTGCCGTGCACATGCTCGGCAGCCGTGACGAAGTCTTCGCTGCGTTGCGCAAGGCTGCGGTGATTCCGGCGGCCGCTGCCGCCCCACTGGCTTCGGTAAAAGTACGGGAGTAGCCGATCATGCAGATGACGCAACACGCCGAACTGATCCCTGCCGAAGCCAATCACCTGATCGACCTGGATGCAGGCCGCCCGGCACGCTGGGGCGTATGGATGGTCATTGCCGGCTTTGGCGGTTTCCTGCTGTGGTCGTGCCTGGCGCCACTGGACGCCGGGGTGGTCGCCACCGGCACGGTCAAGGTCACCAGCAACCGCAAGGCGGTACAACACCTGAGCGGTGGCACGGTCGAGGCGATCCTGGTGCGCGAAGGCGATGTGGTGAAAAAAGGCCAGGAAGTGGTGCGCCTCGATGCCCTGCGCGCGGTGGCCGAACAAGGCGCGCTCAGCGCCCAGTACATTGTCAGCAAAACCGTGGAAAACCGCCTGGAAGCCGAACGTGACGGCCGCGACAGCGTCACGTTCGACCCTGCCCTGCTCGAACACTATGGCAACGACCCACGCCTGCTGGCAGCCATGGACCTGCAGCAACGGCTGCTCGACACCCGTCGCGCGGGGCTTGCCGGTGAGCTGAGCATCCTCGAAGAAAACCTCACGGCCTCGGCGGTGCAACTCAAGGGCCTGCAGCAGGTATATGGCGCCCGCGCCTCGCAGATCGGCTTCCTCAACCAGGAGCTGCAAGGCACCCGGGTGCTCGCCGCCGAAGGCTATGTACCGCGCAACCGCCTGCTGGAACTGGAGCGCAGCAATGCCGACCTGGCCGCAGGCCAGGCCGAAAACCTCAACAACATTGCCCGGGCGCGCAGCCAGGCTACCGAAATCAAGCTGCGCATATTGCAGCGCCAGCACGACTACCTGAAGGAAGTGGAGTCGCAGCTGACCGACACCGCCAAGGAAAACACCACCCTGGCCGACCGCTTGCGCGCGCTGGACTACGAAGTGACCCACACGGTGATCCGCTCGCCGATCGACGGCATGGTCCAGGGCCTGAGCATCGCCACGGTCGGCGGCATCATCCAGCCGGGCGCCAAGATCATGGAAGTGGTGCCGCTGGACCAGCCGCTGCAGGTCGATGCCATGATCCCGGTACAGGCCATCGACAAGATGGTGCCAGGCCTGGCCGTGGACATCGCCTTCCCGGCGTTCAACCACGCGCAGACGCCGAACATTCCCGGGCGGGTGAAGACCATTTCCGCCGACCGCCTGCTCGACGAAGAAAGCAAGCAGCCGTTCTACCTGGCCCAGGTGGAAGTGACGCCGGCCGGTATGGGGCTGCTGGGCAGCAACCATATCCGTCCTGGCATGCCAGCCACCGTCACCATCAAGACCGGCGAACGCAACCTGCTCAGCTACCTGCTCAAACCCATGCTCGAACGCGTGGACGCCGCGTTCAAGGAGCAATGAGATGAAACGCCCATGCCTGCTGTTGTGCCTGCTGGGGGTGGCCGTTCCGGCCAGTGCCATGGACCTGAAGGAAGCCTGGGACCTGCTGCAGTACCAAGGCCCGATCTACCGCGCCGCGGTGCATGAAAAACAAGCCGGCGGCGAAAACCGCGCCATCGGCGAAGCGGGCCTGCTGCCGCAGATCAACGCGGCGGCCTACTTCAACAAGGTCAATGGCAGCCAGCGCCAGAATGGCCAGGACAACGACCTGGACTATGACTCAAAGGGTGCCAATGTGCGCCTGCGCCAACCGCTGTTCAACAAGCAGAAGATGGCCGAGTACCGCCAGGGCCAGCAACGGGCCGACTACAGCGTGGCGGTGTTCGATGCCAAGAGCCAGGACGCCGCCGTGCGCCTGGCCGACGCCTACTTCGATGTGCTGCTGGCCAGCGAAACCATCACCCTGGCCAAGGCCAAGCTGAACGCCTTCGAAGAGCAACTGGCGTCGGCGAAGCGGCGCAAGGAGCTGGGGGCCGGCACCATCACCGATGTCGACGAATCGGTGGCCCGCCGCGACCTGGCCGAAGCCGACCTGATCGAGGCCCAGGACAACCTGGTCAACGCCCGACGCAAACTGGAGGAATACATAGGCGAAACCCCGCAGTCGCTGACCACCTTGCAGCCTGGCTTCGCCACGCCGCCGCTGATGCCGGGCAACTTGCAGGACTGGCTGGTGAAAGCCCAGGCCGACAGCCCGCTGATTCATGCGCGCCGGCACAACTACGAGCTGGCCGAAGAAGAAGTCAACCGCGCCCGCGCCGGGCACTACCCTACCCTGGATTTCGTGGCGGGCTATACCGCTGGCAGCAGCCAGTCGATTTCCGAGTTGAACCAGCGCAACCACTACAGCTCGATCGGGCTGGAGCTGAACATTCCGCTGTACAGTGGCGGCAGCACCAGCGCCCTGACTCGCCAGGCCAGCGCCAACAGCTCCAAGGCCCTGGACGAACTCGATGCCACCCGCCAGGAAGTGATTTCCGATACCACCCGCGAGTACCGTGGCGTGCAGAGTGGCGCCCTGCGCGTTCATGCGCTGGAAAAGGCCGTGGCCTCCAACGAACGCTCGCTGACCTCGACCCGCAAGGGCTTCAAGGAGGGCGGCACCAGCACCAACTCGGATGTGCTCAACGCCGAGGAGCTGCTGTATGACGCCCGCCATGATCTGTTCGAGGCCAAGTTGAACTACCTGATGTCACGGCTGCGTCTGGCCTCCTCGGTGGGGAGCCTTGGGGATGACGATATCGAGCAGGTCAACAACTACCTGGGGCCAGAACTGATGGTGAGCAACTGACGCCGACTTTCCATAGCTGCGACGTATTCCTTCGCGCTATGATCGGTCACCCTGCCGCGGACGTCCTGAACCATGCCCGTAGACTTGCAAGCCTTGTACCCCAGGCTGATCCACCTGATGCTGGACACGGTGTTCGTGGTCGACAGGGACAACCAGATCGTCTTCGTCAGTGATGCCTGCGAAGTGCTGTTAGGTTACAAAGCCTGCGAACTGGTCGGCACACTGATCACCGACTACATGCACCCTGACGACCTCGCAGCCACGCGCGCCTCGATTGTGCGGGTGATGAACGGCCAGTCGCACTACGACTTCCGCAACCGCTATGTGCGCAAGGATGGCAGCGTCGTGCACATCCTGTGGGCGGCCAGCTGGTCCGAAGAGGCTCAAGCACGAATCGGTGTGGCGCGGGATGTGACCGCTTTACACGAGGCCGAAGAGGAACTGCGCTTCCTCGCCCACCACGACCCGCTGACCCGGCTGGCCAACCGGGCCATGTTCAATGAGCGCCTGGACACTGCCCTTGCCCTGGCCCGCCGCCACAACCGCCCGCTGGCGTTGCTGTTCCTCGATATCAATGACTTCAAGAAGATCAACGACAATCACGGGCACAGCGTGGGTGACCGGCTGCTCTGTGCGCTGGCTCGGCGCCTGGAGGATTGCGTGGGGGCAGCCGGCACGGTGGCGCGGATGGGCGGTGACGAATTCACCGTATTGCTGCCCGATTGCACATCACCGCAGGCCATTGCCGAACAATTGACACAGATTCTGACGGCCATGACCGAGCCACTCGGTGCCGAATTTACCGGTATCGACACGCCGTCCTGCAGCATCGGTGTGGCCTGTTTCCCCGAAGATGGCAATGATGCCGACATGCTGCTGCGCCATGCTGACGGGCACATGTACCACGTCAAAAGGCAGCGCACCGCGGCCGGCTGAACCGCAACGGGAGATCGCCATGCACACCCCTGAAGACGCACTCCTCGACAGCTGGCAGCACAACGCCCAGGCCTGGATCGATGCCGTGCGCAGCGGCGCCATCGAGAGCCGTCGTCAAGTCACCGACCAGGCCATCCTGCTGGCGATCCTCGGCCGCCAGCCGGAACGGGTACTCGACCTGGGCTGTGGTGAGGGCTGGCTGCTGCGCGCGCTGGACGACCGTGGGATCGAGGCGGTGGGCGTCGATGGTGACCGGGCGCTGGTGGAGGCCGCGCGGGCTGCTGGCGCTGCCGAGGTGCACTTGGCCAGTTACGCGCAACTGGCCGAGGGGCAGGCCTGTGTTGGCACCGGCTACGACCTGATCTGCGCCAACTTCGCGCTGTTGCATCAGGACATTATTCCGCTGTTGGCGGCGATGAATACATTGCTGGAGCCAAGCGGTGCGCTGGTGATCCAGACCTTGCACCCATGGAGCGTGGCCGGCGGGGATTATCAGGATGGCTGGCGGGAAGAATCATTTGCCGGTTTTACTGGGCACTGGCAACCGATGCCGTGGTATTTCCGTACCCTGGCCAGCTGGCTGAACGCGCTGGACATGGCGGGGTTGCGGCTGGTCAGTCTGCAGGAGCCACAGCACCCGCAGAGCGCGGTGCCGCAGTCGTTGCTGATGGTGGCTGCTCCTACAGGAATGTGGCCGGTTTACAGCACCGGCTTGCGCGCCGCGCCGCTGCGGGCCTTGGCCATGGCGGCCAGGCGCACCGCGACGTTGGCCGCGCCGTAGCCGGCATAGCCACCTTTGCGCTGGATGATTTCGAAGAAGAAACGCTCCTCGAACGGCTCGGTGTACACGTGGAACAGCTCGCCACCCTGGGCGTCGCGGTCGTACAGCACGTTGTAGTAGGCCAACTCGCTGAGGAACTCGTCGTCGAAATCGAAACGCGCCGCCAGGTCGTCGTAGTAATTCAGCGGGATTTCCAGCAGCGGCACCCCGGCCAGCTTGGCCCGTGCCACTTCACGGAAGATGTCGTCACAATCGAAGGCGATGTGGTGCACACCCGAACCCCGGTAGCTGGACAGCGCATGGGCGATGGCGGTGTTGCGGTTTTCCGAGATGTTCAACGGCAGGCGCAAGGTGCCGCATTGGCTGCGCAGGGCGCGGCTCTTGACCAGCCCATATGGGTCGGGCAGCACCACTTCGTCGTCGGCGGCGAAGTCGAACAAGCTCTTGTAGAACAGCACCCAGCTGTCCAGCGATTCTGCCGGCAGGGCCAGGGCCATGTGGTCGATACGGCGCAGGCCGCCGGTAGCGACTGCGTGCTTGTCCAGGCTGAAATCGGTGTCGTACAGGGTGTGGCCGGCTGTGCCCTGCTCTACCAGGTACAGCAGGCTGCCATCCGGTGCACGCACCGCCGGCACTTCGCATTCGTTAGGGCCGACCAGGCCGCGGAACGGCTGGCCACGGAAGGCGGTGGCGCGCTTCAGGGCGGCCTGCTGGTCCTTGACCCGCAGCGCAGTGGCGCACAGCGACGGGCCATGGGCCTCGAAGAAGTTGTGGCCGAAGGAGTACGGCTCGGCGTTCAGCACAATGTTGATATCGCCCTGGCGCAGCAACTGCACTGCTTTGCTGCGGTGCTTGCCGGCTTCGGCGAAGCCCAGGCGCTTCAGCCAACCGCCCAGGCGCGCGCCGACGGCTTCGTCCACCGCAAATTCCAGGAACTCCACGCCGTCATAGGCGCTGGCCGCTGGCGGGGTGAACAGGACGCCAGGTTCGATCGGCGTGTTTTCCTGCTCCAGGCGCAAGCGGGTTTGCTCTTCGAGATACAGCAGCGAACGCAAGCCGTCGGCGGCATTCTGCCGGGTCGGCGCGGCGCGGAAGCCGTCGTTGAAAATTTCCAGCGACAGCGGCCCACGGTAGCCCGTGGCGAGGATTGGCGCGAGGAAGCCGGCCATGTCCATTTCACCCTGCCCCGGGAAGCAGCGGAAGTGGCGGCTCCACTCCAGCACATCCATGGCCAGGATCGGCGCATCGGCCATTTGCACGAAGAAGATCTTGTCGCCGGGGATGTCGCGGATCGCGCTTGGGTCGCCCTTCAACGACAGGGTGTGGAAGCTGTCGAGGATCATCCCGAGGGCCGGGTGGTCAGCCTGGCGCACCAGGTTCCACACTTGCTGGTAGGTGTTGACGTGGCGGCCCCAAGCCAGGGCTTCGTAACCAATGCGCAGGCCACGCTTGCCGGCATGCTCGCCCAACAGGCGCAGGTCGTCGACCAGCAGTTGCTCGTCGCCCAGGGCATCGGCCTGGACGTTGCTGCACACCAGCACCAGGTCGGTACCCAGCTCTTGCATCAAGTCGAACTTGCGTTCGGCGCGGTCGAGGTTTTTCTGCAGGCGGTCGCGACGGCAGCCTTCGAAGTCGCGAAACGGCTGGAACAAGGTGATGGCAATCCCCAAGTCGGCGCACATCTGGCGCACCTGGCGTGGGCTGCCGGCGTAATAGAGCAGGTCGTTTTCGAAGATCTCGACGCCGTCGAAACCGGCGGCGGCGATGGCTTCGAGCTTTTCCGGCAGGGTGCCGCTCAAGGACACGGTAGCGATCGAACGCTGCATGGCGGGAGTTCCTTGTTGTTAGAAGAATACGGTGCCAGTCGGGAAAATCCCCTGCCACCGTTTATGGCACGATCGATTATTCGCAGGTAAAGTCGTCGCTTCAATATCTTTGTACGGAATGGTTAGTTTTTCGTTCGATTATCGCACAAAACCCGTTTTAGCGAATTGCTAGACCGCTGGCCCGTGGTCAACATGAACCACAGACGCAGGCACACCGACCGTTGCCTCCTGCCTTGGCATAACCTCTGGCGGAACCTGCGCAAACAACAATAACAACGGAGACAACGATGGCTCACTCCAGCTCGCAAGCAAAGAAAGCGACCGCCAGTGGATGGATAGGCTCGGCACTCGAGTACTACGACTTCTTCATCTATGCCCAGGCCGCCGCACTGATTTTCCCGCAGATTTTCTTCCCCAACACCGACCCGAAAATGGCCATCATCGCCTCGTTGGCCACCTACGGCGTGGGCTACCTGGCGCGCCCGGTCGGCGCCTTCGTGCTGGGCCACTGGGGTGATACCCGCGGCCGCAAGAACGTACTGCTGCTGTGCATGTTCCTGATGGGCCTGTCGACCATGGCCGTAGGCCTGCTGCCCACCTATCACGACATCGGTTACCTGGCCCCGGCCTTGCTGGTGGTGCTGCGCTTGATCCAGGGCTTTGCGGTGGCCGGGGAAATCTCCGGGGCGAGCTCCATGATCATGGAACACGCGCCGTTTGGTCGAAGAGGCTATTACGCCAGCTTCACCTTGCAAGGTGTGCAAGCGGGCCAGGTGCTGGCGGCAGCGGTGTTCCTGCCACTGGCTTACTTCATGCCCAGCGAAGCCTTCACCGAATGGGGCTGGCGGATTCCGTTCCTGATGAGCGCCATCGTGCTGATTGCCGGCTTCATCATCCGTAAGGAAGTGCACGAAACCCCGGCGTTCGTGAAGGAAGAGAAGCAGGACAAGGTGGCCAAGTCGCCAATCAGCGAAGCCTTCCGCCACAGCTGGAAGCACATGGTGCTGGTGATGTTCATGGCACTGATGAACGTGATCCCGGTCGTGGCCACCATTTTCGGTGCCGCCTACGCGGTACAACCGGCCTATGGCATCGGCTTCGACAAGAGCGTGTACTTGTGGATCCCGGTGGTCGGCAACATCGTCGCGGTGCTGGTGATCCCGTTCGTGGGTAACCTGTCGGACAAGATCGGCCGTCGCCCGACCATGATCGCGGGTTGCCTGGGCTCTGGCCTGCTGGCCTTCGTCTACCTGTATGCGATCAGCATCCAGAACGTGCCCATGGCGTTCGCCGCCTCGATCATCATGTGGGGCATGGTTTACCAAGGCTACAACGCGGTGTTCCCAAGCTTCTACCCAGAGCTGTTCCACACCCGCTACCGTGTTTCGGCCATGGCCATCGCGCAGAACATCGGCACCATGCTGACCGCCATGCTGCCGGCGCTGTTCGCCCTGGTTGCCCCGCCAGGTTCGGAAAACATCCCGCTGGTCGTCGGTGGGCTGGCGTTCTTCATCACCTGCGTGTGCGCCCTGGCGGCCTACATCGCCCCGGAAACCCACCGCCTGGCGATGGAAGACCTGGGTAACCCAGAGGCCAAGCCGATGGCGAAGGAAGCGTATGAGGCTAGCCGTAAAGGCAGCATTCAGGCGGTGAGTCACTGATAGACCGCAGGGGCTGCTTTGCAGCCCATTCGCGGGCTTGCCCGCTCCCACAAGCACCGCATCAGCTTCAGCCTCGATGCGATCCTGTGGGAGCGGGCAAGCCCGCGAATGGGCCGCAAGGCGGCCCCTGCAATCTCAGCCTTTGACCACTTCTTGCAGTGTTTCCCACAGTTTCTCGACATGCTCGCGCTCGGTCGGCAGCGCCCCAATCGAAACCCGTACCATCCATCGCCCATCCAACGTCGCAGGCGTCACATACGCGTCCCCAGACGCATTCAGCCGCTGCGCCCAGCGCTTGGTGTGCGCATCCAGCGCTTCCCCTTCCAGCCCCGCCGGCCGATGGCGAATGCACAAGGTTTGCAACTGCACCGGCGCCAACACGTCCCATTGCGCCGTTGCCTCAACCTGCTTCGCCAACCACTGGGCATTGTCCAGGTCTCGCCGCAGCCGCGCCTGTAACGCGTCGACGCCCTCGCTGCGCAGCATGAACCACAGCTTCAATGCGCGGAACCGACGGCCCAGCGGGATGCCCCAGTCACGCAGGTTCTTCACCTCGCCATCCACCGCCGATTGCAGGTAGCTAGGGTTGGTGCTCATCACCCGGATCAGGTGCTGGGGATCGCGCACGTAGTAGATCGAACAATCGAAGGCCACACCCAGCCACTTGTGCGCATTGACCACCACCGAGTCGGCCAATTCGATACCGTCCCACATCCAGCGGCACTCGGGCAGAATCATCGCCGAGCCGGCCATGGCCGAATCCACATGCAGCCACAGGCCGTGGGCCTGGGCGATCTCGCCGATCGGGCGCAACGGGTCGAGGGCGGTGGTCGTCGTGGTGCCGGTGGTGGCCACGACGGCGCATGGCTGGTTGCCGGCAGCCAGGTCCAGTTCGATCGCCGCCTGCAATGCCTCAGGGCGCAGGGCATAACGCTCGTCCGTGGGGATAAGGCGAATATTGTCGCGGCCAAAACCGGCCAGCAGCGCAGCCTTGTCCACTGAACTGTGGGCGTGCGCGCTGACATACACGATCAAAGGCTTGGCTTCGGCCTGCAGGCCACCGCGTACCAAGGCATAGTCGGTGGCGCGCTCGCGGGCGCTGATAAGCGCTACCAGTGTGCTGGTCGAGGCAGTGTCCTGGATTACCCCACTCCATTGGCCAGACAGGCCGAGCAGTTGGCGCAGCCAGTCGAGGGTGGTTTCTTCCAGTTCACTCAGGGCCGGGCTGGATTGCCACGACAGGCCCAGCACGCCCAGGCCGGTGCTGAGGAAGTCACCCAGCACCGAGGACAGGGTGCCGTTGGAGGGGAAATAGCCGTAGAAGTCTGGGTGCTGCCAATGAGACAGACCGGGCATGACCAGTTGATTGACGTCGTCGAGGATGGCCTCGAAGGGTTCGCCTTGCTGGGGCGCGGCTCCGGGCAACGCGGCCTTCAGGTAGCCAGGCTCGACCTGGGCCATGACCGGGCGTTCGCCGACAGATTGGCGATAGTCGGCGATCAGGTCGATCAGTTGGTGGCCGTACTGACGGAATTGTTCGGGGGTCACGTGGGCTCTCCTGTGGTTTTTCCACTGCCGGTTTCGGCAACACAATGCCCCCAGTCTAGGCACCTATGCCAAACCGAATAACCCCGCCTTGCGCATACCTGCTATGGCAAACCCGCATGCCCGCCCTGCACGCCGAACTGCGACTGGCGCCACAGCTCGAACACCCGGTTGCGCAACCAGCGGTGCTCGGCCGAAGCCTGCAGCCGCTGGTGCCACACCACCCAGTAGCGCTGGCTGTGGTCGATGAAGCCCAGCGGCCGCCAGGCCAGGTCATGCAAGCGGCACAACTGCCGGGCAATGTGCTCGGGAACCGTAGCCACCGCCTGGCTATTGGCAATGACTTTGACCGTAGCGGAAAAAAACGGCACTTCCAGGCTGATACGCCGCTGCAGGCCCTGCGCACGCAGGTGGCGGTCGATGAAACTGTCCTTGTCGCCACCGCCGGAAATGCGCACATGCTTGTACGCCAGGTAATCGGCCTGGCTGAGCGCGGCATGCGCGGCCAGCAGGTGATCGTGGCGCATCAGGCACACGGCGCGGTCTTCGCCCAGCAAGCGGCCGTGCAGGTTGGGTGGCGACTCGTCGAACAAGGTGGTAGCCAGGTCGATTTCGCCACTGGCCAACAAAGCATATTGGCCAGCCTGCCAGGTGCGGTACTCCAGCGATACGCCCGGCGCTTCACGCTCCAGCGCCGCCACCAGCAGCGGCAGCATGTGTTCAGCCACATAGTCCGAGGCCGCCAGGCAGAAGCGCCGCTCGCAGCGCGCCGGGTCGAAGGCGGCAGGCTGGCGCAGGGCGTGCAGCTCTTCGAGCACTTGGCGCAAGGGTTCGACCAGGGCTTCGGCGTACTCGCTGAGCACGTAGCCACGGCCCTGGCGCACCAGCAGCGGGTCGTCGAAGGCTTCGCGAAGGTTGGCCAGCTGGCGGCTCAGGGCCGACTGGCTGACGCCCAGGCGCTCGGCGGCGTGGCTGAGGTTTTTCAGCTGCAGCAGGTGGTCGAGGGTACGCAGGTGGGCGAGGCTGAGGGAGGCGAAGGTGGGGTTCATCGGGGCTCGGTCCAGATCGCAAGCGAGGACTTTGCCCTCGTTTCGCGGCGCAAGGCCGCTCCTACATGGGTTTTGCATTCCCTTGTGGGAGCGGCCTTGTGCCGCGAATGGGCCGCAACGCGGCCCCGGCTTTTTAAGCGGTCAGACCAACGTAGACGTTCTGCACGTCATCGTTCTCGTCGATCGCTTCGAGGAACGCTTCAACCTCAGCCAGCGCTTCAGCACTCAGGCTGGCGGCGCTTACCGGGTTTTTCGGCGTGTAGCCGATCTTCGCCGAGGTGACGGTGAAGCCATGCTCGGGCAACGCCTTCTGCACCGCGTCCAGGTCGGTGGTGTCGGTGATGAACAGGGTCGAGCCCTCTTCCTCACCGTCCTCGAAGTCCTGGGCGCCGGCTTCGATGGCGGCCATTTCCGGGTCGGCGTCAGTGCTTGCAGGCGTGGCTTCGATCAAGCCCACATGGTTGAAGTCCCACGCCACCGAACCGCTGGCACCCAGCTGGCCCTTGCGGAACAGCACACGGATTTGCGCGACGGTACGGTTGATGTTGTCGGTCAGGCACTCGACGATCAGCGGTACCTGGTGCGGTGCGAAGCCTTCATAGCTCACCGCGTGGTACTGCACGGCGTCACCGTCCAGGCCGGCACCCTTGCGAATCGCCCGGTCCAGGGTCTCGCGGGTCATCGAAGCCTTCTTGGCTTGCACGATGGCCAGGCGCAGGCGCGGGTTCATGTCGGGGTCGGCGCCCGACTTGGCAGCGATCTGGATTTCCTTGGACAGCTTGCCCATGATCTTGCCTTTGGCATTGGCCGCTGTTTCTCTATGTTTGGCTTTCCACTGTGCGCCCATGTCGACTCTCTTGTTTCAGCGGCCGGTTCAGGAAGCGACCGGCCAAAAGTGGGTGCATTTTATACGCCCTCAAGCATGGGATCGACAAGAAATCTCGTCAGCCTTTATCGGCCTTGCCCGCCGCCGCGGCAAACCGCGCCAAGCGCACGTCCAACCGGCGCGGGCGCACACCACGGTCTTCGGCATGCTCCTTGCGGCGGATGGCATTGCGCACCATCAGCGAACCCAGGTAGCGAATCGGCTCGGGCGGGAACAGGCCGAGCGGCCCCTTGACCAGTGGCGAGCGGGTCCATGGGTTGTCCAGCCCCAGCGCCAGCGACGAAAGAATCTGCCCGCCCATGTGGCACGGGCCAACGCCGCTGCCGGAGTAGCCAAAGCCGTAGAACACATTGCCCTGCCCGTCCAAGCGCCCGAAGAACGGCAAGCCGGTCACCGAGCGGTCCGACGGCCCGTTCCAGCTGGCCGCCAGTGGCACTTCGGCCAAGGCTGGGAAAAACTCGCCAAGGCTTTCGCGCAGCAAGGGTCGGTACGGCGACGGCTGGTCGAAAACCGGCAACATGCGCCCGCCATAGGCGAAGGTGTTGCCGCCCTTGCCGAGCATCAGCCGGCCATCGGAGGTGTTGTGGTAGTAGTGCACGAAAATGCGCGAGTCGAGCACGCTGATGCCGCTGTCCAGGCCGATCTGGCGCAGCAGCTCGGGGCACGGTTCGGTTATCACCATGTCGCTGGAGACAATCGCCACGCTGCGCTCGAACTGAGGGAAGGCCCGCGCCATCCAGGCGTTGAGGCCCAGCACCACGCGATCGGCGCGCAGCGTGCCATGGGCCGTGCGCACCTGCACCGGGGCGCCATGCTCCAGGCCGGTCATGGCGGTACCCTCAAAGATGCGCACCCCGCGCTGCAAGGCCACCCGGCGCAAACCGCGCACCAGCTTGCCCGGCTGCACCGTGGCGGCGGCCGGCGAGAACCAGCCTTCCAGGTGCCGCGCAGAACCTGCCAGACGCTGCACCTGCTCCAGCGGCAAGCGGCGGAACGAGTTGATACCCTTGTGCTCCAGCGCGGCGATCACCGCATCGGTGGCACCGACCTGGGCTGCATTGGTAGCCGTGTACAGCGTACCGTCCAGGCGGTAGTCGCAGTCGATGCCATTGGCGGCGCAGAACGCGCCGATGTCGCCGATGCTGCGCTCCGACTCGCGCACCAGGCGCACCGCCTCGGCCACCCCGAACAGGCGTTCGAGGGTGAAGTACTTGGCCGACCAGGACAAGGCACAACCGCCATTGCGACCACTGGCTCCGGCACCACAAATGTCGGCCTCGATCAGCACCACATCCAAGGCCGGCACCGCCTCTTTGAGCATCAGCGCCGTCCACAGGCCGGTGTAGCCACCACCCACGATGCACACATCGCAACGGGCATCGCCTTGCAGCGGTGGGCACACCGCCTCCTGGGTCGATTCCAGGGCCTGTTGCAGCCAGAAGGGTCTCATTCGCTCGCTTTCCTTTAGGTACGCAGTGGCTTGATTGCCATGCTGGTGTTCGGTGCCACGTCAGCGCTTTGCGCATGGCTGGCCGGGCGGCTGTTCCAGTGCGGCAGCAGTACCAGGGCCGAGAACAGCGCGCAGCCGGCGAACACGATGAACACCGTGACGCCATCGAAGTAACCCGGCAGCAGCCCGCCCAGCACCGCCCCCACCGAACCGCAGCCATTGACGAAGCCGGCCGCGGTGGCGCCAGCCTTGGCGGTGCCGAAGTCGATGGCCGCCGCGCCGCTGATCATCGAATCTGGCCCGTACAGGGTCAGGCCCATGACGAACAGCAAGGCCACCACCAGCATCACACTGCCGGTGTGCATGGCCGCCATGAACGCCGCCAGGGTCACGGTCAGCAGCACCAGGCTGATCACGCAGGCCGGCATGCGCCGGGCGCCGAACAGTTTGTCGGAGGCCAGGCCGATCATGATCGGGCCAAGCAGCCCGGCCAGTTCGAAGGCGGTGGGGATGATTGCCGCACCGACCTTGCCCACCGAGGGCATCTGCTCGAAAACGATCACCGGGCCCCACAGCAGAATGGCGTAGCGCGCCGGCTTCAGCAGGAAGTACGCCAGGCCCAGGGTCATCACCGTGCGGTTGCGCAGAATTTCCTTCAGCGGCGCCCACAGGCTGCACAGGTTGTCGGCCGGGGCCATGCTCTGCGGCTCGGGTTCCACTGCCGGCAGGCCGACGTCCTCTGGCTTGTTGCGCTGCAGGAAGAAGAACAGCACCGCCACCAGCGCCACCACGGCAGCACTGGAGAAGAACGCCGCATGCCAGGTGCCGACCAGGGTATACGCCCACCAGCCGGCGAACGGCGAGGCCACCAGGCCGCCGAAGGCATAGCAGGAGCTCCAAAGGCCCAACACCCGCCCCCGCTGCGAGGCCGGGAAGAAGCTGCCGATGTTCTTGCACAACCCGGCCCAACCGGTGGATTGCGCCAGGCCCTGCACCAGCATGCAGGTAGCGAAGATCGGGAAGGTGGCGTAACTGCCCATCACCACCGCCGCCACCGCGGAAATCAGCAACCCGCCGAGCACCACCACACGCGGGCCGAAGCGGTCGGCAAGCATACCCCAGGTGAACTGGCCCACGGCATAGGCGGCCAGGTAGATGGCGTCGAGGTTGGCCATGGCGGCCTTGTCGAGCATGAAACTTGGGTCTTCGGCGATGCCCAGCTTGGCCACCGAGAAGGCTTTGCGGGTGAAGTAGAAGGCGGCGTAGGCCAGCCAGGTGATGGCGAAAATCTGGATGCGCCAGCGTTTGAACGCGGCTAGGGATTGATTCATGTGAGTCTGACCTCTTGCTCAAGTGTGCCGGCAGAATGTGAAGAAACGCCTGTCTTGTTCTTGTGTTACGCACAGCGATGACAACGCTGTCATCGGGTCAGATGGCACCGTGTGGGCACCATGGCCCTGGCGGCATTCGTGGTGCCAGCGTCGGGCTGACATGCATGGAAACAGTTGCGCTAAAATAAATAAAATCGATTTATCGTATTACACACATAAGCTCAGCTTGTTACTGAGGTGGTCATGTCGGTTTCCCACGCACAACTCAAGGCTTTCCACGCGGTGGCCGTGCACGGCAGCTTTACCCGCGCGGCGGAAAAGCTGTTTCTTACCCAGCCTGCGGTGTCGGACCAAGTGCGCAAGCTGGAGGAGCGCTTTGGCGTATTGCTGTTCCACCGCAACAAGCGCTCGGTACAGCTCACCGACCTGGGCGAGCGTCTGCTGGGCATCAGCCAGCGCCTGTTCGCCTGCGAAGCCGAGGCCCATGAACTGCTGCAGGACTCGCGCGCGCTGCACACCGGCAGCCTGGTGCTGGCGGTGGATGCGCCGGTGCACGTGCTGCCGCAGATCGCCCGCTTCTGCCAGCGCTACCCAGGGATTCAGGTGAAGATCGAGACCGGCAACACCGACGAATCCTTGGCCCGACTGTTCAGCTATCAGGCTGACCTGGCGCTGCTGGGCCGGGATGTCGACGATGAGCGCCTGCATTGCCTGCCGCTGCGCCGCGACCCGATGGTGGCGTTCGTTTCGCACCACCACCCATGGGCCAGCCGTGGGTCGATCAGCCTGGCCGACCTCGATGACATGCCACTGGTGTTGCGCGAGCCCGGCTCGGTGACGCGGCAGACGCTGGAAGAAGAGATGCAACGAGCGGGGCTGCGGATTCGCCCGGCGATCCAGGTGGAAGGCCGGGAGGCGGCGCGCGAGGCAGTGGTGGTGGGGATTGGCGTGGGCGTGGTGTCGGCGGCGGAGTTTGGTGCCGATGCGCGGGTGTGTGCGTTGCCGATTGTGGATTGTCAGCGGCACCTGACCGAGACGTTGGTGTGCTTGAGCGAGCAGCGCACGCGGCGGGTGGTGGCGACCTTTTTGCAGATGGTTGAGGAAGGGGTTTAAGACTGTGCCGGCGCTTTCGCAGCACAAGGCTGCTCCTACACGGGAATGCGATCGCCTGTAGGAGCAGCCTTGTGCTGCGAAAGGGCCGGCACAGGCAACCCAACTATGCTGGGATAACCTCATCCTCCGGCATACTCTTCATGCTCTACCGCCTGGCCGCCGACACCCTGGTGCTGCTGCACCTGGCCTTCATCCTGCTGGTGCTGTTCGGCGGCTTGCTGGTGCTCAGGTGGCGCCCCGCCCTGCTCATCCACCTGCCGGCCCTGGCCTGGGGCCTGGCAGTGGAATGCCTGCACCTGGGCTGCCCGCTCACCACCTGGGAAAACCGCATGCGCAGCGCCGCCGGTGACGCGGGCTACCAGGGCGGTTTCGTCGAGCATTACATCTGGCCGCTGATCTACCCCGCCGGGCTGACCCCGCACGTGCAGTTACTGTTGGGCAGCATCGTGCTGCTGCTCAACCTTGGCATCTACGGCTACGTGATCTGGCGCTGGCGCCGCACTAGCGGGTAGCGATCACGAACAACCGCGGAAACGGCAACAGCACCTTGCCATCGGTGGCCGGCGGATAATCGCGCTGCATGGCCTGCAGGTACATCTGCAGGAAATCGGCCTGTTCCTGCTCATCAAGCTTGGCCAGGTAAGGCCGCAACGCCGAACCCTTGAACCATTCCACCACCGCTTCGGCGCCGCCGGCCAACGGGTGATGATAGGTGGTACGCCACACGTCCACCCGCGCGCATAGCGGGCTGAGCAGGTCGTAATAGAACGCCGCGCTGTGCCGTGGCGGCAGCTGGAAGTCGGCGAACTTGGCCGCCCAGGGGCCTTGGCTGGCGATTTCGCGCAATTGGCGATGGGCCGGCTCATCGAGGTTATCTGGCGTCTGCACGGCCAGGCTGGCACCTTCGCTGAGCTGGCGCACCAGGTGCGGGTACAGCAAGGCATGGTCGGGCACCCATTGTAGCGAGGCATTGGCCAGGATCAGGTCCTGCGGCTCGGGGGCCTTCCAGCTGGCAATGTCGGCGATGACCGTGCGTACCCGCGGGATGCACAGCCGCTTGCGCTCGCGGGCCTTGTCGATCATGTCGGGATCGCTGTCCAGGGCCGTCACCTGGGCATCGGGGTAACGCTGCAGCAGCACCTCGGTGGAGTTGCCAGGGCCGCAGCCCAGGTCGGTGGCGTGACGCACCGGGCGTGATGGAATGGCGGCAAGCAGGTCGCGTACAGCGCGGGTGCGCTCGTCTTCGAACAGGGAATACTGGGTGGCGGACCAGGCCATGTGAAGCTCCTTGGGGCGGACAATGTGTTCAGCATATGCCATCTGTCGACTGTGGCCACCCTCTATCGGTCCAGGGTCCGCACCGTCGATTGCGGCATCTCGGCAGTCCGTTGCCGGGATGCTGACGGTTCAGTGCCTCAAGCGCTGGCGGAAACCGGGCGTGGTGCACGCACACCCCAAAGCCAATAGCCCAGGGAAAGCAGGACCAACCAGCCTACCCCGACATACATGGCCGTGCGGCTGGCTGGGAACCAACCGAGAACGCCAAAAATGAACACCATGAAAGCAATCGCGCACGCTGGCCCTACCGGCCACAGTGGCACTCGGTAATCCAGCGCAGCAGCCTCCTCCTTGCTCATACCGCGCCGCATGGCCACTTGGGACAGCAGAATCATCAACCAGACCCAGACAATGGAGAACGTGACGACCGAGGCCAGCACCAGGAACAAGTCTTCTGGCACCAGGTAGTTCAGTACCACGCCCAATAGCAATGCGACACCCATGACAGCAACCGTCATCCACGGCACACCGAAACGCGACAGTGATGCGAAGCCGGCAGGCGCCTGGCCGTTTTGTGCCATGCCGTACATCATGCGCCCGGCGCTGAAGATGTCGCTATTGATCGCTGAAACAGCAGCGGAAATGACCACGATGTTCAACACGGTTGCCGCTGAACTAATGCCAAGGCCACTGAAGATCTGTACGAACGGGCTGCCGTGGCTGCCGATGCTGGTCCAAGGGTAAATGGACATGAGCACCAACAGCGTAAGGATATAAAACAGCAGGATGCGCAGTGGGACTGAGTTGATCGCTTTTGGCAACACGCGCTTTGGGTCCCTTGCCTCGCCTGCCGTGATGCCAATCATTTCAACCCCGCCAAAGGCGAACATGACAACGGTGAAGGAAGCGATCATCCCGCTGATGCCATTGGGGAAGAACCCGCCGTGGCTCCACAGGTTCGAAATGCCGGCAACCGTACCTGCACCGTCATTCAACTGGATACCCAGTAGCAGTACAGCCCCGCCTGCGACAATCATGGCAACGATAGCCGTCACCTTCAGCAGCGACAGCCAGAACTCCATTTCCCCGAACACTTTCACGCTACACAGGTTCAGCGCCCCGATGAAGAACACGATCCCGAGCACCCAGATCCAGGCCGGTGTTTCAGGGAACCACAGCCCCATGTAGACACCGAACGCCGTCACGTCCGCCAGGCACACCACCAACATCGAGAACGCGTAGCTCCAGCCCGTCAGAAAACCGAAGTAGCGACCGAGGTACTGGCTGGCATAGTGGCCGAACGAGCCTGACACCGGGTTATGAACCGCCATTTCGCCGAGGGCGCGCATCATCATGTAAATGGCTGCACCGCCTATGAGGTAGGCAAGTAATACAGAAGGCCCTGCCAGTTTTATTGCCGATGCCGAGCCATAAAAAAGCCCTGTGCCGATAGCAGAACCTAATGCCATGAAACGAATATGCCGGGTAGACAGACCCCGCTTCAGCTGGTGTGAAGATTGAGCGTTCATAGATACCTTCTTGATTTTATTATCAGGTCCGCACAACGCACAGGTTGCGCGGTTTTATCAGGCACGCATTATTCCAATCATCAAGCCCGTGGCCACAGCACCGGGAACAGTTCATGGTTCATCTTGGCCCCGCTGGCCAGCTGCGTTTCGAGCCCGGGGAACTGTGGCGACGTTTTCCACTGGCGCGGTGCGTGAGTAATGTCGTCACCCAGGAAACGCACCGAGAAGGCACGACGCCGACGATTACCCCCGACACCTCCAGAGGCATGCAAGGTCAGCATGTGAAAGAACACCGCATCGCCTGGGGAGAGTTCCCAGCCGAGAATGTTCCAGGCGCTGCGATCGGCTTCGATATCCGGCAAGTCTGCCAGGCTGCCTTCCGGGAACCATTGCGCCTGGCTGTCGAGAAAGCTGCGCGGCATCAGCCACGGCCCCAGGTGCGAGCCCCCGACGAATTCAAGGGTGGACTCCCTCGCAACGGGGTCGATTGGCATCCACATGCTGCAGTTCTGGCGCCCATCGATGTTGTAGTAGGGCTGGTCCTGATGCCAGGGCGTTCGCTGGCGCGTGTTAGGTTCCTTGACCAGCAGGTGATCGTGATAAAGCCGGGCTGTCTCGCTGTTCATGAGTTGCGCTGCAACGCCACCCACCCGGCTCTCGAAGATGAACTGGCGATAGGCGGCGATATCGCCCCAATTACAGAAGTCTTCGAAGAACCAACCTGGGTCGTCAGGGCGACTCGCCACTTTGGCGCGCTCGCTGGGTGTTTTCAAGTTTTGTTCGATACCGGATTCGAGCAGTGCAACTTCTTCCGGGGTAAACAAGTTACGTACGCAAACAGCACCATCACGCTGAAAAGCCTCGATGGTTTCATGGCTCAATTGAAATTCTGCGGACTGATTCATAAAGCACCCTTTAGTCTTTTTATTGGGGCAGGCGCACACAAGTTTTCAGGAGGAATAAGCAAGGTGCGCAACGAGTATTGCTTTTCGGCACCAATAGGAAAAGAATATATTTCCTAATTTTGAGTATAGGAAAAAATGATAGGGTTCTCCTTCAGGCAGCTCGAGTACTTCGTGGCGGTGGCCGAACATGGCAGCATCAGCGCGGCTGCGAGAGCCCGCCACGTTTCCCAGCCCTCGGTATCGGTCGCGATCGCTCAGCTTGAAGAGGCGTTGAATGAGCGGCTGTTTCGGCGCCAGGTCAGCCGTGGGCTGGAGCTGACGTCAGCGGGTACCCGTTTGCTCGCCCAGGCACGCGAAATCATTGGCATGGCCATCGCCATGAATCAGAACGCCGATACGGCGCAAGGCTCGCTGCGCGGCAACTTGTCGCTCATTTGCTTTCAAGACTTGGGGCCTTATTACGCGCCACGGCTGCTATCGAGCTTTCGCAAGCAGTTTCCCGATGTCGAGGTCACGCTGTTCGAGACCGACCTGGCCGGTGTGCACCGCCACCTGAGCGCCGGTAAAGCCGAGCTTGCGCTGACCTATGACATCGGCCTCGATCCCTCGCTGCCGCGCCAGGTGTTGGCCGAATTGAAACCCTATGCGCTCATCGCCACTGACCATCGGCTCGCCCACCTGGCAGCGATACCCTTGCATGAACTGGCGCAGGAATGCTTGATTCTTGAAGACATTGCGCAGACACGCGAATACTTTCTTTCATTGTTTTGGGCGCATAACTTGCAACCGCGCACGCAGCAATATACCCAGACTTTCGAGATGCAACGGGGCCTGGTCGCGCATGGCTATGGGGTTGCCTTGTCGTGCACCCGGCCCGCCGGGGACCACTGCTATGACGGTACCCCGCTGTTGTGCCGGCCATTAGTGGAAGAGGTATCACCGCAAAAAGTGGTGCTGGCCCAGTCAGGCGCGATGCACCCTTCCCCGGTAGCGGAGGCGTTCAAGGGTTGGGTTGCCCGGGAGCAGCCCCGTTCAGGGGATTGGAACCGCTGAGGACTGCTCGACCCTAATACGGGATGACAACGTACCGACCGACTGCTCGGTATTCATCTGACTCGAGTCAGACGCAGGCTACCATCGGACGGGAGCAGTATGCGGTAGGCCTCTTCTGTCCCCGCTTTGAGCTCAGTATTCTGAGAGGTGGCAATGTTGGGGCACATACCTCCTGTTTCGAGCCTGAAGAAGTACGGGCCTGGCGCCAGCGTAACCCGGATATACTCGCCTTGACGGATCGAGAACACTTTCACATTGTTCACGTACATGTCGTGACTGCAACCTGAGCCGAAGATGCCCGAGTCCCGAAGGAAGACAACCGTCGACGTGCCAGGGTCACGAGCCTGCTGAGCCGCTATCATTGAAGGTTGATAGATCCGACTGGAAGGCACTTGTTTTGCTGTTTGTTCCGTTACAGGTGACGTGGAACAACCCGCCAGCAACGCGAGCCCCACGGCACAGATCAAGTTTCGCATAAGACCCCTCCTTGTTGATGGCGGGAATCTAGCACAGCCAAACTCACCGCTGCCGAAGAAGCATGAAATGCGCGCCATCCCTCTTCACCTGCACAACCCATATATCGCCTCAAAAGCTGCAGGCTACCAGGAAGAGACAAGGCTTTAAGCGCGACCAATGGACTCAAGGAGTAACTCAAGTGCTTGCTGGTAATGCAACCTCAGCGCCTGCGTGTGTGATTGCTCCCCCGGTGACGAAACAAGCGCGAGGGCACTGCCATGCGCATGGTCGACCAGAACATCACGCCAAAGCAACGGATGGGTGGCGACCTGTTCCAAACATGTACCCAGCTGCTCGGTGAGCTGAGCCGTCACGCCAGCAAATGCTTCCGGGTTCGCAAAAATTGCCAACGTTAGTTGAGGGTGCTTGCAGACTGCGTCGTGGTACCGGGATAACATCGTGCGGATCATCAAGACCGCGTTTGCTTGACGCGGAACATCCTGCAGTACACCTGCATAGACATGGTCCGAAAGCGCGCGGATAAGCCCGGCCTTGTCCTCCACATGACGATAGAGTGCCATTGGGCTGACCCCGAGCCGGGCGGAGAGTGCGCGCATAGTCAAGCCCACTTCTCCGCACTCGTGCATCAACTGTAGTGCAGCAGTGATGATGTCGGCCCTTGTAAGCTCATGCCCTTGAACAGGCCTGCCACGTGTTCGGCTCATCCGATCACCTTGTAGTTGGACTGTACCAATCCGGAAGGAAAACTTCGGCTGCTAACAAGCTTCAAGTCGACATCAGCCTCCATTTCACCAAATAGCGGTCTCCCCTGGCCCAGCAAGACTGGGACCACGGTAATAACAAGGTCGCGGATCAGTCCTTCGCGCAAGAAGGCTTGCACTACCCTCCCTCCGTCTACATAGACGCGGTGTACACCTTTCGATGCCAACTCCGACATAAGCTCCATAGGCTGTTTGCTAGTGAAGTTGACCTTGCCCACTAGCGCGGCGGGCACAGGCTCCTCGCTGAGTTTGGCAGACATCACCAGTACGGGGCGATCATAGGGCCAAGGCCCCAGCTCCAACACCTTTTCGTAAGTTCCGCGGCCCATCACGATCAGGTCTATATCGGCGATGAAATCTCCGTAACCATGATCTTCGGAAGGGTCGTCACGTTCCATCAACCAGTTCACATCGCCGTCGAGCCGGGCGATGAAGCCATCCAGGCTGGTTGCGATGAAGGCATGGCCGGTCGTCATAGGCTGGTTCCTTACCTTAAATATACGCCGTATACTTTATCTGCGAGAAGCGGATGGCGCAATTAGGTGATGGACAATCAGCTGATTTTTACCCCACATCCCGCAGCCTTCGTCGCTTTCCAGTACTGCAGCAATAGCGGAAGAAATCGACCTCAGGGCTCGCCATCCAGCGCCCACAGCCTGGCCTGTGGCATACCGGCCATCATTCAGCCCTGCACCACCACGACTGCGCGTACAGCACGCCGTCGACCTCTTCCACCCCGTTGATGTTGATGCCGAGCTGGGCCATGCCGTTGACCTTGGCGTCATGCAGCCGAGGGATAATGTCGGGCCCAGGCGTAGGATTGAACACCCACGCCTGAGTCGACACCCGCCCCAGCGGCTCGCTGTGATGATCACCGATGTGCACATCCGCACGCAGGGGCTGGATCTTCCGCAGATGTCCGGAGGGTATGGCGACACCATGCTCGCGGCGTCGAACAAGGAGGAAGTACATAGCGCACCAATACTGTATATGAATACAGTATTTGACCATTAAAGCGAACACACCGACCAGTACCGCCCGGCTGGCTATCCTTAGGGTTCCAGTGGAAGGAATGGGAAATGTGCGGAAGGCTGAGCCAGTACCGCGGGATCCATGACTTCGTTGAGACCCTGAGCATGCCAGAGGCCTGGCGCAACAACGTCGGCGACCAGGCGCTCGGACGGTACAACGTCGCGCCGACCACGCCGGTGGCTGTGATACGGGTCGATGACGCAGGCCCGCGCGCTGACCTGGTGAGGTGGGGATGGCGGCCGCACTGGGCGACTGACCGTGCGGCGCCAATCAACGCCCGAGTCGAAAAGGTGGCGCATGGCGCGTTCTTCCGTGCGATTTGGCCACACCGAGCAATCACGCCAGTTGACGGTTGGTTTGAGTGGGTGGATGAAGGCGGACCGAAGAAGCAGCCGTACTACATCCATCGACATGACGGGCGCCCTGCCCTTTGCGCGTCCATCGGCCAGTTTGCTGGCAACGAGGACGACGGCTTCGTGATCATCACCGCCGACGCCCAGGGAGGAATGGTAGACGTGCACGACCGCCGGCCTGTCGTGTTTTCACCGAAATTGGCATACGAGTGGATGGCAGCAGGAATGCCGAGTGCGCATGCAGAGCAACTCGCGCTGAACCTGGGAGAGCCGGCCGAAGCTTTTGAGTGGTATCGGGTTAGCACTTCAGTCGGTAATGTACGCAACCAGGGGGCCGAGTTGATTAGGCCGATTCAGTGAAGTAGCGGCAGCCACTGCCACGCGCCTTGGCGCAAAGCTGATAATCGGAAACAGCCTGGAAGAGAGACTCAGCGAAGAGGGACAATTCCTAATCATCTACGTACACTACCCGCCCCTAGGGGGACGAGCCTCCGAGTCATCTGGGAAGCCAGCAAGGAAGGAATTTAAATAATGACAACACAGGAGCAGTCATGGTCTGGGCAGTATTGGTGATCGGTATTCTAATTTTCACCGTCATAGGTGTCTGCTGCGTAGCAGCTATCTTTTTTAAAGATGAAGATCTGGCAAAGAGAATCTCCATGTGCCTACTTGGGCTTTGTATTATTGGTGTTACCTGGAGTGGGGCTAGTTGGTTGATCACTAATTTAAAGTAGACGAACTTTGCTCCTTGCTCAGACATGTGTAGAACGCTTCGCAAAGCGGCCCAGCTATCCGAGGGCACGGGTGGCTGCCGGGTCGAGCTCGCCACCGTGTACTCAGCGCGTGCAAAGCCGGCTGACCATCAGCCGCCAGCCAGTGCCTTATCACTTGTGACGAAGACCGGACGGCCAGGCAGTGAAGAACCAATAGATTCCGGTCCCAAAGACCAAACTCCATCGGCTTTCCGGGTTGCTAACCATCCCCACCAGGCCAAGGACGATTAATGCAACTCCTGCGCGCCTCCTGCGCTTCGGATTGAACCACGCCTGGAAGGCCCGAAGTCTCTCGCTAACTCGCACTACCGCTCTCCCTGTTTGGCAAGCGGCGAAGCATATCACCCCTACTCAACGATAACGCCTCACAGGCGAGGAACGCCCATGCCAGCGTTTCGGAAAACGCCCCTCCTCGACCTCAAAACTCAATACGGCTCGGCTGCGACCCACAAGACGACGAAATCGTGATGGACTTCTTCTGCGGTGGCGGCGCGGCACCTCACCCCCGATGTATTCGGCGGTGGCCTCGCGTGGGCCGGTGCTCACGATGCTGACCAGGAGGAAGGCATGAAAAAGAGAGAAGTCACGCAAAAGTCACGCAAATGAAAAAGGCCAATGTTCTGAACATTGGCCTTTCCCATTGGGATTATTTGGTCGGGACGGAGTGATTCGAACACTCGACCCCTTGCACCCCATGCAGTGTCTCAAGGGAATGTAAGACTATGATTTAATTGAAAATACACCATCTTTTCGGCCGCCAAAAAAGAAGGTATTCGAGCATTTTGCAAACGAAAATACGCGGGCTGCAGCCGGGGTTTTGCGCAGCCAGTTCCATTTCGTTTTGGCGGTGACAACGGGTTGAATCAATGGGTCAAACACCCTCGTCCCTCGATCCCACATCACTGGGGAACAGGTCTGTTATCGCTGGAGTAGCTGCCATTGACCGTCCGCTTACGACACAAAACGGCCACTCTCCATCCCTGTGAAATGGTAGTTGAGCGCTAACACAGATGTGGGATTCGCAAGGATGCAGGCTGTGTGCCATTATCTTCAGATCAACGGCATGGATTGGCTATAAATGAGCGAAGCGAAGTCAAAGTCAGAAAAGGCAAAGCGAAATAAAAAATCAGCGCCTAAAACAGCTGTTATTGACACAATTGTGAGACTGGATCTGAAAAACCCGCTACCACGGAGCGCAGAGTTTTTCATTCGCAGCCTTCGATACACCGCATATCGTGACTGGCCAAAAATAAAATGGCCAAAAATAAATGAGATATATTCAAATATTTTGCTATCGGAGCAAGCCGGGTACCAACAGCACAAGGAAATCGCGTCACTCCTCTACCATTTGGATTGTATCGACGCCGCAACGCAGTACACATTGGGTAAAATAACTAGCACAGAGGCAACACGTATTTATGATTCCTCAGAGCAAATGAAACTCGTGTTAGAATTATACCCGGACGTTGCGTCTCCCCTGCTGAAAAAGCAGACAGGCAAAGCCAACGATAGAAGGCCTGCCAGCTTTGCGAATAAATCCGAAAGCAGTTTTAAACCTACTAAAATTCGCCGCGATGATGTCACGCTTGATGAGCACACGAAGCCTGTAGCAAAAAAAGATCGCGATATATTGTATACCGCTGGCTGGGCTGCAACAGGGGCTTTTTATGATTCCGATAAACCGGAGAGGAAATGACCAAGGGTATCGAAAAATCATAGATACCCTGACCGTTGCTGCCCCTACATACACTATCAATTCAGCATCGGACTAGGCTTAGATGCTAAATCGCCCACAGCCGAACAGCCTCGAGAAATCCAGCATGCTTAAAGCTCGCCATTACCCGCCTAATGAAAGCGGTTGCGGAGAGGGCCACCTCACAGTCCAAGGTGGCGTACTGCTTGATTATCAGGCCACTCTGAACGCGTAGTTCGACCAGCTAGGCCGGTGGGAGACTAGTTGTCAAGCGAATCCTTAATTTGAAAAAATAGAGCAAACGCATTGACTTAGACAAACTTCACTCCGAGCTTTGAAAACCACCAAGAGGACCATGATATGACATCGGAAAAAGACAAGAAAGTCGCAACCCTTCGCAACGCTATCCCCACCATACCTGCGACAGGCTCGGAATTAAAGGCGCTATCCATTGCGCTCACCTGCGCCCTTGAGGGCACAGAGCTGAAAGTTCTAACCCAACAAATACTGCTTGACCATGTACCGAATAAAGCAAAAACCGGTCGAGAATTTAGCGAGCAAGATGCCAACTACCTTTACGTTTTGGTTGATTATCTAGACTCCCTTATATATTTAAGTGATGCGTGTCTAAAGACCTACAAAATGTTTGAGATTAAATGACCGGTGCGACTGGAGCTCAACTCAGCATTGCTGTCCATCCAGTAATGCAACAGTAGTGTGAGATTCGAGCGTCAGGCCGCGTCACAAGCGGCCTGTGCATCGTCCCTGTCTAATACAGTTCGGCCAGTTTCAGCGATTTCGGCCCAGTAAAGCCGAGGAGCTTTCGAGCAGTTTTAGACAACTTCAGCCCCACCCAGGTGCTCTGCCGACCACGGTCCGTCCACACTTGGCATAAAGAAAGTGAGGCAAAGCCGTTGTCTTAAGGCATCATTACCGAGAAGCGGTAATGCTTCAATGTTTGAGACCTGAGTAGTTAGCGCACCGCGTGAAGCAGACGGAAACCCGCCCCGGTCGCCTGTAGACCGTCTTTACGGCGTGCGAAATATCGGTGATTGATTGCGCTAGAATCTATATTCTCCCTTAAGGTGAAACCGACTGAGCTTAGTAGAGAGCTCATTTCCCCTGGGTCAAAACTTGAGAGCCATGGTTCTCCCATTTGAGCAAACAGATTCGCAGCATGACTTTCAATTGCTCGTTCAATTGGAGGAAGTAGCTCTGGCGAGACCCGATAATCGAAAACTATTTGGCTTCCCTCAGGCATGGAGGCCAACGACTCTAGCGTTTCGACGATCCGTTCTCTACTGAGATATGGGGTCACGCCAAGCCATGCAACAAAGACGGGTTGTTGCGCTTCCAGCCCGTGTTCAATCAGGCATGGTAGCAATGAGTCTTTTCGCAGGTCACACGGAACATACCGTATCGAGTTGGCGCCCGAACTTAATGCGCCTATTGCTTTTCTTTTTTGCTCTTGGGTAGCGGGAAGGTCTACCTCGAACACGATCAGGCTCTCATGCTCGTTACGTAGCGCATAGGTGTCGAGTCCAGCCCCAAGAATCACATATTGCTGAAGGTCCACATTCTTGGAGTTCAATAGCAAGTCCTCGCTATAGCGGCTACGTGCAACAACGGCTGCCCGCAAAGAACGCATCACGGGCTCATTGAACTGAAACGGATCTTTTTGCAGCATGCTTTGGACGGGTAAAGGCAACACCTCGAGCGCATAAGGATCGTCAAAAACGACCGGGTCGTCCAGTAATTGATGGACGGCACGCGCCATTGCCACGCGTAGTGCTGAGGAGGGGCGGTTGGGGAGATCCTTCGAGGTCACAGTAGTGCTCCGGTGAGTGGTTTCGCGAGCACTGTAAAGCCTCCCCTTGGCGTGAGGGTCAAGCATATTTCTGAAGGAGCTTGCCAAGCCATTCACGAACGCGTGCAGGGACCGGATGCCCGATCTGCAAGATAGGCTCACAGCGGTAGGCCATCTGGAGCTTTCTGGCGAGTGCGTAATCGCCTCTAGTCATCTTGTTCACAAGGGAGTGGTATTGCGTTATGAGGCCGTCAATTTCCAGCGGACTTGCTGAATCCCCAGCCTTGCGCAACTGGTCGGCGCGGCGACCGAATTGACCCCACTCCTTGGCGAGTCTTTTATCCAGGCTAAGAATGTCTTCTTCGGTTAGATGGCGTCGCAATGCATACATGCGCAACTCTATGGCTGGAGTGATGTAGGCAAGCAGGTTAGTGTCCAGTCCGACGTGGTCAGGCTGACGATGTTCCTTTTCATGCAGATTGCTCCAGCGCCTTGCCACCTCAATGTCTCCATCCATCCATAGCATTGCTGCATCCATCCAGCGTGCGGCCAAACGCTGGACTTTCGGCTTGTGGTAGTCCAAACCCTGCGTCATTACCACCCGTAGCTCTTCTATCAGGCCTTCGAACAAGTTTCGAGCAAGGGCCCAGCGGCCAAGAATTTTCAGTAGCTCAGCTTCCGTGAACTCTTTGCGATAGTGTTCAAGTAGTGTTACGGCGTTCGGCCAGGGCAAGCGATCGTTAACGATGCCCGCAGTCAGCCCAGCGGCAAGAACAGACAGCTTCTCTCTACGTTGTTTCATCAACGCCATATCTTCATCAATCCGAGAGAGCTGGACTGAAATGGCTTCTATGCTCTGCTGGCTAGCAGTGCTCAGGAGACGTTTGATGCTCTCCAGCGATAGTCCTGTCTCTTGGAGTGTTTGGATTGCGTTGATTTGCTCAACTGCTGACACAGCGTAGAGACGATACCCGGCCTTCGTGCGTGCTACTGGCTTGATGAGACCTATTGCATCATAGTGATGGAGGGTTCTAATGGTTACATTGCAGCGGCGCGCTAGAGTCCCTACCTGATAGAGTGCTGGTATTTCCATCTACACTAATTTCCCGAATATGTGAGCGGCGTATTATACGAACCATGGAGCACCGTGCAGCCCATAGTCCAGCGTTCTTTATGGTCGTCGATGAACTGGCCACGCTTCTGGGCGATTCAGATCCTGTTGACCACCCTGATCTTTATGTACTGCGTCATTGCAGAGTTGGCACGAGTCATTGGTCGTGATCGGCGGAAGGTGATGTTCATCGGTCGACTGCCGCCAAAAACTGCTGATTCTACGAAGGGCGCCTGAAGGTCACATACTGGTTCAGGGAAGATTCTCAGGGGCATGCTCAGATGTCTGCTGCAGGTCGATAACAGCCATTCACCACCGACAGCTAACTTCTCAGAGCCGCCGGTTCATCAACGGCTCAAGCTGCCTCTTCGTCCTCAACCAGCGCCCACAGCCTGGCCGCCTCGGTAAACTCCAGCATGTCAGACAACTGATCGGTATCAACATCGCGCCGCCGGTGCGCAGATATCGCGAGCTCGGCAAGCACCGCTGCTCGGCCATCAGGATCCGCCACTAACGCCGACTGGTCATTTAGTTCGGCCAACCAAGCCGCTGGCAGGCTCAACATTTGACCGTCCACAGTTGATCGATCCGCGTCGTATAGGATTGGCTCATCATCTCCCTCCTCATTCCCCAGTCCAGTGTCCCCGGCACGCTGGCGGCTCGCATCGTCCCCCTACCCCAACGCTCGTTGATGTCATCCATCACCTGCATCAGTCGGTCACATGCCACCGATTGCTTGAGTGCAAACAAGTCCTCTGAAAATTCACCTGGTTGCCGCAGGTCCATCAGCAGCACCTCGGCCTTGCTGTAACGAAACCCGGGCCGGAAAATTCGCCCGACCGCATCGGTAGCCAACCGGGTCATCAGTAGTGTGTCGCAAGTTGGATATGGCAGCTCCACCAGCGCACCCTGTGCGTGGTGTGCCTCATCCGGGTTGAACATCCCGGTGCGGATGCTGACGCGCATGCGCTTGCAAACTGAGCCCTGGGCCCGAAGCTTTTCAGCAGCTCGGCCAACATACGTGGCCACCGCCTGCTTGATGGGCGCTAGCTCAGTGAGGCGCTTGCCGAACATCCGGCTGCAGCAGATCTCCTGTTTCGCCGGCTCGGCCTCGTCCAGCTCCAAGCACGGCGTGCCCGCCAGTTCTCGAGCAGTCTTCTCGACCACCACACTGAATTTCTGTCGCAGCGTCCAGGCATCAGCCTTGGCCAGGTCCATCGCAGTGTGAATGCCCATCGACTCGAGATGGGCAGTCATCCGCCGGCCAACGCCCCAGACCTCTTTCACTTCAGTATTGCGCAGCACCCAATCGCGCTTAAACGGATCGGTAATGTCGACCACCCCGCCGGTCTGCGCCTGTAGCCGCTTGGCAGTGTGGTTGGCTAGCTTGGCGAGCGTCTTCGTGCTGGCGATCCCAACACCCACGGGAACACCGGTGCACTGAAAGATCCTTGATCGCGCTTTTCGCCCGAACTGAGTCAGGTTTTCCTGAATGCCGGACAGATCTGCAAAGCACTCATCGATGCTGTACACCTCGACGGCAGGCACCATCGACTCGATAAGCGTCATGACGCGCTCGCTCATGTCTCCGTAGAGCGCATAGTTGCTGCTGAAAGCCTTGATGCCGTGTCTGCGCAGCTTGTCCTTCACCTGGAAGTACGGCTCGCCCATCTTCACAAAGCGTTTCGCATCGTATGACCTGGCGATCACGCAGCCATCGTTGTTACTCAACACGACGATCGGGGTCTTGGCCAGGTCGGGCCGGAACACGCGCTCGCAGCTCGCGTAGAACGAGTTGCAGTCGATCAGCGCGAAAACCTGGTCACTGCGCATGGTCGCGAACGCTGTAACGCACAACGCCCCAGACGACGAGCTCGTCGCCTTCCATGATGTACCGTGGCGGGTACGCTGGATTTTCCGATTTCAGGATTACCACGCCATCGCGACGATGCAGACGCTTGCAGACCGGCTCGCTATTGACCGCAGCGATGACAATGTCCCCATGCTCCGCCTCACGACCGCGGTCGACGATGACGATGTCACCCGAGTAGATACCTGCCCCTTGCATGCTCTCGCCCTCCACTTTCACCAGATACACATGGGGTGCGCGGAGGTCGAATAGCTCATCAAGGGAGATATGGCCTTCGAGATGGTCCGCTGCAGGCGAGGGAAATCCGGCCGGAACGTGAAACGAATAGAGTGGCAGCGGTTCGGTGCCGCCGGTTGGCGTACCCAAAAATGTGATGGTCATGACAGAAGGTCCAATGCAAACTGTATGCATATACAGTAGATCCGGCATCGGGTGCCCGGTCAATCCTGGTCGGTAAAAATTCTGACGGACGAGAGGTGGGAAATGTGCGGACGGTACTCGATCTACGATTCGATGGATCACTACCTGCGCCAGCTGTCGCTGGACATAGTGGTGATCAAAGGCTACGACCACGAGCCGATCAACCGATACAACGTAGCGCCGTCCACTCGCGTAGAAATCGTTCGCCAGGTAGAAGATGGGTTGAGCGTGGATCGGGTCAAGTGGGGATGGTCGCCGTTTTGGGCGAAGGGGAAGCGGCCTGACCCCATCAATGCTCGGGCCGAAACGGTGGTAGCGGGGAAATTCTTCAAAGACCTGTGGCCAGTTGGCAGAGCCCTGGCGCCGGCGAACGGATGGTTTGAATGGATACCCGACCCAGCGGATCCGAAGCGGAAGCAGCCGTACTACATCACAAGCGCCGACGGTGCCCCACTCTATTTCGCTGCACTTGCAGAAGTGCACCAGAACACCGAGCCAGACAAGCGCGATGGATTTGTGATCATCACCGCAGCAGCGGATCAGGGACTGATCGACATCCACGACAGGAAACCCTTGGTGCTGGCCCCTGTGCTCGCCCGGGAATGGATCGACCCAACTACATCACCGGAGCGAGCTGCGGTGATCGTGGAGCAAGGTAGCACGCCGGCTGCGAAATTCCGGTGGTATCCAGTCGGCAAGGCAGTGGGAAATGTCAGGAATGAGGGTGAGTCGTTGATTACGCCGATATGCGACGAAAATCATCAGGGTCAGCTAGAGTTTTGATGAGTACAAGCACCGCGAGATAACGATCATGCTAAAACAAGAAGCAGACGACGTGATTGAGCGCATTAGGGACGATCTGAAAAGGCACGGAGTGGTGATCGGCTACGACCCAGAGTTTACAACCCCTGAATTCGGGTGCGATCTGGACCACCACGTTGCTCAAGTCAGAGAGGATCCGAACAACCGAGTGCTGGGTATCGCGATACATGACGAAGGCTTATGGGCTCAACTCCAGCATGGGGCAGTGTACCGCTGTGTTGTCAGCGATTGTCGGGGGAAGCTCTTCGGCATTCCGATCACGATTGAACCAAGAGTGGACGAGTCCTACACCATTCAGTACAAGCTTTAAAGCATCAGGAGGGTAATCTGCCGTCCAGATTGCCCTCTCCGCGGATTGAAAACTGAATGAGCTCAGTGGAGCGGTGGCAGATCCTTACCGCGCGCCTTGGCAATCACCCGAAGCTGGTAGTCGGATACCACCTGAAACAACGACTCGGCCAGCAGACGTAGGCGCTCGACCTCTTCAGGCGGCGCGTCACGGTCCTGAGCTTGGTGGTATTCACGCAAAGCGTCGACGGCCTGCTGAATCAGCGGCTCGCCGGCCTCGACCATTCCGATAAAGGTGCGCTTGTCCACCTGACTGCTCCGGGCCGTTCATGAGCGAAATATACCCTAGCGAATGAACAACTATGCACCAGTGTCGCTTAGTCTGATGCCTCGATCTTCACGGGCCCAGCGCTAAAACTGAATTTCTTTTTCTTCAACGCAATCAGGGTCACGCCAGCAATCGCGGTGACCGCAACGACCGCTGTGACTGGATGGCGCAACGATTGTGCCACGGTGGACGCCGTTTTAGCTCCCGCTACCACTACTGGAGCCGCAGCCGAGACGATTGAAGGGAGACTCATCATGATTCCTCGCCGGTTTTTTGATTGCATTATGATAGTACAGGGAGTCACCATCGAGTCTATATTGATGCTACCCCGCATTATTTGACGCTGCGACGAAGGGCATCAGTACGGCAGCGTCATCGGCAGGAGCCAGCTGCTGACTCTAACTGCTTTTCGTAACCAATCCGCTGCCGTCGCTCAGCTAACAAAGCCCTCACCTTAACCTCCAAGCTGTCGGTCTGCCTCAGGCCAGCAGCTGCCCAAGGCGGCACCGAGACCTCCGGTGACCTACAAGGCACCTGCACTGGCACCTCAACGCGCACGTACTGCACCTGCGTTTCCGCAGGCCCGGCACACCCCTGCAGGGCCAGTGCCAGAACGACCCCGCTCCCACAGACAAAGCCGCAGGCTATGCGGCATGCGGCCCGCAAAGCACCCTTCCCGCTCCTACAGGTTTCCGAGTTAACCACCAACATCATAGCCCAAGCTCCTTGTCGATGATCGAGGTGGCAGCTGCGCACTGATCGCCGCCGGTTCGCTCCTGCTGCAGCCGGTTCGCCGCGTCATAGTCGAGATCCGCGCTGACCTTGGCTTCGCTCACTGCCTGCTCGGCGGCTGCCTGTCGGGCGCTCGCCGCCAAGGCAAGGTCACCAATGGCCCTGCCCTGCTCTGCCGCCAGCCCGCTCAAGTTGTCCCGGGCAGCCACACAGGTCGTCGCCTCTTTGTTGGCCTGATCCAACTGCGGTCGGTAATGGCCGGCTGACAGCCAGACACCGCCCACACCACCCACACCTATCAGCAGCGCTGAGCCCAGCAGTATGGCGCCCAGACGGCTGCCATCACCCAGAAAGGGCATCATGCCAAGGCCCGCCGGATACCCTCGTCGATCACCTCGGACTTATAGGGGTTGCCGCCGTTCTCGTGCACGATGATGCCCACCACCGTCTCACGCAGCACCTGCGGCTTGGAGATGTCGATAGAGTCGCGGACGCCTACACCGAGACGCTTCGCAATGGCCTGGGCGTAGGCCAAGGTGTTGTTCTCACTGGAGGGCGCCCAGCGGCTGATGAATTCCAGCGGGGTGTCAATGCCAGCCCGGCCGACACCGGGCATACCGTCCTTGCCCCGGTAGTTGAGCAACAGCTTGCCCAGGGCCCGGATGCCGTTCTCCGCCTGGTCGAACCGGGCGAAGCGCGGCTTGGCCACGCCCTCCTCTATGCCCAGCTGGCCCTGCCAGGCGTTCCGTGGATTGAAATCGATGTTGCCGGGGTTGTTGTTGCGTACACCGCGTGGGGTTGCCATAGCTTTTCTCCAGGCATAAAAAAGCCCGCAGTGGGCGGGCTTGGGGTGATTGCAGCGGATTAAGCGGCGGGCTCTTCAGGCGACGGCTCGGCCACGGGCTCCGCCGGCTCCTTTGCGGTAATCGAGACCTTGGCGCTGTACTCCTTCAGCACCTGGGCAGTGAACACCTGGGCTGCCGGGAACTGGTTCAGGATCGCGCGAGCGCGGGCGTCCGCTTCCTCCTGGGTGGCGAAGCGACTGTTGTTCTCAGCGTCGTAGGCGTTGCTGAGGTTGATAGCGACGTATGGCATGAGTTTTCTCCAGGCAAAAAAATACCGCCGGGTGGCGGTTGGTTGGGGTGTAGCAGCGAATCAGGCCGGCAGTTCCGGCCATTCAATCGTCTCGGGGAAACCGGGCTGTTCAGGTAAGCGGTTGAGCGCAACGCGGTAGCGCTTCCAGGCGTTCAGGGCCTCGGCCTCGGCCGGCGTGGCGTCGTTCAGCTCCACTGCATCCTGCAGCGGCGCGACAGCCAGGTCAGCCGACGCCCGAAGCTGTGCAATCTCTGCGAAGGCAGTCGCCCGCAATTGCTCGGCGGCGGCCAGGGCCTTGCCCTCGCGGGTCACCAACCGGCCCCAGTCAATAGCCGCAAAGCCTTGCGCCGGCGCCGGCTGCTCAGCAACAGGAATCGGCAGAACGACTAGGCCGTCAGCCGGCGACACAATGTCACGCGGAAAGCGCGCCTCCTGACTGGCATCAATCGGGACAGGCAGCTGCAGCACCACCACCAGCTGGCCGCCCACGCGCTCAACAGGTGCGATTACCCAAGGGCAGCGAGTCGCCTCGGCCGGCAGCGAAGCACCGTCAGGCAACGGGGAAAAGTCCAGGGTCAGACCGTTGATGGTCAGGCTGTCGCCCTGCTTGTAGAGCGTCAGCGAGACTGGGGTAATCGGCAGCGCTGGGCTTAACTTGATATGCATTAGAACCACCTTCCGATTGCAAGATACTGGTACTGAATGTCAGCGGTGGTCGCGGAACGATAAGACCAAGAGTCCACACCTGCTTGGTTTGTTGTGGCGCTCCACCACACGCCGTTATAGGCCTGCTGCCCGATCGCTGACTGGTCTCCGCTCGCGCCTACGGAACTCAGGGGGGTGGCAAAAATCTTGGGGGCGGCTGCAAACGCAGCCGGAAAATTAGAGCGCCCAGCGGATTGGCTACCCAACGCCTGCTTGGGCAGGGTGATCACCCCCAAACAGATTTGAGTGCCATCGGCCAACCGGACGAAATCGCCGTTGGCATTAGAGCCACGCTGCAGCAACGCGCCGGTGGGAACACCGCCAACCTGGCTGACCGCGCCGAGGATGTTGCCCCTTTGAAAACCGCTGGCAATCCAGCCGTATAGCTCGTCAAAGTTGGCGATGGCTTTCAACCAGGCGCTGCGGCGGTCATCCCCACCAACGCCATTTGGCGCTGCGCCGAGGTTGATTACTTGTTTAGTCATAGTTTGTCCTTAAAGCGGCTTCATCGGCCTGGAGGCGAACAGAGTTCGGCCGTTCGCAGTAACTGGATTAATTCCTGATCCGTTGTCACAGTACATTTGCAACACCGACCTATTACCAGGCAAAAAACCACCAAAATTAGCGCGAAGCGGCTGACTTGTTTGCCCAATATTCGTTACGGAAAACAGTGCATTTGCGAGGACATAGTCCTGGTAGCTTCCAGTCCAAGGCATCTGGTTGCTGGGCGCATACCACGCACCGCCAGTCAGCGGATCACCTGCCTGGATAAAGGAATTGGACGCTGGCTGACCGTTCAGCAATGCAAGGTTGGCTGTGGTGACAAAGGTTCGGACACCACTTGGATCACGAACTGAGGCCCCATATACATCGGGAGGAATGCCTGGCGCCATGTAACTCGCGCAATACCAGCTGATCTGCATGTAGTCATCAGCAGCACTACCGTGACCAGGCTTATTTGCGTAGGACTTAAGCCTGAAGCCGGTCCAATTGCCGGGCACCCCCTTCACATAGAAATTACCAACCATCATGTAGTTAGCAGCATTAAGAAATATGAGCGGACGCTCATACGTTGTAATGGGTGCAGGAAACGTAACATCACCCCACTCAATCAGTTGCGCTTGCATGCCAGGTCGCCAATAGACTCCGATTTGAAAACCACCGCTGTACCTAACCGCCAGCGCCCGATTGACGGAGTCAATCTGCATTCGCAAATCATTATTCAAAGCACGAATACCGTAGCTGCCAGGCGCAGCGAAGGGCTCGCCCCCCTGCGACAAGATCATCACTTGCCAGGTCAGGTTTCCTGGTTGACGTAAATGCAACTGACCGGGCGAGTACCAAGCCTGCGGCGAATGTGTGTACTCGCCTTGATCTCGTAGAGTGTCAACGACTACAAAGGATTGCGCTTGGATTTCGGGTATCGAAATGTACTGGTCGAACTCTCCATTTCCGGTGACCTGCATCATCTTCAGTGATCGCACTGACGTGATGTTGGTATCTAGCGTGATGGCCCCGGACGCATCTCGCGTCCGAAGCCCGTACCGATCAGCCATCAGGTAAGCCTCCCCACTGCTGTCCGTTCGATGCCATTGGCGTCGTAGACGTACAGGCCGCCATTGTTGAGCAGGGTCGATCCATTGGCATCCTGCCCACGCACGGTGAAAGAACCAGAGGCCAAGTTGATCTCGATCAGCGGCTGACCTTGGGCGTTAACGGCCTGAGATCGAAGCGTCATGCCCACGACCAGGCTCTGGATGAACGCTTGGTTGATCAATGCCGAGTTCAGGAACAGCTGGCCGTTCTGGAAGACGAACAGACTTGCCTCTGGCCCCTCCAACCCATTGATGATTGCCACACGGTCCGCCGACAGCAGAATCTCGCCAATAGTCCCATCACTTCCTTGGACGATGCCCGTGGCTACCTTCTTGCCTTTGCTGTTCGTCTCGGTCTTCCATGACGAGATCGCTGAAACCCGGCCATCCACGCCGGCCACCGTATCACTGACCATCTGCACTGAAGCACTGACAGCTTGCACCGAACCTTCTACACCGCCGATTTGAGACTGAACGGTGTCGATACGCTTACCCGAGGCGATCCCATCCTCGATCCGCGCCGACTGCTCGGTCCAGACACCCACCAAGCCACCCGTAGCGCCAGCCAGGCCAGTGCTGTCACCCTCCATTTCCGAGTTCACCTGGACATACAGCCCGTCCAAGCGGCTGGCCTGTGCAGTGATCGCGGTGCCCTGCTGCTTCACCGTGGTGTCCATCTGGCTGATGGCTGTTGCCTGGGCACTGTTCACGCCCTCGGCATCGGTCATGCGGCTGGTCAGGCTCAGCAGTGATTGCCCTTGGCTGGTGAGCGCCGTGCCTTGCTGGGAAACCGTAGTGCCCAGAGTGCTGATCGCTTCGCCGTTGGCCGCATCAGCAGCGGTTACCCGCCGCCCCACGATGTTGCACCACAGCGATCGCCCCGTGCCGTCTGCTGGCTGTATCCGCGTCACAAAGCGCGCCGACACTGCCGCCGCCGGCGCAGTCAGCCGCCCGGAGAACGTCTGAAAGCCCCCACCCGCCGAGAAGGTGAAGGCGTTGAAGTAGCCCAGGCTAGTGTCCGCCTTGTCGAAGAACTGCAGCTGGAAGTTGCCGGTTTGCCCTGCCGTCATGTACGCGCGATACACGTCCGCCGACAGGTCAAACTGCTCACCACCCGAGACAATGAACCGCCCCGGGCCGCAGAAGCTGTTGGCATAGAACGCAATCGCCTTGCCGGCAGATGGGTGCGCCGTCAGTCCGGCAATCCCTGGGTTACCCGTCCATGGGTCGACCAAGCCATCTTCAAACGTGCCCCGAAGCACCAGGTTGTCCGGCTGCTGGCTCAAGGACGCCTTCAACTGGGTCAACGAGTTGCCTTGGCTGGTGATCGTGTTGCCCTGCCCGGTGACTGTCGACTGCAGGGTCTGCAGCGCTAACGCATCCGCTTTGGAAGCCAGCTGTGTCAACGCCGACTGGGCAGCCGCGGCCGCGTCGGTGGCCACCTTGTCGGTCACCGCTACCCAAGCTGATCCGTTCCATCGTTTCGGGGTGTTGGCTGCGCCTGTGGTGTCGATCCACAGGTTTTCCGCTTGCCGATCAGTAGCGGCCGGCGTAGCGGTCTGGTACAGCACCTTGCCCTTGCTGCCCGCCAAGTCAGCTGCCGCCTGCGCCGCCTGCTGGGCGGTGGTGACGTTGCCGTTGGTGGTTTGCAGGCTGTTGCCCAGGCTCGTTACGGCTGCACTGGTCGAGGACAACCCGGCCTCGGTCTGCGTCACCCGGATGTCTAGCGCCTGGTTAGCCACCGCCAGAGCGCCAGTTGCACGCGCCGACGGCCCGGCCACAAACGGCGACGGGGTGTTGCTCTCCCCGATCCGCTTCTCAATCATCACCGAGTCGATCACCAAGCTCAGGTCGGCGACGACGGTCTGGTTCAGGTAGAGCGTGATGGCGGCGCGTGTACTGCCTGTGACCGTGATCGGCAGGGTGATCCTTGTCCTGGTCGTGGTGTACGGTACGTTGGCCGAGCTCGGACCGGTGCCATCAAAGAGCCGTGCTCGCATACTGCCCGCTGCACTACCGCGGACATACAGGGAAACCAGGTAAACCCCCGGCTCGATCCGAACGTTGTACCCGGCCGCGTTGTTGGTCGGGCTGAGCATCAGGTAATGCCCTGCCGTCGTAAAGCCACCCACCTGCAAGCCGAAGCCCGAATCAGCCTCTGGAACCGCAACGCCCACCCGCGTCACGCTCACGGACGAGTTCAGCGCAGGCAGCGTGGTCGAGGTCAGCCAGCTGTATTCATCGCTCAGCAGGTTGGCCCCGTTGCCGGCCAGGGCGCCGACCGAGGCCTGCAGCCCGGTGAGCGCATTACCCTGGCTGGTCAGCATATTGCCCTGACTGGTTACGGTCGAGTTCAGCGCCTGAAGCGCCGAGGCATCGGCCTTGTTCGCCACCTGCGCCAGCGCGCTGGCCGCCGCCGCAGCAGCATCGGTCGCCACCTTGTCGGTGACGGCCACCCAGGCAGTACCGTTCCAGCGCTTCGGCGTATTCGCCGCACCGGTAGTGTCGATCCACAGGTTCTCGGCCTGCCGGTCACCCACCGCCGGCGCCGAAGACTGATACAGCACCTTACCCTTGCTCCCGGCCAAGCTGGCCGCAGCCTGGGCGGCCTGCTGAGCCGTGGCAACGTTGCCGTTGGTGGTCTGCAAGCCGTTGTTGAGCTCGGTGATGCTGCTGCCCTGGCTCGACAGCGTGTTGCCCTGGTTCGTCACCGTGGTGCTGAGCGCCTGCAGCGCGGATGCATCGGCCTTGCCGGCCAGCTGCGACAGTGCCGACTGCGCAGCTGCGGCGGCATCCGTGGCCACCTTGTCTGTCACAGCCAGCCAGGCAGTGCCATTCCACCGTTTCGGGGTGTTCGCGTTGCCGGTGGTGTCGATCCACAGGTTTTGCGCCAGGCGGTCAGCCACGGCCGGCGCCGTCGCCTGCACCAGCACCTTGCCTTTGCCGCCCGCCAGCGTGGCCGCGTCCTGGGCGGCCTGTTGGGCAGCAGTGACATTCTGGTTGGTGGTGGTCAGGCTGCTGCCCAGCGCGGTGACGGCCGAGGCGTTCGCCTCATCACCACTGATCCGGGCGGCGCGCTCGTCCACGACCGAGGCCACCGACGCCGACGGCGCGATCTGGCCGACGGCGATCCAGTCGATTTCGAACACATCACCGGCCGCCGAGCTGAGCCACAGGTAGAACCTGGTGATCGTGCTGTCGGACCAGTCGCTACCGCCATTGGTCAGCTGCGACATGTCCCACTCGAGGACCATGGTCTGCCCGACCGCCAACCCCGGGTCGGCTATCAGCTTGCGGTACGACGAAGACGAAGCGTGGTTGGCGGTGACGTAGGTGACCTGGCCATTCCAGCCCGAACCCGCACGCCGCGTGATGCGGCAACGGATGCGGTCATGGTCACGGCCTTTGAGCGAAACAACCGGCGAGTTGAGGTATGCAGCACCAGTACCGTCGGTGGTCACGATCAGCCTGCCGTTCTCGACAGCCAGCGTACAGCGCGTGCCACTCCAGCCCTCGACTGTCGTAGCGAAACCGTAGTTCAGTGCCGGATCGTACCCGCCCGACTCGGCGCGCAGGCTTGCAATCTGCGAAGCCATAGCCGCATCGGCAGTGGTTCGCGCCGTGGTCTCATTGCTGATCGCCGCGGCGTTCGAGGCGGTGCCCGCCGCCACGGTATCAATGCGCTGACCCAGCGCCGAATCGGCATTGGCCCTGGTGGTGGCCTCCGCCTGGATCGCAGCCGCGTTGTTGCCTGCCGAAGCCGTGACGGTTTCTATCTTCTGGCTCAGCGACTCGTCTGCTGACTGGCGGGCCTGCGCCTCGCTGGTGATCGCCGCCCCGCGCGTCTGGGCTTCGGACAGCAAGCCTTGCGCTCTGGCAGCGGCTTCGTCACTGATGGCCTTGGTGCGCGCCTGGGTTTCGGCGGCAATGGCTTGGTTTCGAGCCGTCGCCTCACCTGTAATCGCCTGGGCGCGTGCAGCCGCCTCAGCCGCAACTTTCTGGGCAACCGAGCCGGCCTGAGTCGGAGGACCGGAGATCAGCGAAATCTCCTGGCGCAGTACGGGTGCCAGCTGTCCTGCTTCGATCTTGTCCTTCAGCGCGCCAAGCATGTTGGTCATGTCGGACGACGTAGAAGCCACCACCTTCAAGAAGGCACTCACACCATAGGCATTCTTCGAGCGCACGAAGTAGGCGTAATTCGTGGCGAACGCAAGACCTGTGTGGGTGAATGTCAGCCCTTGCCCCAAAAGCTCGCCCTGCGTGGCCTGCGGGTTGGTCGAGAAGAAGAACTCGTAGATGCCACCATTCAGGCCGTGCAGTGTGTTGCCCGGGATCAGCGTGATGGTGTCGATAGTTGCCTGGACTACGCACGACTCCGGGATCGGCGGCCCGTCGATGCTCACGTTGATGCTGGCCTCGCCGGAGCGAGTCAGCGGCCCAAGCGCAGCCACGCTCATGGTGTAGTTGCCGGACGGCAGGCCAGACAGCGGCAGTTTGAGCGTGGTGGCCGGCACCTGCTGCGCCTGCACGGCGGCCGTGCCCTGACGCACCGTGATGGCATAACCGGTAACAACACCGTTGGGAGCGACCCACGCCAGTGTGCCCTGGACCACCTCAGCATTGTCTTCAGTCGACCAGGTGAGCCCGGTAGGACTGCCCAGGCCACCGGTTGGCATGCTGATGAACCCAATCGGGTTGTACGGCTGGCCGACGGCGTCATCAAAGATCGCCGGCTCGTTCTGCGCCACCGACACGTTGCAGCCACTGTCGGGACTCATCGACCAGTCGGTGACGACAAATTCGCCGACGATGTTCAGCGACGGCAGGTTGACCTTCACCGAGCGGCCCGGCCGGCAGTTGTAGCCCATGAAGTTCATGGGGATCGACAAGGTGCCGCCTGCACGGCGCCGGCGCAGTTCGATGTTGGCCAGGCGCTGGGCCTGGTAGGGGTTGCTGACGTAGGAGAAGGACAGGGTCTCTGCCGCCTCGCCGCCATCGGCCACCACCCACTGATTGACCGACACCTCGGGGTAGTCGGTCTCGGCCCAGGCCTGCGACGGGTCCACGAAGGTACCGCGCACGGTGTTGATCGCTGAGTCATTGGTCGGCTCGGTGCTACCGGTGACGGTGCCGACGACCATGTCCTCGGTGATTTCGAAGTCGTATGGGCCATAGTAGGCGCCCACCTGCAGCATCCAGCGGCCGCCGACACGGATCAGCTTGCCGCCACACGCGGCCTCGAGCTTCTGCATCACCTGGGTGCGCGACTCGTCGGCGCCGATGACACAGCCCGAACGATACCGCGCCGAAGTGCTGCCGTCGGCGTTGGCCAGCATTTCGTCGCACACGCTCGCGCTGTTGGCGAAGCTGGAAAACACGATTTCATCATCTGGCACACCGCAACGATTGCGCAGGAACCAGAGGATGTGCAGCGCGGTGTTTTCGCTGTAGCCGGTAGTGCCGGTCCGTGGATCGTAGATGTCCCGGCGCCCGCGCAGCACGAAGCGCACATCCGGAATGCCGGAAGGGTACTTCTCGGCGCTGTACCTGAACGACAGCCGCACGAAGGACAGGCCACGGCCGATCTGGGTGTCGCGCCAGTCCGGGCTGTTGGCCTTGAGGAAGGCATTCACCTGGGTCGGATTGGTGACCAGCTCGTAGCTGGCGTGCTCGCCGTAGGTTTGGACAACTTCCTCGCCCAGGAAGATCTGCTCCAGGGCATCGATCTCTCCCTCCGACAGCACATAGACCATGTGCAGCCATTCGCCGTCGGCCTGGTCGCCAGCCTGCTCCTGCCCCCAGGCCAGAACACCGCCGGTGCTGACACGGCCCAGTACGTAACGGGCAGCGGCCTTGGACGAGCGCAGGGTCTGGCTGGAGGGTTCACTCGAGCGCAGCGACCCGGTGTCGAGCTTGTCCTGCTGCGACGAGACATAGAATGCCAGTGCTGCCCCGGCAAGCGCGCCCCATGGACTACCGGTTTGGGCAAAACCCACAACCGCACCGACCGCGATCCGGGCTACCTTACTGACTGCTGAACTCATTCAACTCTCCACACCGTCAACGGCTCACACTCGATACGGCACACCCCGTCGGGTGACACCGACCAGAACTCATCCGCCCAGAACACCGCCACACCACGCCCATTGGGGCCGTCGTACAGCGCAATGTCGCCCCGCTGGATCAGGCCCGGCTGAATTCGGGCAAAGCAGGCATCCCAAGCCCCCTCAAGCGAGCCGTGCAGCTTCTTCAGCAGGCGTTTTGCGCCAGCTTCGGATGAGTACCGCCCTCGGTAGGTCTCGGCAGGATCGACATCGCACACCGCCAGGGCGCAGTCAGCGGCGAACAGGCAGCAGTCAAATTCGCCCCATGAAAAAGGCCGCTCGGTGGCGGCCTTGATCGTGTTGGCAAGCTGTGTCGTCCAATCGCGCTTTCGCATGGCTATGTCTCGTAGGTGAACTTCGGAGCATCCTTGGAGGCACCCCAGTAGATGGGCCAGTCGGCGATCTGCGCGATGGCGAAGAAAAAGCGATCGTCCTGTCGGCGCGCCCGGTGGTTCTCGTCGGTCCAGCGCTCGGTACCGGTCCTGTTCCACTCGGCCATGCGATCGATGAGCGGGACTGTGATGCTGTTGCCCTCTTCGCCGTTGCCCGCATAGGAGAACTTGGCAGCATCCATGCGTCCGCTGAACAGGATGTCGGCGGCATAGGTACCGTCCCGATCGAACACCACGAACATGAGCTTGCCGTTGCGCCCCCGGCACCCCTTGAGCGAAGTCTCGGTGATGATCTGAGCGTCCAGGCCGTTGAGGGTCAGCTCCACGGACATGGGCGAGCCTGAGTTGCTGCTCTCCTGCGACTGGCCAACCGACCCGAAACTGCCAACTCCCTGGTAGGTGATGCCGTCGATCACCAGGTCACCGGTGCCGGTGTGCGCGAAGACCATGCCATCGGGGAAGTCCAACTGGCAGGCATAAACCGCCATGAAATTGCCTTTGGCAATGATGTCGACGACGGTTTGACTGAACGGGAATACGCCATTGGCCATCAGAATGCCTCGCGGAATTGCAGGGTCGAGTTCGAGACCACTGGCTGGGTGGTCCATTCGTTGGTGTCGTCCATGCGGCGCATCTCGCAATAGGGGTTTCTGTACTCGACTACAGTGCCGGCCGGGATCACCTTGCGGATACGCTTGTTCACCGAGACCAGGACTTTGCCAGTGGCGTCGGACGTGGCCCGCTCGACGACTTCGAACATTTCGCCATTGATCGTGATGAGATCTCCCCGACTGAACACCGGACGGCTGGCCAGCAAGCCCTGCAGTTGCATGACGCTGGCCTGGGCATTGGCCACGGCAACCGTCGGCGCACCGATGTTGTCCGTGCGCGTCCGGGTGAGATACGGGATGTGGACCGTGCCGAACATGCCCTGCAGGCGGCCCAGCAACGATGTCAGTTCGCGCTCGTCTTCGTCGTACAGGACGCCGAAGGTCATTGAGCACTTCCAGTAAGCGCCGGGCTGAGCCACAACCTGCTGGGCATTCGACAGCGAGGAGGTGAACCCTCGGTTATTGTAGACGACGCCCCAGGTGACCTCAGTGGGCTCCAGGTCCTCGGGCCATACCTCCGCCATTGGGTCACTCCCAAAAGAAAGCCCGCCGAAGCGGGCCGGATATAGTTACCGCCGCTGCAGCATCTGCCGCCCGGCACCGTTGGTCTTGAAGTCTCGCAGCATCAGCTCGTAGCCACCCTTGGCGCCGTCTTGGGCCACCTGCCGGATCTCTTCCTTGGTCAGCGATCCAGCTCCCCCGCTGAAGTGGAAGTGCTGCGTGATGCCGCCGAAAGAGAAGGAAGACTCCCCGCCGCCTCCCCACCCGCCAGCAGCCATGACCCCAAGCGAACCATCCGGCCCCCGATGAAGCGGCAGAATTGCCTCAGGGCCGGCCTCGGCGAAAATCCCCGCCCCCTTGGCGAAAGCGAACATTTGCGGGCTGTCGTAAACACCGCCGGAGAAGGCAGACAGGCTAGGCGAGTCGTAAACGCCGCCCTTGGCATTGCGAATGACCTCGCTGAACCCCGTCATGGTTCCCTGCCCCAGCGCCGAGCTGCCTCCCCCGAGGAAGTTGAAGGCGGAACCGAGGAAGCCGGCGGCGGCCTGGCGCACCTGAATGCGGATCAGGTCCTCGATGATTGAATCCGCGAAATCCTTGAACGATGCCTTGCCCGTCTTGATGAACTGGACGATCCCGTCCTCCAGATTGCTGAAGGCGTTGGTAAACAGGTCTTGGGTCTGGCCGGCCACATCTGCTGCACTGTCGAGGTAGTTCTCCAGGGCAGAAGTAGCCCCATTCGACCAGTTCGACTGCGCTTCATCGACCCGCTGGAAGTAGTTCTGCTGAGCAGCGAGGCGCTTGTTGAGCTCGTCGGTGAGAACCTGCGTTTCCTGCTGGTACAGCTCCGGGCTGATCTGCCCCGTATTGCGCTGCTCGTTCAGGGCGTTTAGGTCTTCTACATGCTTCTGGCGCATCGCCAGTTCTGCGCGCATGCGATCGCGGGCTTTGTCGCCGCGACCAATGCCGGCCAGGTCTTGGTCGTAGCCATTGATTGCTGTCTGAGTTCCCGTGGCCTGGGCGGCCTTGAACGCACTGAGTTTCAGGTCGTCCTCATTGGCCTTCTTGATCTTGTTCAGCGCATCTAGCTCGGCGGCAAGCTCCAGCAAGCGATTCTGTTGGGCCTTCGACAGGTTTCCAAGCTTGCCCTCCTGCAACTCAAATGACAGCTTCGCAACCTCGGTCGCATCCTTCTGCTTATCGCCGGTGGTGTTGATGAGCTGAATTTGCCGCTTGTAGCCCTCCTCGGTTGACTCAAAGTCCTTAAGCTGCTTTTTGGCGGCCTGCTCAGTCTCGGATGCCCCTTGGCGCTTAGACTTCGCGGCCTCGTCGTCTGCTTTCTTTTGTGCGTCACGTGCCGCTGCAACGGAAAGGATGGCGGCCTTCTCTCCTTCCGTAAGGTCGGTTCTCTCTGCAATGTAACGCTTGGCGGCATCAGTGTTGGTTTTGTCCTGTGCCGAGGCGAGCTGTTTCAACTGTTGATCGAGATACTTCTGGGTCTCCTGAGCAGCCGTTGCCCTGGCCGCCGCGTTCTGTCGCTCGGCCTTCGTATTTGCATCGGTCTCGCCCGTCAGCTCGGCCATGGCTTGCTTGAGACGATTGATTACCTCCGCCTTCTCGCTCGCCGCTCCGCCGCTTTCCTCAAGCGCATTTGCCATTTCAGCGGTGACACCTGGAACTTCCCTGATGCGATCTGCAACGTCCTTCCAGTCAACAGCCATTCCGGCAGCCTGGTCGGCTGAGGCTTTCTTCACGATGTCCATCGCCGCCTGGAACTCGGCAGGGAGCGGCGCAATTCCGCCCATAAACCCTGAAGCGCCAGCCAACCCCGCATTCGTGAGGCTGCTTTGGAATTCGAATGCGATCGACCCGGCGGCAGTTGTCAGCTCGCTTTCTGCATCCTCAATCGAGGCTTTCAGCTCCCGAAGGGTAACGGATTGAGTGGCACGGTTCAGCTTATTGAAGCGCTCAACCAGTTGGTCAATCGGGTCACTGAGGTCGCCCAGCTTTTGCTCGAGAACACTGGTGTTGTCACGCAGAGTGAGGAAGGCAGTTGCGGCGCCGATTGCCAGGGCAGCTATACCTGCGGGCCCTCCAAGCACGCCCATGACTCCTATGGACGCGCGACTAACAGTTGCTTGGGCAGCAGCGACTGCGTTCGTGGCTCGCGCTTCAAGCATCCTCGCCTCAGCGAGCTGCAGCGACATCTGGGTTTGAACGGCGGTACCGCGCGCAGCAACAGCCTCTTTTTCGGCCAAGAACACTGCTGTTTGAGCCTTCTGCTGCTCAGCCTGTGCGACCAGCAACACAGCGCTCGCCTGGGCCTTCCGAGCGATGGCGTCCGAGATAGCGCTCTTGGTCGCCATAAGCGAGGCTGCGGCACTGCCAGCAAGACTCCGGGCGTACCCAGCAAGAGCACCAACAGCTACGACGCCAGCGATATTCGCCAGCGTTTCGAAGTTGTCTCCGATGACGCTGATACCCTGGGCCAGAACCCCAGTTCCATCAGTAGTCTCGTTCAGACGACCGATGTAGACAGAGAAAGCGTTGCTGAGATTTTGCAACGCATCACGTACAGCTACACCCATGCTGTCAGCCAGTTCACCATTTGCCTGTGCCGATTTCTGCAAACCTTCGGTGAGGATATCGAGGCTGAGCTTCCCGTCTGCCCCGAGAGAACGGATCTCCTCGGCGCTCTTGCCAGTCGCTTTTGCAAGGGTGTCTACGATAGTTGGCATTGCTGCTAGGATCGACTGCCAACCATCGGCCTCGACTTTGCCAGTCTGCAGCGCTTTGGAGTATGCATCGATTGCAGATGCTGCTTTGTCAGTGGTGGCCGAGTTGGTCACAAGCAGGAAGCTGAAACTGTCCATCACATCCAGCGCTTCGCTGGTGTTGTACCCCATGGACTTGAGGCTGTCTGCCGTGCGGATGTACAGCTCTTGGGCTTCACTCAGGGGGCGATAAGTGCGTTTTGCAGTATCAAGCAACCTGTCCTGAACCAGGTTGTATTCGTTGACGCTGGAAGTCGCAAGCCCCATTCGATCAGACATCTGTGAGTAGGAGTCGGCGACATCAATAATGGAGCGGACCGAGGCAGCGCCCACCGCAACGGCTAGAGCATTCTTGATCAGCGCGCCTGCACTTTGAGCGCTTTCCCCTGCCCGATCAAAGCTCTCGTCAATTCGAGCAAGGCCGCGGTCTATTGCCGTGGCACCTTGGGCAACAGTGGACTCCGCTCTCGCGATTTCAGAGCGAAGCTGAGCAGTGGTCGCTTCAATACGGACCAGCATCCCCTGGATGTCTGAATCTGCCATGCCGATCTCCAGGCAATAAAAAGCCCGGCATCGCCGGGCTCAAGAACAGTGAATGCAACTTTTAATCGGGGCTTCTATTGGCTCGGTTCGCGGCATCGGCAACCCTCTTGGCTCTCTTTTCGAGACGCTCTTGCTGTTTCACCGGATCTCCCAGGTGTCGTAGCACAAGCGCTGCGATACCTAGAAGGAGAGCGGAGCCGAGAAAGAATACGAAAAAAGCCGCCCCTCCGGCGACAACGACAGTCGCGATTAACCCCAGCATCCAGGGAGCAATCAGGACGATTATGACTAAAAGCGCCAGTAGGATAAGTAGCTGCATGAATCCATTCCCAAAATAAATCGGGGTATAGGATAACTCCCGACACCAACTCAAGCAGCCTTTCTGCCCGTCAGAGCCTGCCGAAGCTTCTCGGCCACCGTAGTTGGTTTCTGCTTCTCCTGCTGACCGCCCGGCTTTCCGCCTCCAAACGGGCTGGTCATCTGCACCCACTCAAGCCTAGCGTCCATCGCCATGAATAGCTCAGGCAATGGGGTACCCCACGCGGTATCGGGCGACCATCCCAGCCAGCCTGTAGCGATCGAAAACAGCCGGTCGACGTAACTTCCGTCCTCAACGACGCTTACCCCGTCCCGGCTTGATCCTTTCCCTTGTCGACGCCGCGAGGGTTATAGAGCGCGACGACGTATGCGTTGAGCTGCGTCGATACTTCTAACACACCAGCCTGCCAAACCTTCTCGGCCACAGCTTCAGCTGCTTTCCCTTCCAGGCCGGCACCAGCGGCAAGGATAATTGCGCAGCCCTCCACGCTCAGGGCGTTGATCGTCTGCGATGCCCCGCGCAGGCCTCCAAATCGGCTCTCAATTGCGCGAACGGCTTTGAGGGTGGGCTGCAGGGTAAACTCCTCATCGCCTAGTTTCACGGTCACAGTGCCGTGCAAGGTGTTGTTCATAGATCAGGTCCTGTGGTGCCGGGGCTACAGCCCCGGGCTATCAAGGGGTGACTGGACCGGCAGCGATTTCCAGCACTTCAGAGTTAATACCCATGGTGATGTTCCGGCGGACCACGTTGTCAGCAGCGCCAGGTGCCACGGTGTTGTTCATCACCTTGACGCGCATGTAGAAGGTGGTTGGATTGATCACTGGAGTCGCGGTCGGATCGCCGTCGTTCAGCGTGACCTTGGCGTTGTAGTCACCCTTGCTGCGGTCCTTGTGGGCGGTCTTCACTGCGCGCTGGCCGGCATCACCGCTATCCAGGCCGACGGTGATAGTCAGATCACCTGCATCGGCAGTGCCCTTGTACTTACGCACACGGCCGTCTTTCAGCGAGGTGAAGTTAACGCTGCTGAAGGTGTCGCCGAACTCTCCCAGGTCCTCGATCTCGCCCACTTCGACGTAGGTGTCGGCCTTGTACTCGGTTTCGGTGTCTGCGCCGGTCTTGCCGCCGATGAAGAAGCGGCAGCCGGCGGCTGTATTGAGGTTGTCGTCGGCCATGGGGGTTCCTCCAAAGGCACATTGGATAAAAGCCGCGGCGCGGCCCGGTGGGTGATTCAGTGGGTAGTGATCACGCGAACGGTGATCGAGCCCTGGTAAGTGATGCCGTCGGCGTCGCGCTGAGCGTCCGCCTGCTCGACCCGGACGGACACCGCACGGCCCACCTCCAGCGGGAGGCGGCGCTCGTCCAGAGCAGCAATGACTTCGCCGTTGATGCGCTTGACCTCAGCCTGGCCCACAGCATCCGACCAAACCGACAGGTAAAGCAGGCGCGTTTCACGCTTGCGGCCCGAGATCGGGCTGCTGTTGACTGAGACCTCTCGATCGATCGAGACGTACGGCATATCAGCGTTCAGCGGCGCGCCGTCGTATATCGGGCAGCTGATTTCGGCCTGAAGCCTGGCAAAGACCGCCTCCTGCAGTGCCAGTGATGGATCAGCCATTGCCTACCCCCTGGCTTGCCTTGCGCAGTGTGCGGCGCACTGCTGCTTCAATGTCAGCCATTACATACTCCCTATTGACGTGCATTGATGGGCGCAGCCACGGATGAGCTGGCCTGGCGGGAATGTCAGGATGTTTGCCGAAGAAGTGCGTACCGTCGCTCTTGTTGCTGACGCGCCGGTTGCGATCGCCTGCTCGCTTGCCGCCGATGTAGCCCTTGGTGCCGTACTCAATGAAGCGCAGGTAGAAGAACCGCCGATTGTCCCGCTTTCCACGGATCCCGATCTGGGCGTCCAGGCCGCTGGGTGAGACGTACACCCGTAGTGCTGCAGCAGCGGCGCCAGTGTCCTTGGGCATCAACTGCCGCTGGGTTTCCAGGATGCGGTTAGCCGCCTCCAACATCGCGGGCTGCAGCTCGTTGTCCATCGTTCGATGGATATTGCGCAGTGTCCGGCGTAGCCGGATATCGCCGCGAATGCTGGACCTGCGAGCCATGGCTTACTCCTTGGCCGGATCAGCCTTCGCTGGCTTCGCGGCCTTGTCGGTTACTGCTTCGGCGTAGCCTCGAGCAATCAGGCCTTCGCCATAGGCATTGTCGACCTCGAACTCTTCGCCCTTCTCACGCTCACCAGATGCGCCCGTCAGCGGGCCTAGTGCTCGAATTTTCATTGTTCACCTCATGGGTTTGGTACCGATGAGCAGAGCAGCCTCATCAGGGTGTTATCGTTGTCCGGCAAAACCGCCTCGACCTGGTAAGTGACCCCGCGGCGTATCAGACGCGACCCGGCAACGATGTCTGAGCGCGGCCTGCCGATGATTTCGGCCGTGACAACAGCGCTCAGTTTTTCAGCAACTGCCGTTACGCGCCCAGTAGGGGTGCGAACTTCGCACCACATTTCAGGGCGGGCTGCAGGGAACCACGTCACTGAGGCTCCCCCGGACTTATTGCGTTCTTCATGTCGGTGGGTCACTTCAAACCGGTGACGTAGCGGCCCGGCTCTCATACGCCCCACCCAACACGGTGCGGGGTCAGAAGCGCCTTCGAACCTTGCGGCAGATCGGTGGCAATGGTCCCGATCACAACGTCCTCACGGTTGGCGTAAAGGTGGCCGAGGATCAGCAAACAGGCAGCCTTGATCTGCTTGTTGCAGACCATGGGGGATTCACCGGCATCCTCGGCGGCGACGGCCTCATCCAGCGCCTGCTGGTCGGCGTAAAAGCGGCGGTTCAGATAGTCTATCGCCTGCCCTTCAGCGGCCTCGATCAGGAGCTCCAGGTATTCATCATCATCATCAGGATCTCGAAGATGATGTCGTGCGATCGACATGCTGATGACCGCCATGTGTTACCCCTCCGGGCGTTTGAGGGAAGCAAGGCCGCGCTGCACCAAAGCATCGGCATGGCGCTTGTCCACCACGTAGCCTGTACCACCACGCCGACGCAATTCACCGTCATCCTGGTAGGTGCGAAGCGGGAACACTTCGATCACAGCCGGCTTCACCGCCGCAAGCTTGGAGGGGATGGCTTCGCTGAGAATGGACAGATCGGAGGCTTCACTGCCCGATGCATCTGCTGCTACCTCCGCTGCCAACTGCTCCCCCGTGGCAGCCGACAAAGACGCTTCATCATTGCCCGCATCAGATGCAGGGGCGCATTGCGCCGCCTCGGATTCCAGGCCCGACGCTCCTGCGACGCTGGTTTCAGCTGGTTGAGCAGCGGCAACACTGGCACCAGCAGAGCCGTCCTCAGCAGGCGTGGCGCCTGCATTATCGCCCGATGGATTACCGGCATTACCCGGGCTGGAAGTTGGATCAGCGGCATCTGCACCGGCTGCAACAACTTGGTCATCCGAGCTAGGGCCCAGGCCTTCCGATTGAGCCTTACCGGCCTTTCTTCCTGTGTTCGACATACATCATCTCCTTCAAGATTGGCGCCCTTGCGAGCGCCGTTCCTGCTATTGGGCAGCGTTACTCGCCAGTCAGCGGACCGGTAACAAACGCTTCCCCGCGGTAGATGGCCAGGGCCAGGCGCTGCTCGGCTCGGACGGAGACCATGTTGTTTTCGAAGTCCTTGTCGTTCTCGGTGGAAATCAGGATTTCCACGTCCATACGATCGAAGATCTGCGCACCTAGTCCGAAGGCACCGACCAAGAAGTCGTTCTGCGGCATGGCCTGGGTGGAAACCACAGGGCGGCGCCACAGGGTTGGCTGGGTGTCACCTTGAGGCTGGCCAATCAGGTAGCGGCCTTGAGCATCCTTCAGCAACTCGATCAACGCCCAGTCGATCGGGTTGAGGACGATGCCATCCGACGGGAATTCAGCGAGCTCTGCTTGCAGCAGGGCCAGGCGCAGCCGGTCGATACGTTGTTCGCCAGTTACTACGACGCCGCCAGGGGCCGCGTAAATCTGCGCGGCGGGAACGATGCCGCCGATATTTGCACCGGTGCCATTACCAAAGAGCAGCTGGGACTCTTCGGCCAACTTGAGGCCGTAGTGGCCGCGAGCGTCGATGAAGCTCTTGAGGGCCGGGGCGTCGTCGAGAATCTGCCGGCTAGCCTTGAACAGGTGAGCCAAGGTGCGCACCGGCGCGTTTTCCAACTTGAACTTGATGTCGGAGTACGGCTTAGATCCGCCTTCCGCCACCGGTGCGGCGTTGTTGGTAAAGCCGTCTTCTCGAACGTACTCCACGGAGTTACTGCCAGTCTGGCCTGGGGCGATCAGATCGCGGATGGTCAAACGACGCTCGGGCATGGCTTGGATGCCATAACGGCGGTCAGGTGCCACCAGGTCGCCAGCAGAGCCGGGAACGGAGGTGATTGCCGCACGAGTCACAGAAATGCGGCGGGAGCCGCGGAAAGAGGAATCGACGCCTTCCATTTCCTTAGAGGCAGCGACGATTTCACCGGCCGAGTGCTGACGCTCAGGCTGGCCACGGTCGCGGTTGGCGTTTACAAGCTTCTGCTCAGCCTCTTGCAGGCGCGCCGAAACCTCGCCCTGCTTGGTTAGCAGTTCATCGACCCTCGCGCGGGTTTCGGCATTCATTTCACCGGAGGCCTTGATTTGCTTCTCGGTCGCCTCGGCCTGGCTTTTGATCTGATCGCCAATGCCCTTGAGGCTGGCATTGAGTTCCTTGACTTGGGCTTCAAAGTCCATGGTCAGTTTCCTTTCAGAGAATTGAGGATGTTGGTTGCCGCGCTCAGGGAGGCGGAGAGGTCTGGCGCGACAGCGCGGGGCTTATCGGTCGGGGCAGCGTTATGCGTGCCCCCGCCGGCAGCGCGAGGCATGCCGGACTTGAAATTGGCGAACAATTCTCGGCGCTCGGAGCGAGGCATGCCCCCTTTGGCCAGGGCGACGTCCATGGCCTTAAGCGCATTGTTCTGGGCGGCATCCTCGGTTTCGCGCTCGATGACTTCGCTGGAAGACAACAGCCCAGTGGCCAGGCCAAGCTCCACGGCACGCTTGCCACGGATGTAGGTTTCATCGTCCATCAGCTCGGCCATGTCCTCCGCCGACTGCCCACTCGTCTCGGCATAGAGGTCGGCCATGGCTGCATCGAACTCCTCCATGTCATCGGCGATGTCACGTAGGTAGTTGCGATTGCCGGCGAGCCAGGTCCAGCAGTTGTGGATCATGAGGAAGCCGCTACTGGCCACCTCTCGCGTGCTACCCGCGAGATAGATGATCGAAGCAGCGCTGGCCGCCATGCCGAGCACCTTGGTGGTGACCTTGTGGCTGTGTTCGCGCAGGCGGTTGTAGATGGCGATGCCTTCGAACATGTCACCGCCAGGCGAGTTGATGTACACGACCACGTCACGCTCACCAATGGCGCGCAGCGCGGCATCGATACGCTTCAGCGTGACGCCCTCGCCGTACCAATCCTCGCCGATCACGCCGTAAACCGTGATGGTGTCCGAGGTGTTCTCGACGGCCGCCTGTATCGCGGGGTTCCATTTATCGAGCGCGCGCGGGCTCATCTCGCTGCGCAGGCCGCGAGACTGGATCTTGTGTTTCATGGATTACTCCCGTGATTTACTTTTCCGGCTGTTGGAGCCAGTTCATCAGAGCGGCCCTTGCGGCCTGGCTATCGTTTTGCTTGCCCAACTGGTCAAGTGGCACCAGGTTGGATTGCACGGTCAGTACATCGCCACCCGGCATGCTCGGAAGGTTTTCTTTCCGCCGGCCCTCGTTTCGGGTCATGTAGCCGTTCTGCCCCATCGTGCTGAGATAGGCTGCACGGCCGGCGCTGTCCGCACGCAGGAACGCTTCAAGTGAGTACTCGGCGTAGAACTTGATCCGGTCAACCGCCGTCATGCACCACTTGTTCACGCACTGCTCGATCGGCGCCGTGAAGGACATGATGCAGTAAGTGAGAAACGCGATCTGCTGTTGTTCCAGGCCGGTCCCCCAGTTACTGCCCTTGTCGGTCTTCATCACCATCCAGGGCGGGACGCCAAACCATCGGCAGATCTCCTCGATGCTGTGCCCCCTCGATTCCAGCAGCTGCGCGTCAGCGGGGTTGATGCCGATCATCTCCGGCTTCACGCCTTGCTCGAGCACAGGGCTCTTACCGGCATTCAGCGCCCCGGAGATGGTCTTCACGTACTCCCGAAACTCAACGCGCTGGGCCGGGTTCAGTGTCTTGTCCACCGAAAACGCGACCGTTGGCATCATGCCGTTGCGGAAGGTGCTGTTGGCCGCGTCGTCTGCCGACATCGCCGAACCAAACACATCCGCGCCGTAGCGAATGGCCGAAAGGCCAACCCGGCCGTCCAAAGTGAAGGCCGGGATGTGCAGCATGTTCTGCCGCACAATCTCCCGACGCGCGCCCTTGCGAGGCTTGAAGAAGTATCTCAACCGGCCGTCATCATCGAACTCGAGGTCGACTCGGGACGGCATCAGGAAGTCCAGTGCAATGACGCGACCTGCGGAGCGGTGAATCTCGCAGTAGGCATTCCCCCACAGCAGCATCGAGGCAACGACTGCCTGCCAGAAATGAAAGGCGGCCATGTCCTCGTTGGGGCTGGTGTGCACCACGTCGTACAGCGGGAAGTCCCGCGCGCTCTCGCGACTGCCATCAGGCATTCGCCGGTAGATGCTCAGGGGCAAGCCAGCCACCGAGGTGGAGATGATGCGTACGCAGGCCCACACCGTAGAAAGGCGCATTGCCTTGTCGACGCTGACCGACTTGCCGCTGCTGGACTGGCCGCCCGCGAACGCTCCCCAGAATCCGCCATCCGATAACTTGATGCTCTTGCCCAGCCATTCACTCATGCTGGCCGAGGGCTTCGCGGCGGCAGCCCCCAATGCCTGGGATAGGGTCTTAATCACTAGTCAATCCTCTGCGGAGGAAGCCGGCGATGCAAAAGAAGCTCACCGCACCAGCAATCAGGGCCCAACCAGTGCCGGCCAGCACCCAGACCCCGGCACATGCCAGGCAGAAAGCCACCAATGCGCAGGCGATGAAAATGTAAAGTGCATTCATGCGATCAGTGGGTCCCGAATGCCAGCCATGAAGTTGTCCATTCCCCCGCGCCCCTCAGGATTGAGGCTGATCAGAGAAACGGCGTTGAATGTAGCCATCAGCGGGTCAATCTTCGCTGTGCCCGAAGCCTGCTTGGTGATCAAGAAGGCATTGGCCGACGGAACCCCTTTGGCGTTGCCGCAGGACCATGCCATGAGCGGCTGACCGCAGTGCAACAGTGTGCCCTCGGCAAGCTTGCGCTCAGTCGTCTTGATAGCGCCGGTGAGCTTCCACCCCTGGGAAATGCCAACGATTTTGTCTTCCTCGACACCGGCATCAGCCAGGGCATCCAGAACAGAGCCGATTCCTGCAGGGTCGAGCCCGACCTTGTCCAACAGGCCCGACTCGTTGATACGAGCGACGATGGCTGCGAACTGCTCCACGTCTTCACCGATCCGCTTGACGATGGTTAGGTCACCCACCGCCTCCAGATCCTTGAGCCGTGGCGCTTCGGACTTGCGGCGCTCAAGAACCGATGGGTGAGCCCAAGCGTGAGCCCAGTGGAACCAACGGCGGGTGCTCGTTTCCCGACCGACGACGGCAAGACCCAGCAAGTCGTCGAGCCCTCCCCCGTCGCCACCAACATCGATGACCTCACACCGCTCAAGGATTTCATCCAGGTTGAGCCAGGTGGCCGCCTGCGGCTCCCAGAACTCAGCACCGACCCAGGCGTCAGACATGAGGGCCAAGCCGATTTCGATGTTGAGGTGCTTGGCCAGGAAGCCGCGCAGCTCGGCCTCACCGTCGATCTCTGCCTGCATGAACAAGCGCTCAAGCGTCGGGCGATCGACTGAGAACCCCATGTTGGGGTTCACCAGGTGGAAGTTCTCTGGCTTGCGGGCGTCGCCGCTGTCGATCATCTCCTTCGAGAATTCATAGATGACCGGCAGGAAGCGATTGTCACTGATGCGGCCGTCGCGCACGCCGCGGGCATAGTTCAGCTTCGACCGGAACACACCAGCTGGCGGTTCGTTCGACTGCGTGGTCAGCCAGATGACGAAGCCTTCGGGCCTGGACAGCAGGCCGCCGGTGGCCTCTCGAATCATGTCGGCTGCTTTCGGGTTTTTACCGAACAGCCAGGCCTCATCGATCAGTACGCCCACGGCCTTTTTGCCACCCACCACGTCGCTGTCAGCGGCGACGACCTTCAGCGTGGCGCCGGTCTCTCGATGGGTGATCAGCCGAAGGTGTGGCTGCACATGAAGCAGGTCCTTCAGCTCTTCGTCGTTGTTGACCATGTCCTTCGCCGGCACGAAGGCGTTGTCGGCAATCTCTTTGGTCGGCGCGAGGATGATGAACTCGGCCGACATCCGCCAATTGCGCACCAGGGCTGTCAGCATGATCGCGGCGGCGATGGTCGACTTGCTGTTCTTCTTCGGGATGCAAAGCATGAACTCCCGAATCAGGCGCTCACCGGTCTCGCTGTTGTAGCTGCCGAACACGGCCCCAGCGAAAGCGAGCACCCACGGGGCGCATGCGCTCTCAATAGTTGGGCTACCCGGGGCATCTACAATGCGGAGCCCCTTGAAGACATCGAGGCTTTCTTCTGCCTCTTGGGGAAAGAGCGGTTCAGGGATGATGGATTCGCTGGCAGCCAGGCGCCGCCACCAGTCAGGGCAGGCTGTTGTCCAAAGCATGTGTCACCCCTTGACGACTGTGAGGGGCGGCTTGCTCTGGGAGTACTTGCCCTTGCCTGCCTCTTTCGCGGCCTCCGCCTTCTGCTCTTTCTTGCCCGCCTCTGCCTTCTTCCCGTGGATGTACGGCACGGCCGTCTGCGCAGCGTTGCGCCGGTCGAAGACTTTGGCTCGAGGCTCGTTCATCAGCGCGATCAACCACTCGAGCGGATCCTGTGTTTCTGGCAGACAGCTCAGGAACTCGCCATCCGCCTCATTGACCTCGAGAGGGTCATCTGTGGCCTCATTGGCCTTTGCTTTTCCTCTGCGTTTTTTCGGCTCAGGGTTAACACTGAGCTCTGCTCTACGAGCCAGAATTGCGGATGCGATCTTCGGATCATTGGCCCAGCGCGAACCAGCTGCAGCAGCCGTCGAGGGCTTACTGCCCGCGGCTTCCGCTGCTTCTTTGTTGGACGCACCCCGGGCCTTAGCGTCAACAAACTGTCGCTGTTTGTCTGTTAACACCATTAACAAAAACCTTCAGGGGGGAGAAAAATGTCTACGTGGGGTCGGTGGCGGTCTAGCTAGATGAGAATCCCTAGCTTTTGCCCCCCCTACCCCATTCGCAGCACGTCAATGGCGTGTCACTCTGTCGCCGGGCTGGGTTTCGGCAATCCGCTGACGTGTCAGCCACCCAGCCCCGCCGCCTCCTCGGCCTGCTTGACCGAGTCGTGGCAAGGCTTGCAGAGGCTCTGCCAGTTGGTCTGATCCCAGAAGAGAACCATGTCTCCACGGTGAGCAACGATGTGGTCGACAACCCCGGCCGCAGCTGTGCGGCCGTTCCGCTCGCAGTACGCGCACAATGGGTTGTCACTTAGATACTGCTCTCTCGCCTTCTGCCATCGATAGTCATAGCCTCGCTGGGAGCTGGTCATGCCGCTTCGCCAGCTGCCGGGTGCGACTACCTTGACCCGTGAACCTGCGCTCTCCTTGATGCGAGAACCGAGCGTCTTGAGCCTGGCCATCAGCCGTCGACCTTCCGTTCCGCCCAGCGCCTGCCAAGCTGGCGAGCCTGCTCAACGCCAAGCACGCCGACAAAGCCAGCGGTGGCGAACGACCAAGCGATGCTGAGGCCGAACTCCTTCACGGTAAGACCGACCACCATCACGATCAACGCGCCAAGAGTAGCCTCAATCAGCTGTCGGACTGGGCGGGTTTCCTGGCCATCGTATTGAATACGCAACCAGGTCAGGGCGAATGTCAGGCCCATCGCCAGGCCGTTCTCTCTTAGGGCTGTTAGTACAAGCACCCAGAAGGATGGGTCTTTCTCTGGCATATGGACCATCTCGATTCCTCCCGTTGCGGGGAGCACAAATGAAAAAGCCCTGACAATTGCCAGGGCTTGTTGGTGAAACTAGGTACTGCTAGTAAATTTTCTGAATCTCGACGCCCTTCGGCACCAAAGTACCTTGGCTGAAGTCTTGGCTGTAGGTGACCAGCACGTCAGCTACGATCTCGGACTCAGTTTTAGCTTTAGCGGTATCGGCATCATCAGCAAAGGTCATCCGAAGCCTTTTCTCAGCAGATATGGTCGGTAGCACGACCCACCAGCCGGTATCTTCCTTGTCGCGATCAAGCGCCCTGATCGAGACAGGAACCCTCTCGTAAGCCAGCACCTGGTCCTTAACTTTGAAATCCGGAGCCTGCGGAGTGTCACGCGCCATTTCGACGGAAACGTTCAGCTCCGCGCCCTTGTCACCCGCGTATAGGGTTCCGCCGTTCTCAGTACCGGCTGGGGCAATGAAGTTCATGGCAGCAGCAACTGCTTTTTTCTTGTCTTTGGACAAAGCCGCGTCGATCGCTTTCTTCAGCTGGTCTTCCGACACAGAAAGGGCGTCGGCGCCTATGTTAATGATCGTATTGTTGTTGGCCTGGATCGATGGAGTATTACCGCCAGTGAAGCTGTCGTAGGCCGCAACCGCTCCTACAGCCACCATGGTCAAGGCGGCCGCTACCACACCAGCACAAGCCACATACCGCAGCCCCGTCCCCATCTTCGTCCCCTGAAGCCATACCTTGAATTTTTCCTTCTCTGCCTCTGTAAGGAACATCAAGAGGCATTCGAAGTTTTCTTTGAGGCTACCTGTCTCAATCCGCTCGACCTTGAGTTCGACCCCGTCGATTTTCGCGCCGCTGAGCTCAGTGAAGAATCTTGGTAACGATTTCGCCAGCTTATCCAGGCCATCAAGGGACTTGATGATTTCAGGGATAGGTACAGGCGTCTTGGTATCAAAGTAGAACGCGAGCGGTAAAGAGACAACGATATCGTTCACAGCAGACTCCTTTCTCAGTGCGAAAGGACTCTACATTTCCAGATATCATTTTGCTATCAGCTTGACCACGAAAAAGCCCAGCACTATGGCTGGGCTTCTTGGGTCAGTCCTCAACGTGCGCAGGAATGACAGGATGGGGATAATTTCGCTCAGTCGCTCACTGATGTCAACAGGCAATCATGCAGCCTCTTTCATCAGCAGGCCCTCGGCTTCCAATATCACCCGCACCTCTGCCAGCGCATCGTCGATCATCCCGTCCAGCTTCTCGTTGATGTCCAGCCTCCACCGCCGGCGGGTCGACTCCGGCGTAGCATCGAGATCCCAAGTGTTCATGTCGTAGAAGCTGTCCGGCAGAATGATCACATCCTCTTCGACTGCCTCGATCCTTTTCTTCGCTGCCTGGCCAGCGGCAACTGCAGCATTTACTGCGGCCTCCCGGCGCCAAGGCGAAGCATCCAGCGGGATATCCACCGAAACAGATTGCGGCGCCTTGCGGCGTGCTCCCTTGAGCTTTGGAATGGCCCAGGCGGTCACCGCCTTGTAGATGAACAGTGTCGGCGCAGGGCTCGCGATGAGTGGCCGGATCAGCGTGATCGCCTGAACCTTCTTCGCTTTGTTGGTGCTGTATTTGGCGACCAGTGCATCCCAGTGCCTACCCTTGAGCATGTGGTGCAGGCGGGCAGACAGCCAGTAATCGATCTGCGTACGATCGATGCCGCCCGATCGGCCGCCCAATGAGGCCAGGCAGCCGCCCTCCTCCTCTGCCGACTTGTACAGCTTCTGCCAGGCCTGGGCCTTTGCCGATCCCTTCTCGCCCGCCGCCAGAGCGGCAACTACTGCACCCGATACGCTGCTATAAATCATGTCCTTCCCCCTCAATCGCCGGTGTAGTTGGTGCCGCCGGCGCCGCGCCGGTTGCTTCCCTGATATGTAGCCTCAGGCCCGGATGCCTGAGGGTTCTTCAACTGCTCGATCTGCCGTGTCGCGGCCTGCAGCTTGAGGCTGAGCTGGGTCACCAGTTCATCCAAGGCAAGGGCCTCGCCAGTGGCCGCCACTACCCAGCCGGAGCCGTTGCAGTGGTCGCATGGCAGTTCGTGAAACACGCCCTGAATGACCGCTCTCCCACGGCACAAAGGGCATACATCCAAATCAATTACGGCCTTCTTGAAAGCTGGGCCGTGGCTTTTTCTCATTGGCGGGCACGCCCCTTTTTGGCTCGTAGCCAAGGCTTGGTCGCACGGCTGCGCGGCACGACAGCACTGCCAGCCACAATCGTCTTGTCGAACTGCTCTAGGCCAAACAAACCTCCTTCCCGCGGCTCCACGGTCACTTCCTCGCCGAGATCCAAGCCAAACCACTCATCAATGATCACCTGCCCAACGATTCGACCTCTCACGCCGTAGAGGAAGGCGACGGCTCCATGCTCGGAAACATTCATTTCGAATCCTCGCTAATCACTAATTCGCTAAGGTCGCCCGAGGCCTCGCCGCCCTTGGCTTGTGGCGATTTCTGCGGGATTTCAAATAAGGCCTCTTTAAGGCCGTGGATGGCGGTGAAACCGATCCGGTCAAGCCACGCATGCCACTTCTCCAGAGCCAACTTGCGCTGCTCCATGGCCTGCGTGTGGATGTAGGTGCTGGCGATCTTGCCCAGCGTGTGGTTCAGCAGCATCTCGCCGATGTGGCCGTCGATGCCGAGGTCGGTCCAGGTGGTACGGGACACCTTGCGCAGATCGTGACTGGTCCACTCGCCCTGCCCCAGGCGGGTGAACACCATGCTGGCCTGGGTCTCGCTCAGGCACTGACCACGGCGATTTGGGAACAGGTAAACGCCTTCGTACCCTCGGGCCTGTTGAATAGCCCGGTACCGGATCAGCAGCGCTTTGAGCTGAGCGGTCAATGGCAGACGGTGCTCGGTGCGGGTCTTGGTGTGAGCCGCAGGAATGAACCACTCGGCAGCAGCCAGGGTTACGTCACTCCAGCGGGCCATCCGGGTTTCGCCGATTCGGGTACCGTGGGCCAGCATCATCAGGGCAAGCATGGCGTCGTGCGGGGTCGCCTCGAATGCCTGGGTCAATTGCTGCATCAGCTCGGGCAAGTGCACACCCCGCAGGCGAGCAGCCTTTGGAGCGATTCGTGCCTTGGTGAAATCACTGAAGCGCACTCCGGCCAAAGGATTGCTGCCGACCATCTCCAGCTTGAGGGCTTGGCGGAAGGCGGTCAGCAGCATGCCGAACATCTGCCGCAGATAGGACAGCGATAGCTTGGCCTGGGCTGGCCAGATCAGATGCTTGTCGATCAGCTCGGCGGTGACGTACTTGACTGGCAGCTCGCCGAGGCATGGGCGCAGATGCTGCCCGATGGCGGCGCGGGCGGCAGCCTTGCGCTTTGCAGACAGCGAGCGATCACGACCCATCCGGTCGGCGTACCAGTCGAGCAACTGACCCACGGTAGACATGCCCGAAACCACAGGCGCGGTGGCCGGGTTGCGCAGCAGCCGCTGCCGCAGCGCAGGCAGCTCGGCAATCACGGCCGCCACGGTCAGGTCGGGCCAACGGCCGATCGGCACCCACTTCTTGCCGCGCACCAGGTGCCAAGTGCCGCGCGCACGGTTGCTCCAAAAACGCAGGTACAGGCCCGGGTGACGCGGGTCGCGCAGGTCACGCACCGACTTGTCGGCAGCCTGCCGGCGCACCTCGGCCTCGCTCAGCTTCACTTCGCGGGTCGCGCTCATACAGCCACCGTGGCCGGCAGCAGAAGGTAGGCACGGATGGCCTCGACCGCATCGATGTTGCCCCGACACACGATGGCCAGGTAGTTCTCATTCGTCAGCAACTGCAGGAAGGCATCCTGGCTGGCCGACACCGGCGCATCGAACGGTGGCTTGGCCTTGAACTCGATGTACAACCCGAAATACCCACCGCGCGCCATGGGAAGCACCAGGTCGGGCACACCGGCCTTGACACCCTGCCCTTTCAGCTTGGCGGCGACTGCCTTGATCCGATGGCCACCGTTCGGGACGTGATAAATCAGCTTGTAGGCCTGCGGGTAGCGCAGCTGCATTTCTTTCATCAGCGCGGCCTGCTCCTGCCCTTCCCTGTCGACGGGCTTGGCGCGAGCCACTTTGGCCTTGAACGGGCGAAGGGCGGGTGCTGTCATGCGACTTCCTTGCGTGCGTAGCGGGCCGACAACGGCCGCTCGGATTGGCTTTGGGCCTTGGCCGGCGGCTGCCAGCTGGCCGATAGGGTTTCAAAGCGGTTGTATTGGCCGAGGAAGGCTGCGCGGACGGTGCCGGTTTCGATGTCGCGCCCCTTGCCGACGATGATCTCGGCGACGCCCTTGAGCTCGCTGTTTTCGTGGTAAACCTCGTCGCGGTACACGAACAAGATCACGTCAGCGTCCTGCTCAATGGCCCCCGACTCGCGAAGGTCCGAGTTCACGGGGCGTTTGTTCGGGCGTTCCTCGCACTTGCGGGAAAGCTGGCTCAGCAGCACGACCGGAATGCCCAGCTCGCGGGCCAGCAACTTGCAGCCGCGGCTGATGCTGCTGACCGCTTCGGTGCGGTTGCCGCCCTCGCCGTCCATCAGCTGCAGGTAGTCGACCATCAAGATGTCCAGGCCGTACCGCATCTTGTGCCGGCGGGCCAGCGAGCGTATGCGACCAACCGTGGCGGCGGCGCGGTCGGCGATGAACAGGTTGGCGTTTTTCAGCTTGGCCGCTGCAGCGCAGAGCTCGGCGCCATGCGACTCACAGGCCGAGCCGTTCTTGATCAGGTTGAGCGGAATACGGCCTTCGGCGGCGACGGCACGGTCAATCAGCTGGCCTTTGCTCATCTCCAGGCTGATGACCAGGCCGGACTTCTTCTGGCGCACCACGGCATCCAGCACGAAGCCCATGGCCAGGGTGGTTTTGCCCATGGCCGGTCGCCCCGCCACGATGATCAGCTGCTCGGGCTGCAGGCCGCCCAGCTTCTCGTCGAGGTCGGCCAGGCCGGTCGAAAGACCGATCAGCGTCTCACCGTGTGACAGCCGGTCGTGGCGCTCTTGCCAAACCTCCAGCTGGTCAGCCATCAGGTCGGAGACCTTCACGACCTCTTCGCCATCACTGCCTGCGTCGATGCCCATGGCCGCGGCCTGCACAGCCGCGATCTTGTCTTGGATATCGCCGCCACCCTGGACGATCTCCAGGGTGCGGTCGCTCAACTCGTACAGAGCGCGCTCAATGGCCCGCTCCCGGACGATACCGGCGTAGGTGCCGGCGCTTGCCACGCTCGGGGTGTTGGCCACCAGCGATGCGCAGTGGCCCAGCGCGCGTTCGCCGTTGTCCAGCATGCCGATGTGATCAGCCACCGTCAGCAGGTCCACAGACTTGCCGGCCGCGCGCACAGCCATAATCCCGCGGAACACCTCGGCGTTCTCGGCGAAGTAGAACGATTCGGGCGTCAGGTCATCGGACAGGGTGTCGATCAGCTCCGGGCGCTGCAGCATGGCACCCAGCAGGCCGTGTTCGGCCTCGGCGTTGTATGGCTCACGCATCGTAGTTGCCCTCCACCACCTTCACGAAGTTGGACGGAGCGATCAGCCAGTCGAACGTGCAGCGGAACTGGGTATCGCGGCCTTTCAAGCGTCCCATCAGGAAATCACTGGTCGCCACCTGGGCGAAGAAGTCGTTCCAGAAATCAAGATCCTGGTGGACAGAGCTTTCTGCCCAGCGAGCCTGGATCTTTGCCCTCCGGTCTTTGTTGATCAGCACGACACGTGGCAGCTGGTGGAGTACCTGGTTGAACAGGTCGACGATTTGTTCAACCGGGGCTTTTTTCGAGCCAGCGCTTGCACCTGTTTCTTCTTCTGACGGTTCCTTGATGGTTCCTTTACGGTTCTGGGGGCACGAGGTGCCGGGGTGGGGGGCATCTGGTGCCGGGGTGGGGGGCATTTCCTGCCGGGGTGGTGGGGCATCTGGTGCCGGGGGGCATATCGTGCCGGGGGCATATGCTGCCGGGGTCAAGGTGTACCAGGTGGAACGACCGAAACGTTGGTGGCTTTTCATCAAGCCAGCCTCTTCCAACCAGCGCAGTGCGTTGCGGACTGCACGCTCAGACAGGCACGTGCGCGAACCAATCGTGGCAACGGAGGGCCAGCAAACGCCGTCGTCGTTGGCATTGTCTGCCAGTGAAATCAGCACGGCCTTCTGCGCCGGGCTCATACCTTGCAGTGGCCAGCAGGCCGTCATGACGATCGTGCTCACGCCTCACCTCCGCAAAGGGATGCCCGCAAGTGCTCGACACACTCACGACGGAGCACGGCTTTCGAGGCAGCTGCATACTGGAGGGGGATCAGTCGCGCGGCCTGGGCGGCGGCGAGCTGGTGGTAGGCTTTGTGGTGTGAAGCGGACAAGGGTGCGGTGTTGCTTGCATCCATTGCAGAGTGCATAATCGATCTCGATGTTTGTTGTAGAGAAGCCGCCCTGCCAGGCGGTTTTTTTTCGCCTGCCTTTCCAGTACTGGATGGATTCGCAGGTGTTTTGTGCATCTACTGGCGCAAGGCCAGGTCATACATACTTCGTCTCGTCAGGCGACTTCATCCCATGGGAAGCCAGGGCAAAGAACTTCCTTCTTGAACTTGCCCTCCGTAAGTCGCTCGGCTCGTTTAGCCACCACAGGAGACATCCCGTGCTTACCGCGCACCCAGCCAGAGACTGTGCTCTGGTCAACATTGAGTCGCTCGGCGGTAACCTCCTGCGTCCCGAAGTGGGCGACGAGGTCCTTGTAAACAGAGGTCATGACACCACTCCATATGGGTTTTCCCGTATGGTAGTTTATGGGGAATCCGATTTGCAACCATATGGGAGCGCCCGTAATACTCGCGGGATGGAATTCAAAGACCGATTGAAGCTCGCTAGAAAGCACGCTCAGCTGAACCAAGCTCAGTTGGCCGCCGCTGCGGGCATGACACAGACCTCGATCTCCGACCTGGAGCGGGGGAAATCAAAGGCCACTGCTTTCATGGCGCAGATTGCCAAGGCGTGCGGCGTCTCCCCTATCTGGCTTGCCAATGGAGAGGGCTCGATGATCCCAAGCGATGGGAACGTCGAGGCCGGCCCACCAATCATCTCGGCGCCTCGAAGGATCGACATCGTGGGTACTGCACAGCTGGGGCCTGACGGCCACTGGATCAGCCTGGATAACTCAGGCGGCTGGGTTGAAACTTACTCGAAGGATGACGATGCCTACGCGCTTAGGCTGCGCGGCGACTCGATGGCTCCGGCCATTCGTAGCGGATGGGTGGCAGTGTGCGAGCCAAATCACCGCCTTGTCCCTGGTGAGTACGTGATGGTTACGACAACCGATGGCCAAAGCATGGTCAAGGAACTCCTCTTCCAGAACGAAGAGGGCGTTAGCCTGATGTCCATCAACGCTGCCTACGGGGATCGCAGAATGGTGGCATGGACAGAGATCGAAACTATCCATTACGTCGGCGCGATCCTTGGCCCCAGCAAGGTTCTTGGGCGAATCTAAAGCACTTACAGCAATCCGAAAGCCCGCGATCTGCGGGCTTTCTTTTGCCTGTCGAAACTACCTGATGGAAAAGTTTACATACCTTGACCTACACCTCATTGAACGCCCCTAAATCGAGCATTTCGGACTAAAAACCTGTGCGTTTTCTTGTCAGATGACAATGATCAAGCTTGCAATTACTGTATGCACATACAGTGAATGGAATTGCACTATGTCCAAGGCTAAAGCTATCCCCCCGTCAGCACCAACCACCTTCGATTTGCTTGGATTTCGCATACAGGCGGCCATTAATTCCCCTCGCGCTCAGAAAGCTCAGGCAGCCCTCTTAGAGCGAATGCCCAGTGATCGACAGGCTGACTGGGATAGGCTCCTCGATGAAATATCCGAGAATGACAATGTGACCGTATCCATCAGGGAAGGTGGACATGTCCAGGTTGCCTGGACTCTCCCACCGCAGGATTAGCAATTCGCTCCACCAGATGCCCGCCGATTTGAGCGGGTTTTTTTTGCCCGGCAATAAAATTATGGGAATACCCGTTGACACGAAATATGGGTGAACCTATATTTCAACCGTCGCCGCCCATAACGTAGCGGCAAGGCAACCAAGCCACCGCTCTTTACACAACCAGACGTGACCACCTCGACGCACCCAGGCCATCACCTGGGTCGGGACAAGCTAAGTCGTCGACCACGCAGCCTCTGGATAGCTGCCGGACTCCCCCCCCCATGGGAGGACGCCAAACCATGCAGCCAGCCGGGAAGAACACCGAACACGAAATGTGTGACCCGGCCAGGTGGGGATAGCCGCGGCAATACGCATGGTGCGGAAAACAGATTTCACTGGCTGGCCTTGGCGACAGGGCCAGACGGGAAATCAACCGCCCTGGAGGGCAAGACGATGGCGAAGCGGCCAACTAACCGCATCAAGTACAAGATCTGGGGCGAAGACAGCACGACTGAGTTCGACGGGAGCATCGCTGAAGGGCTGTATTACGGCGCCTGGAGCCTTTCTGTTGGCGATCGACAGAAGCTAATCGACAGGTTGCTCGAGCAGCAGAAGAAAGCCCTGAGCCAGTCACCCTGCGTTACGTCAGCCTGACGGAAACTGCCCGGTCCACCTGGTTCCCCATCACCAGGCTGCATCGGTCGTGACGTTCGCCCTCCCCTGGTCCGGGAGGTACGCGGCAGCGAGCGTCACGACCAGTGCAGCCCACCGAGGACACTTCATGGAAACGATCACTTGCGGCTCATGGATTGGCCAGCTCGGCAAGGCGCTGGCTCCACGTGAGCTCGAAGCACTGCTGTGGGTGGCCCAAGGCCTCACCACCAAAGAAATCGCCCGCAGGATGGCGGTCAGCCCGGGCACCGTAGCCAATCGAATCGAGGCCGCGCTGTTCAAGCTGGAAGCTGGCCGCCGCATCGAGGCGGTCACCAAAGCCATGCGCCAGCAGATCATCAGCCCGCTCTGCATCGCGCTCGTCGCCCTCATGACCATGCACGCGGTGATCAACGACAGCGACCCCATGCGCCGCGATCGCCGCGCCCCGGAGCGCCGCACCGCCCAAGTTCGAATCGTTCGCAAGGCCGAAGCCTTTGAATACCACGCCTGACCCTACCGAGGATCACCTCATGCAGACAGCAATGCACCCTGCTTTCGAGCAGAAGCTTGCCGTGCTCGCGGCCCTGCTCGAGCGCAGCAAGTCAGTGAGGGCCGAGGCCCATGCCAAGGTCAGCCAAGGCGCACCGCGCTACCAGGCATCTGGTAACGGCACGACCTGGGATGTGCTGGAGATCGCCACCGGCACCAAACATGGCTTCGCCTACAGCTACCGGGCGGCTCTGCGGTTTGTGGATGCAATGGAGGCAGGCGCTGCGAGCAAGCAAGGCGGCATGCAATGAGCAAGCGCAAGCCGCACAACATGCGCTCCCGGCTGGAGCGGACCTGCCGGGCTTTGGTCTCGGCCAACCACGCAGCCGTCGTGAACATCGACCCCAGCGGCCAGCAGGTGTTGATCAACTGGAAAAACCTCAAGCAAATCTGCGTGCGCCAGGTGGTTGATGCCGTGTGCGACATCCCGCACCGATGGACCATCTACTTGAGCGTGCTGTGCCGAACAGAGCTCGGCGAGCGGTACCACAAGTCGATTGAGGTCGCGCCACAGGGCAACTACCGGGCCGACCACCTGACCGACGTAATCGAGACTACCTACACCGACCTGCGGGCCACGGCCAACCCTAACCACTTGGTCGCGGCCGGCTGGATCGCCATACCCACCGACACAACGCTCGACGAAGCAGAGGCCGCAAAGATCTTTGCCGCTGTCGGGGCCTGGAATCAGCAGAAAGCAGCCATAGAATAGGCCACAGGGTTCTTACTCCATCTTTTTCGCCCTGTTCCATTCGGTTTTGAGAATTTGCTGTGCCTTCTCGACAATTTGGATACAGACCTCCTGAGACCCGCCATTCACTTTAACTGCCCTATCAAAAGCCGCCCTTGCCAAGTCAATCAGCTCTCTGAAATCCGACTCATTCGGGTTCGACAGAAGTTCAATTTTTGATTTAAGTGCTAACGCAGATTGTCGTGCTCTGCGCTTCTCATGTTCCCAGTCAGCAATAAGACCAGCAGCTGCTGAAGAGTCAACTGCTGTCACCTTGTCAATAAAAATAGAGTGTATCTCCCTGCTGTCTGATTGGTGCTGCAGTATCCCTACCGCAGCGATGTACTCTGAGCAAGTACCTCTTAAGTCGTTAATCCAGCCCTGCCTGCTATCCTTCAAAGCCACAGCCCTTGCAAGCTCACTTTGACTGCGCATTGTTCGCTTAAAAGTTGAGATTGTGACCAATGCACCTGCTATCACCGTTGCAAGTGTTACGGCAATTCCACCAATAGCGACCCAATCAGTTCCAGCATCAATAACTGCGCTAATTTTAGGTAGTCGATTGAGAGTCAGCATTACGTTTTCAATAGTCACACAAGCGCCCCACTAACAAGTTTTCGCCTTTGATAACCCATCTAAAACCAAATTGCCACCATGCCGCCCGCCGGCCACGGAGGAACTCCCATGCCCATTCGCCACGCAGTGATGCACTTCATCGACAAGAAGCCAGACGGCAGCCCAGCAGCCCTGCACATGGCCAGCGCCAGCTTGCCAGAGAGCGGCGCCATCGAGAACCTGGTGAACGATGTAAACGACGGCTACAACGCCAAGACCGGCAAGGCCTGGGGATTCTTCCACAGCGAATCCGGCGCCTACCCTCTCAGCGGATGGCTGGCCAAGACGATCAGCGGCGACATGCAGTTCATCGAATTCACCCGCACAGCGGTTGAGCACCTGACGCGCCTCATGGAGGAATCCAATCTGGCAGTCGGCGGGCACGTCCTGTTCGCGCTGTATCAGCAGGGCCTGACCGAATACCTGACCATCGCCATCCTGCGCCAGGCCGAGACGATTTCGGTTGCCGATGACTTAACCGTGTCGGTTTCGCGCAACCTCGATACCAGCGCCCTGCACTTCGCCACCCGGATCAACCTGAGCGAGTGGAAAAACAACCCGGCGTCGCGACAGTACATCTCTTTCATCAAGAGCAAGAACGGCAAGCGGCTTTCGCACTACTTCCAAGACTTTATCGGCTGCCAGGAAGGGATCGACAGCCCAGGCGAAACCCGCACGCTGCTCAAGGCCTTCAAAGATTTCGTAGAGGCCGAAGAGCTTCCTACCGAATCCGCCAGCGAGAAGAGTCAGCACCTGGTGGCCTATGCCCAAGCGCAGGACAAGATCGGCGAACCGATCAGCCTGGATGACCTCTCCGAGGCTCTCTTCGAAGACAGGCCGAAGACCTTCGCAGACTTCATCCGGGCCGGCGACTACGGGATGTCCGAGAGCTTTGCCGCCGACAAGCGCACCCTGAACCAGTACCGCCGCTACACCGGCCGCGCCGAAGGCATGTCGATCAGCTTCGAAGCGCACCTTCTGGGTGAGCGCGTCGAGTTCGACCAGGCAAGCGCTAGCCTGACGATCAAGAATCTTCCAAGTCATTTGGTAAAACAATTAACTACTTTTTGACCTGGTTCATTTTGTGGCTCAGGTTTCAAAACTTCGAACGGCATTAAAGCTGTCGTCAATAGCCGTGAGCTCACTTTCCATTTTTGCACGTAGCTCTTGAGTGCTGCCAAATTCATAGACTGAAACCACCAAAGAAAGCTTCAGAAGCTTTCCGACGCGATTTTCACACTCTTGAATCGCCCTATCCAACACCAACAAGTGTTCTCGCTGAGGAATGTTAGTAGCTTTCGATAGTTCCAGTAGCCGAAGTCCCTCCTGGTTATACCTATCGATCATGCGCTCATGCATATTGATTTGCTGGTCTAGCAGTTGAAGTTGGCAGGTTTTGTAGGCTTCAATCCTCTGCTGAGCGCCATCGTGGACGAAATGCTCACTTTGGTCCAACTGCAGTCCGATAGTGCGCATTACGGCAAAAAGGGTGACTAGCGAAACAATTGGCCCCAACACTCCACCAAAATATGACCCGAATGCAGACCATTTATCAGCGCTTAACGAAAGACCATCATTGAACACAAACAAATACAGAGACAAAACGATTAGCAGCGTAACAAGCAAAGAGGCTAGACCGACCGTTAGGAGAGGCCCCCATTTTTCTTGCAGTTTTGGTTTCTGCCTCATGGCTTAGCGGTCCTTTTAAATTTTGACAATTAGCTTACACCGAATACGAACCATGCCGCATCCAGTCACGGAGTGCGGCGCATGCCAGCCTGAGCCTCGGCCTCATCGGCAACCTTTACGCCTTTTCCGTCGTCTGTTCCTGTGCACCTGAGGCTAGCACCCAGCTTAGATCTAATCTGCTAAACGGAGGGGTATCTTTCCAAATCGGAATATAATTCAACTCATTAAGTTGGCACCAACCAAAAAACCCACTCTTTTCAAGCTCGATCCGCAGCCAGTTATGCTCGCTTGAGAACGTGCAAAACAAAAACAGGACTATTAGAATTCCGCTAGACAAATTGGACGAGATAGTGATATACGCCGTCTCTTTTGCCCCCTTGGGAACGCGCGAATTAATTACAAAATTAATAACGTTAGAAAGAGAATGAACATATGTATCAAACACATATGCTGGATCAGATCGCCACTCATCAAACCTCTTAACCCATGCATCAAAATCGGCATTATTAGCATCAAAACCATACAAAAACAAATCGACAGCGCTCTGAAAAGCAGCTTCCCCGGAAACTTTACCGCTGAGATGCACTGAAGGAACAAGTGACAGATTAAGAGTTAGCAATTGGAAAAAATTATTATCAAACTGCTGGCGCGCATTATGTTTATTCTGACGCTTCAAAGCTTTCGCCGAAGCCTTCAACTCCTTAGTTGACTTCGATAACTCCTTGCTCTGCAAAACTATGGTGTGGAGAAGTGCAAACAACCCTATGATAGAGAAGAGCGGATTTAGAATGCCGCCGACAAAGTCACCAAACTGACCCCAGCTCTCTTGCGAATCGGAGGGTGCGTAACCAAACTTTATAACAAACAAAGTTAGAAGGCCAATAGCTATCAGCAGAGCTGTTAGCACCACTGCTAACAGCCATTGAGGTAAACGCTTTTTCATTTATTTCAGAGCTACCTGATGCTTTTGTGCCACTATTCTAAGGGAGCCATATGTCCACAGCAATCGACCTGTTCGCCGGCCTCGGCGGATGGAGCACCGGCGCGCGCGCCGCAGGCGTCCAGGTTCTCTGGGCGGCAAACCACTGGCCGGTCGCCGTTGAATGGCACAGCGCCAACCACCCCGAAACGCAGCACGTTTGCCAGGACCTGCACCAAGCCCGTTGGGAACAGGTACCGGCACACGACATCTTGCTTGCTTCACCCTGCTGCCAGGGGCACGCAAAGGCGCGCGGCAAAAAGTCGGGCAACCCGGAGCATGATGCATCGCGCTCCACGGCCTGGGCGCCAGTATCGGCCCTTGAGTTTCACCGGCCGCAGGCGGCAGTGATCGAGAATGTACCGGAGTTCACCGACTGGGTGCTGTACCCGGCCTGGTTGCAGGCAGTGCAGGCGCTGGGATATCAGGCAGCTCCGCACATCGTCGACTGCGCTGACCTCGGGGTGCCGCAGCACCGGGTGCGCCTGTTTATGGTGCTGACCCGAAGCAAGGTACCGCTGATGCTGCAGCTACCGCAGGAGCGCCATGTGCCAGCAGCCAGCTTCCTCGACTTCGACGCCGGGCGCTGGTCGCAGATCGAGAAGCCAGGCCGGGCCCAGGCCACCCTCAACCGAGTGCGCAACGGTCGCCAGCGCTTCGGCGATCGCTTCATCATGCCTTACTACGGCAAAGGCTCCGGAACCACCGGCCGCGACATCAACCGCCCGATCGGCACTATCACCACCCTGGACCGCTGGGCCCTGGTCGATGGCGACCGGATGCGAATGCTTAGCGCCAATGAGGCGCTAGCCGCGATGTCGTTCCCGGCCGACACCCTGCGCCCGAACAACCACCGGCTGACCATGCACATGGCGGGAAACGCGGTTCCGCCTTTGGCAGGTCAGAGGGTTATCGAAGCACTGATCATGGCTGCTTGACGATATTTCTTTCGGAAAGCTTCGTGCCGCAAGCGGGGCATCGCAGTGACATCGCATCAAGGATTTCTAGCCAATCGACCGGCCGAGAAAATTCGACTCCCGTACCTGAAAGATCAACCGGACTGTATGCCTCGTAGCAGGCCGAATAAGGCTGGTCATTTTCCACTTGACGTATCGACCCAGAATGGCCGCAGTCACATCGCACGGGATGGGTCGTTCTCGTAGCCATCGAACAGCTTCCTTAATGTACGGACGTATAATTATATCTGCCTAAACCGAGACAACTCATAGCTAATTCAAATTTTTTGGCTAAGCAGGTGATCTAGCGCACCAACAGTCTGAGCATATAATGATTTTGCCCTTTCAATTGCCTCTTGCTTTATGGAGTCATACTCAGCCCTATCACCTGTAAGAAAACAGACCTCCGCAGCAGAGTAGAGTTGCTGAGGGTAACGCATGTACATGCTTATAAACACGTCCGGCCGCCCCTGAATTTCTGCTTCTTCTTGGGCGCTCAGGAATGCAACCGCAGAAGTCCATGACTTCTTATAGAAGCTAAAGGTATCCAAGACCTTTTCTCGTTTAGATTCAAGATCTTTAGCAAAATTATCAGGCACATCCTCGCCTCCAAGCTTTAACTCGATGGCTCTGGAGATATCCTGCAAATAACCTCTATACAGGTGAAGATCCGTTGCAGCGTCTTTTAAGCTAGACAGTCGTGAGAAGCGTTCAGAGAACCTGAACTGTTTCTTCCAAGAAGAAAGCGCGACCACGGCAACAACACATGCAAAAATAGTCGCAACATAACTGCTGGACTCTAACAAATCTTTTATTAACGCCTTATCAGTAAAAATAGGCGCCCAAACCACACCAGAAAAAAACGACCCCACAACTACGGCCGTCAAAATCGCGATGTCTTTTTTTTCCATAAACCCCTATCGCTCCGAGCGGGTAACCCAAGCCTTAGTTTACGCCACCAGCGAGACAGAAACCCATGCCCACAGAATATCGATCCTGCAGCAACGACCCGCGCGACCTCTTCATCAGCCTCAACCCGCTCGGCCTTGACGAGAAATGCCTGATCAAGAACAGCACCGGCTTCGAAGACCAGCGCACCCACAACGACTATCTGCTGTTCCTGGCGGGCTCCCGCGAATCGCACCCAGACCCGCAGCCCCACCCCGAGCCAATAGCCTGGATGGTTGGTACTGCCTTGGGTGGACCAAAGAAGAGGCGGAGAGGGATGCGGCGGCGACTGGGCTTCCGGTTGTCCCTGTTGGGCCGTTGGTATCCATCCCTGACGGATACTGCCTGATGCCCAAGCGGCTCACGGCCGAGAACGGCGCCAAGGCACTGCTGCTCGGCGAGTTCAAGCTGGAGGTCACCCAGGAATGCCAGGAATGCCGCGAGCAGGATGAGCCGGTAGAAGGCTGCGAGATATGCGATGGCGAGGGTGTATACGGCCAGTGCCACATCATCCCGTGGGACAAGATCAAGTACATCTACAGCGTGGCTGTGAAGGGCCTCGCGCTCCAGTCGCAGCGAGTGCCGCAGGCGAAACCTTGAAAGGAGCACATTTGTACTCCGGCTATTTAGCCGAACCACACACTCCCGAAACGTACTGCCTAACCAAGATCTGGGCCGCATCAACGGCTTCTTCCATAGACCCATACCTCGACGACAGCTGCATCGTGTGCGCCCAGATGCCAGAACGACTGATGCTGATAATAATGTGATCTGGCCCTGGGGCAACGGGAATAGAGCGGCGCAACTCGATTGTGGCTTCGTATCCCCGATGCTCGTATCTGACAGTTTTTGGATGGATGTCGATGCACACGCTGTGGAGCCTTCTAGTTCGATTCGCGTAAGGCTAACCATAGCTCTACTGCAACTGTTTAGTCCTCTATTTCAAAGCGGCGAGAAGCTCGCCGGTACGCACGCCTGCGACTGCAATTCGGCGCGCGCGGCCTACGCCCCAAGCCAAAGCCCTGGTCATTGACTCTCCAGGGCGCGAATCGTGGGCCTCCTCATGGACAGTCATACCGCCTGGGGCATAAACACCGATGAACATCTGCGTGCAACCCGTTCGCGACAGGCGCACCTGAACATCAATGCATGTGCCATCGTCCAGCTCTTCCTCATGTGTTCGATGGTGAAGCGTGGGATCTGCCCAGCCCCAGAAAACGTCACTGCGAATCCTCATCCCGGACTCCTACGACTTTCGTCTAATCAGTTTGTGTACACCCACCTTAGTCCCGGTTGCCTCGCCAGCAAAAACATTGTTCCGAAACGCGCGGTGAATCGGACCACCGGCCAACTTTCTTGTACCAAGACAGAATGTTGTACAACTCACTGCCGCGATATGGCGGCCAAGGAATCGTCATGCCTGAAGAAATCAAGCTAATCCAGCGGGCGCCGGTCGTGCGCGACGAAAACGGGATGTTCCAGCATCCGGACCTTCCCGACTTCGACGAGGGTGATGCCGACAAGTGCAAGGCCTGGATTGCCGAGCAGGGCCTGCAGGTTTGCATGGTCAGCCTGGAATACGCCGATGAGGCGATTGCCAACCGCTACTTCGAAAGCCATGACCCAGATTGCAGCTATTGGGAGCCGGAACGGCCTACCAGCGGCGATTGGTTCTGCCTGGCCATCCACGACACCGACGATGGCCCCGTGTGCTGGTGGGCGCGCCGCGAGGTGGCGGCATGAGGCTGAAACAGTATCCGCTGGACGTGCAAAGCGTCGGCAACGACACCTACATCGCGATGAGCAAGGGTCACCACGCCCTTGAGGTGTTCATGGCTGAGGCCGTAAAGGAACACCCGGGATGGTTCCTGGGCGGTCCTCAGCACAAATGGTGCAAGTCGGTGCCGGATCGCTCTGGCGAGTTCGCGCACCGATACGTGTTCGTCGAGGAAGGCACGCCAGGCGCTTGGCCGGCGACCTACTGCTGGGAGTTCGGTGAAAACTACAAGCGCTACAACGGCGAGGCAGGCATATGAGCGGCTTCGAAATCACTGTCACCGAAATGCCCGCTAACAAGCTGCCGGAGTACATCACTGCGCTGGACCAGGCCACACGCGACTGGACAGATCGCGCCGCTCGCGGCGAATGCCCATGGGTTTGTGCGGACTGTTGTTACACCTTCAACGAAGGCATGCCAGATCAATGCTGCCACGGGCTGCAGGCGTGCACCGACATCATCAAGCGCGACAAGCTGCGCGCCATGCGTGAAGGAAACGAACCATCATGACCCGCCTCGCCCTCTGCCTCCTGCTGCTGGCCACCGGCGCCAGCGCAACCGAGAACGTCATCGACGTACAGCACGACAGCCAGCGCGGCGTCACCTGCTACCTGCTGAATGGGGTCGGCATCAGCTGCATCCCCGACAGCCAGCTGCAGGCCGGTAACGAGCGCCAGATCTCCCCGCACGAAACCCAACCCGAACCTACACCTGCTCTGGCGCCTGGGCGCTGGATTGATGAGAGGTATCAGCTGTGAGCCAGACAAAAGAGCGGCTGCGCGTCGCGCTATCCGCCATGAGCCGAACCGGTAAGCGTGATCTGGGGCTTCACCTTTTCATGATCGTCTTCTGCCTGATCGTGCTCGCCATCGGCCTCCCCTTCATCTGGTTGCTCCAGTTCATGCCGGATTGGGTCTGGTACCCGCTGTGCGCAGCGTGGGTGGTGTGGCTCCTCTTCGGAGACACAATCGCAGCTGGCTACCGGGCGTTTCGAGGTAATCAGTCTTGACCGACCTGATCGAAGTGAAGACAGCCGACCTGGTTGGCGAGCAACTGGCTTGGGCCGTCGGCAAGGCAGAAGGCCTGGACGTCAGACTGGCACCACCAGGCTATAACGGGATTCCCTGGCGGGTATTCGTTCGCTACACCGGCGAGGTCACCATCCACGATGCGCGCTATGACCCGCACGAAAACTGGGCTGTAGGCGGATCGCTTCTTCACAAGCACAACGTCGACCTTTCAGTCGAGCGGCGAGGCCGAATCCATTGCTACCTGTGCAACGACGATGGCGTACCCACCGAATTCCGAGACGGTATGTACGGCGAGACGCACCTTATCGCAGCCTGCAGGTGCATCGTCTTGAACAAGCTTGGCCTATTCGTCCACGTGCCCAAAGAGTTATGCCAATGATCGTGCCCCTGATGTACATGACCCTCCTGATCTACAGGATGGTCAGAGGCGACGAAGATCTATGCCGAAAGCGCCGGAAGCTCTTTCGACAGCAATGCAACGGCTGCAGGATTGAGCGATGTGCGGCTTAGGTCGCCGCGTGACACCCATTTGCAGGCGGCAATTTCATTACGCGGGGCAGCCCGATCAAGGTCGCCAACACATGCTGTGAAGACATGATGAAGAGTGTTGCCGGCTTCCAGGCAGCAGAGTTCGAGCAAATTGTTGGAGTGCAACCCTGTCTCCTCCTCAAGTTCGCGAGTAGCAGCTTGTTGCGGGGTTTCACCTAGTTCGATTACGCCGCCAGGAAAATTCCACTTCCCGCCCTTTCTGCGCACCAGCAATACCTTGCCACTACGCAAGCAGATGATTGTGGCTCTTACCTTGGTTGGCTTCTGTTGTCTTTGTGGCATCTATTTGTTCATCACGATTTGTGGGCGCCGGGAACCCCCAACGCATTTCAAATGTTTCCTCACCTCTTCGATGACAAGTAGATGTTACACAGAGTTCAGCTGCACGGGCCCAAAACCTAGGATTCTACCTAACCCCTCCCCGCACCCACTCAAGTCCGCCAGCCAGGCGGAAACATATCGGTGCCCCCACCAATCTGCCGCCATCGGCGGCGTGGAGAACATAATGAAAAAAGAGCTAATCAAAATTAGTGAATTTCAGCGGCGAAAATGGGGCGAAAACGGTACGCCACTGTGTTCTCAGGCAATTCGAAACCATATCCGAAACCGCAAGATACCAGGCGAGCGGATAGGCAACATTTGGTACGTTGACTGGGCCGCCTACCAAAGAACAACCGGAAACAACCTGGTTGATATGGTGCTGAAAGGAGTCGCGTGATGGTTCCTCGACCAAGGAACAAGGCCAACAAAGGCCTGCCTATGAACCTTTACTTCGACGCTCGGCGGGGCACGTATCGGTATCGGCGCCCCACCGACGGGAAGTGGTTTCAGTTCGGCTCAGACCGAGGCCGAGCAATAGACGCGGCCGCACAGCTCAACACCGCTTTCCTGCGCGGGAGCGACTTGGTGGCCGAGGTTCTTGGCGAATGCTCGGTGACCTTGGGCGAGTTCCTGGTCACCTATGAGCGAGACGTGCTCCCGCCTCGCGAGCTAGCAAAAGCAACGCTTGATCTATACGCCGTCAGGTTCAAGCAAATTCGGGCAGAGTTTGCCGAGCGCCCCATAGACCAGATCACCATCAGGATGGTCGCTGAGTTTCTTGAACCGCTTACCCCACGGGCGAGTAACCAGGCACGAGCAATCTTGATCGACCTGTTCAACCATGCCGCAGCAAAAGGCCTCTGCCCGGACAACCCTGCGGCCAACACTATTCCGAAAATCGAGAAAAAGCAGCGCAAGCGGCACACCGTAGAAGGTCTGAAAGCAATCCGCGATAAGTCCCCGCGCTGGCTGAAAAACGCCATCGATCTTGCGCTCATTACGGCGCAACGGCGCGGCGACATCCTCGACATGAAGTTCGAAGACGTGCGTGATGGCTATCTGTATGTCGTGCAGAGCAAGACGGAGAAGGCTTCGGACGCTGGCTGGCTGAAGCTCAAAGTCACAGACCAATTGAGCGAGGTACTTACTCGGTGTCGCGACGACATTCTGTCCCCGTACTTGGTGCACCGCCGCCCGGAGCGGAAGAAGAAACGTGAAGGGAAGGATCATTGGACGAAGGTTGACGAGAGGTTTCTCACCCGTGCCTTCAAGGATGCGAGGGATGCTGCGGGCTGCTACAGCGACCTCAAAGAGGAGGAAATGCCGGGGTTTCATGAGGTGCGCGCCCTCTCCCTTCACCTGTACAAGCGGGCCGGGAAAGATGGCCAGAAGATCGCGGGGCATACCACTGAAGGCATGACCAGGAACTACCAGAAGGGGCACGAAGATGTGGTGTGGTCCGAGGTCGAAGCCGACCTGGATATTGGCGATTTCGCCGGATAGTTTTGCGCCCATTTTGCGCAAGTTTTGCGCGGGTCGCCCATAAAAAAATCCAGTCACCGCTAAGTGACTGGATTTCTTGGAGTATTTTGGTCGGGACGGAGTGATTCGAACACTCGACCCCTTGCACCCCATGCGTGCGGGATGTACGAAACGCCTTTAAATCCAAGGCATAGAACGGGCGCTCGCTGCAAACGGTGCCGCACTGTGCAGAACCAATTTTCACCATCCCCCGAAAATCTCCCCACGGGCTTCGGCCTGCATCCGGCGTTCTGCCGACCGTTTCCCTTCCTTTATATAGCTACTCACAGCTGGGCGACTGTCCGGACCCCTTGATCACTTGGAATCCACCCTGGTGGTCTGCCTCGTAATCCCCGAAGAGACCAATAGCCCAAGCCTCCTCGTGCTCCGCCAGCGCCCACATCCTGGCCGACTCGGCAAGCTCGAGCATGTCGACCAGATCACTGTCGTCGACATCTAGGCGCCGGCGAGCGGCATAGGCCATTTCACTGAGCACCGCGGTGCGGCCATCAGGATCAGCCACCAAAGCAACCTGATCGCTTAGCTCGTCCAGCCAGGCCTGTGGCAGCCCGGCCGTCATTCTGCCCTGCACCACCACGACTGCGCATACAGCACGCCGTCGATCTCCTCGATTCCGTTGATGTTCATGCCGAGCTGGGCCATGCCATTGACCTTGGCGTCATGCAACCGAGGGATGATGTCGGGCCCAGGTGTTGGGTTGAACACCCAGGCCTGAGTCGAAACCCGGCCCAGCGGCTCGCTGTGGTGGTCACCGATATGGATGTCGGCGCGCAGGGGCTGGATCTTCCCGAGCTGATTTGACGGGATGGCCACACCTTTTACGCGACGGCGAACGAGGAGAAAATACATAGCGCACCGATACTGTATGAATAAACAGTATCGTATAGGCAGGATAGCGCCCGGGCAAACCCAGTCGTCGCTTACTGCAGGATCTCTTGCCCGAGGCGGTAGGTAAATGTCGGCGCGCCGAGGTTTTGCACGGTGCGGATGCGTGCCCAGTAGCCGGCCGGGATGTAGCCGATAACCTGCTGGGTCTGTGGCTGAACGCCCTGCAGCGCGATCGCCAGCGTGTAGACCTGCCCCTGGCCAACTACCCCGACCTGCTGGACGTTCGTCGTGAACGCCTGGTCGGTGGCGATCTCCAGGAACACGTCACAGTTCTGTCCACCGGTGATACTGGCCGTGACTTGGCACTGCAAGCTGTACCGGGCATCGACGTCGCGGGTCGTGTTCGGCTGGAATGCCGTGTTGAGCGGTCTGGTCACCGAGCTCTGGCTGCGGTTGGTGCCGGCGGTCACCCTGCCCTGGGCGTCGGTCGTGACGTTGGCATAGCTGCCGGCCGTGCCGGTGTTCGGCAGGCTGATGGTGCCGATGGTGGTTATGGTGCCGCCCGCCAGGCCGGTGCCGGCGGTGATGCTGGTCACGGTGCCGCCCGGGATGGCAGGGAATGTGGCCGCACTGCCGTCGCCGCGCAGGTACTGTGCCGCGGTTCCGGTCGGGGTGTTGAATTTGCCCGTCAGGCCGGAGGTCAGCGCCGCCGTCGTCGCGTACCCGCCGAGCGTGGCGGCCAATGCCGTCTGGGTCACCCCGTCCGAAATCCCGTAACCCGCCAGGGTGATAGGCGTGGAGGTGATGGTGGACCAGGCCTGCGTGTGTGCTGCGGGAGCGAAGGTTGCCGGAATACCGGTCAGATCGGCATATGCCCCGCTGAACAGGACTGGCTTACCGCTCAAATCGGCATAAGCGCCGCTCGTGGCCACCGTAGCTAAAATCGGTTTACCGGTGATGTCGGCCCAGGCCTGCGGCAGCGCCACAACCGCGCCTGAATCCAATGCCAGGCCGGCGCCGAAGCGGAAGAACACCGGCAGGTTCGTCGCGCCGTTGTAACCCATGACGCCATTCACTCCGCCGCCGGATGGCGGCACCACGGCCCGGGTTAGGGTCGCGGTGTCAGTCGGGTTTCGCTGGTTGATCAGCAGGTCATTGCCAGCGCCCAAGGCGAGCGCAGGGATAAGCAGCAAGGCTGCCAGGAATCGCTTCATTTATACGGTCCTCGACCAGAGATTGGGGGCGAACTTGAAGAACACCGTCACGCTGCCGGCATTTAGCATCACGATGGCGTTGTCGATGGTTGTGGCACCGGTCACGGTGATTTCGGTGATGTTGCGCGAGCTGCGCATGACCAGGCGCTGGTTGTCGCGGCTGGTTGCCTCGGGCGGAAGTGAGACGGTGATGGCGTTGAGGTCGCCGGCCGGAGTCAGGTTGACGAACAGATCGCGGTCGGTCGCCGGCAGGCTGATCATTTGCCCCTCGGTCGGCGTGTAGGTGACGTTCATCGGGTCCATGGCCTGGCCCATGGCCTGCTCGATCATGGTTTGGATGTCGTCACGGCTCAGGTCGCTGGCTGGCTCGATCATCACGCATCCTCCTGCACGCAGAGGACTCCGGTACCGCCAACGCTGACGGGGTTCCAGCAAAATACCCACAGGCCGGGTGCGCCAGGTCGAACGCGGACCGGCCCGCGACGGCGGTCTATCTCATACCCCGGCAACTTCCAATCCTGCGGCCCAAGCAACGGCGGCGCCGCACCTTCCCACAGGTACGCAAGCGAATCGGTCTTCCCCTGGATCAGCAGACCGGTACCGACCGCAATGCCAGTCAGCGCGTACACATCGACCCACTCGTTCGCAGCGGGCTGAATGTCCTTGATCATGCCTCTCTCCTTCCTGTTGTGGTTACTTCCCCTTCACACCATCCGATATCGCCTCGCACGCCAGACCAGCTATTCGGCTTCGCTCAAGCGCTGCTGCGCAGCTGCCCGCCATTCGGTCAGACTCTTCAAGCAATCCCCCGAGCACCACGACGGCAGAGGTTCTTGCCTGGCGCTGCTGGGCAGCGATGGTGTCGCAGGTGGCTCGGTGGCCGGCGCGCAGTCTGGCGATTTCCCCGCGCAGGCCGCCAGCAGCAGACTCAGCAGCAGCGGCGCGGCCTTGGGCCAGTTCCAATTCTTGTCGTGCATTCTCGCCCTCCTCGTCCGCCACAGCTTGGCGGCGCTGTTCTTCGGCCCTGGCCTGGGCGGCAGCACGCCGGTCGCGCTCTGAAACCCCTAGGCGGTAGTCGGCAAGTTCGGCGCGTGCCGTTGCTGTCTCATCTTGAGCGACTACCACCCGGTAATGCTGGCCGCCGGCAACCAGTACCAGAGCGATCAGCCACCAGCACCAGGCCGGTACCGAGCCAAGCCATGTCATGCCAGCGTCCCGCCGAGCTTCTGCCACTGAGCCAGCAGCTTCTCTACCTTGTGCGGGTTTTGGTCGTAGTTGTTCCCGGGAAACGAGGCCCAAATGTTCGAGCACTTGGCGATGGCTTCAGCGATGCGACCGGCCTTGATGTCGTCCAGGGCCCGCCGCTCGCGGATCAGCTGGATTGCCCAGCGGTCCTGGCTCAAAGGCCCGAAGTCGGGAAGCCTCAACTGGTCGCGGTAATGCGCCCAGTCCTTGAGCATGAATTGATACCGTCCGCTTGCGTTGCTGGTCAGTCCCTTGGAATTGATTTTCTTGGACTTTCGCCCCTTAGCGAACGGGTGGTCGCTGAAGTCGCTGAAGGTTTCAGGCTTCATGTCGATACCGGTCACGATCACGTCGTAGCCATCCTGGCTTCCGATTCGATACGTGTCTTCCGAGAAGGCGATCAGGTCCAGAAACCGGAGCACGTTCGCGCCTCCGGCCTGGGTTTCGGTGAGTCTGGCCATGTTTTCTCCAGGCACAAAAAAGCCCGCACTAGGCGGGCGACTTTCATTCATTTCCTATCAGCTAACCTTCACGAAATCGGCATTCGGCAGTCCGTAGGCAAAGGTCGGGTGGCTGGCCTTGGTCATCTCAATGACTGAGTCGAGACTGGCAGGCTGCATTGCAGGCCCCTGCCACGATACTCCAGCTCGGTACTTGTAGCCTCCTTTCGCCGGGAACGCTTTTCCAGTCGGACTAAGGACCGCACCAAGATACCACTTGCCGTTTACCGATCCGCGCAAGAGTGGCTCGGTATCAGCCACGTGCTCGCTATTACCAGACGCATAGCTTTTGTCCATCCACATTGCCATTTGTCCGTTGGTGTCATCCTGAAGGACGATCGCCCATGCGTTCGGGAACGACGACTTCGCCCCTGAGTTGTTGTCGGCAAGCTGATACGAGCCGCGAGCAGTATTCGATCCGCCCAGGACGAGCTGGGTACCCCTGAAGCCTCCTGACAGCAACTGGAGGCCGTAGTCGGTCCTCACGGAGATGTTCTCCAGCGCTGTAACGTCGGCATCAACCTCCATGCAGGAAGGAGTAACGTTGACACTGAGGCTTTGCCGAAGGATGTATCGACCAAGGCTAGAAGTGTTGTAGCCCATAAGTTCATTGATGATCTGGAAGCGCACGCGCTCAGATCTTCCACTCTGTCCTTGAGCTATTGGCACCCCGTCCGCGAAGCACTTGAACAGGATGTTTCGCGCAGTCGGGTTACCGGTAGCGTCTCCGTTGGATCCGTGCGCCCCGCCGGTAAAGTTAATCGCCCCACCATCGCCATTTGCGTCAGCCGACACGCGCATAGGGGGGAACCAGTCGCTGTTGGTGGTGCTTAGAACTACCCATGCCGCCGTGCTGAGATCTGAGCCAGGCGCACCTTCCACAGAGATTAGGTTGGGTAGCTGGTTGACTCCATTTGGCCCGAAGCGAAGGCGGAAGCATCTCCCTTTGCTAACCCATGCCACCCGCAGGTTGTTTGAGCTATCCATTGACCATTCGAGCGGGATGCTTGTCGACTGTGCTGCAGGAGCGGCCAAGGTGTAGCGCTGCGGGTCGATGATGTAGCTATATCCAGCCTGCCCGGATATGTTCCCAGGAATTCGCGTGCCGAATGCAGGGAATGCCGTGGTGTCAACCGTAATTCGGAAGTGCATACCTGCAATTGATGGACTCTCGACTACTACGGTCTGAATTCCGGCTCGCGGAATGTCAGGTGTTGGGTCCGAGTAGTTTACGACGATGTTTGCCGGATTATTGGATGTTTCATACCCTAACGCATCGAATTCTTCGATTATCCAGCCATCCTGTTTAGAGTTTGGCAGAGGGTATCCGTTATTGAAGTAGGCGACTCGATATAGCTTCCCAGGCCTGGCACCGACAACCTGGAAGTCGAGCAGGCAGGCCATGAATAGCAACGGCTGAACACTTGTAACACCATTGCGCGCGCTTGATTTCTGAGGGTAGACGCGGTTCCGGTTCAGTGAAATAGAGTTTCCGATGCCCTTCAGCCCGATGTAGCATGATTGCTCAATGATCCACGAGTAACCTGCTGAACCTGAGTTGAGCGCGGAGACTGCCGTTCCGGCAGCAGGAAGGGCGGCTGCATCTATGGTGATGACGAACTGAATGTTAGGTCGAAGAGCCGGAACAATAGTGAATGTCTGCACCCCTCCAGTCCTAACAATGGGCGCCGGTGCGTTGTTGGCCGAGTGGATCGTAACCGCTACACCTGAGCTCGAATACGTACCCGCATCAAACTCCTCCAAAACGATTCCATGAGCGATATTGCCGCTCAGATTGGCCTCATTCTGGAAGTACGCAATTCTGTAGAGTTTTCCGTCTAGATACTGGGAATCCCCGACAACTTTTACTTCTAGAATCAATCTGTTCAATGTTGCGCTAGCAGTCGATGTAACGCCGCCCCTGTTCATTTGTTTAAGCGGAAATCCCTTCCCTCGGTTAATGGTCTGTGAGTCTGACAGCCAAGAAAGAAGGGAAGAGACCTCTACTGCGACTCCGGCGTCGTTCCGGTATCGGGTTTCAAACACATCGCCGGTTCCTGGAACCGAGAAAAAACGGTTGTTGGTTCCAGTGCCACTGGTTGCGGCCAGGCCAGCCGCTACCGTGGTGTAGGTCCCCATGCTTGCAAGGAACTCGGCGTAGATCTTTTTCAGGGTCGGCTTGGAGATGCCATTAATCACGACAAAATCTGCGTCGGATAGGAAAAGCGAGTTTGCGTTGGCCACAAGCTGCTGGAACAGCTGCAGAGATTCTGCGCCGGTCATAGGTTTCCTCTCATATCCCGGTAACCGGGCTGTGTTAATTCAGGCAGGTGGCGACTGGTCGTCGTAGGTATAAACGCGGACGTCATAGGGCATGCCCTTCATGGCGACGTTGCCGTTTGCGGGGTCAGAGCTGGTGATCAGGGTTGGGTATGCCCACCGTGATGCTGGGCCAAACAATAGATGCGGCGGCTCAAGCGGACCTTCGATCACTGGGGTGAAGCCCAACGCGTCCACGCGGACTACGTACTCGTTCACTTGGGTAGCGGTGAATGGCCCGGCCAGCGTGCCGTCAAGCTTGCGCACACCTACCAGATGCTCGCCGCCAGCCGTCCAGTTGAACGGCTCTGACGAGTGCAGGTAAGTGCCGAGATCAGTAACTTGGTAGTCGAGCAGAATCGAGCTCTGGCACCGCTTTGGCGCATCATCCGCAACAGCCGCAAAGCTCAAGTAGCCGCTGTTGCTGCCATCCATCTCGGTTTCCCAGGTGTAGATGTCGGTACGGAACTTCTGGTGTCCGCGTCGGCGCATGCCGAAACGCCAGGCCCTGGTCTTGTCGCTGAAGCCGGGCATCTTGATCTTCTCGACCTTCGTACCCAGATCCCCCGGCCAGCGGCACTCGACTGTTTCCCAGGACCAGGTTGTGCGCGACAAATACTCGACATCGACGCCATCAAAGTCATTGATCGACGGCATGGCGCCGCTGATCTTCAACATTTTGGTCATGTTCTGGGGCGAGTAGGTCTGGGTTTTAGGGCCGTAGCTCACGTCGAAGGCTGCCCGCGCGCTATCCCGGACCGGCCGAAGCAGGCCGCGGAACGTCACCAGCTCACCGAATCCGCACGCCAACGCGTTGTTCACCATGTCCTTCACGGTGATCGTGGCGTCTAGCGTCTCGTCGTAGGTGTCGCCACGAGCCACGCAGATTTCGTGGAAGGCCTGCCACTCAGGAAGATCCAGATCGTCGTCGGTGTAGCCGCGCTGCTTCAGCTGGTAAATGCACCATGGCACGATGTCGCGACTTGGCCCGGAGCCGCCAGCCATGAGAGGCAGGATGCGGGTTGCTTCTGCGCTCACCTGGCTTTCCGATTGCGCAGAAAGACGGTCACCACCGCGAATGTTGCAGGTAATGACTGTCAGGCCTGGGTAGCTCGTTGGCGAGTACTGCATCCGCCCGCGCAGGTCCGTCCATGTCGCGTCGTCTCGAGCCTCATCGTTGATTCGGCCAGGCCGGTCCTTGTACAGCTTGCGAACCCTGGCCTCGGCGCGCATCGCATAGGGAAGCGCGACGCGACCAGTAAAGCCCTGAGCGTCCAGGCTTCCACCCCAGTTCATCTGCTCAAGCACGGTCCACGCGCCTGCCACATCCATGTCGCGGTACTCGAAGACGTAGTAGGTCGGGATCTCGTAGATCTGCCCTTCCCGGCCAATGCCGCACAGGCCGTTGGCGTAGGTGACCGACCACTCCAGTTCGATGACTTTCTCGTTTTCCGGGCAGCAGGCAAATGGCCCGCGATATCCGCCCTGCAGGTTCGAAGCGTCCAGGGTGATCAGGCCGTTGACAGTCTGCATGGTGTTGAAGCCTGGCCAGCCTGCATCGGTAGCGCCTGATGAGGTCAGGCGCTCAACCTCCAGCAAGCTGGTGCTGAAGGCCGTGATCCTGTACCGCAATCCGCGAGGACCGATGGTTGCCAGGCCCTGGCCCAGCGCCAGGCCGACCACGGGCGAGCCGCCGTCATAGTTCAGCGTCATCTCGGCTGGCTGCTCAGGGATGGCACTGGTGGTTGCCGTGCCGGTTACGCCGGCCGGTGACGCCCCAAGAATGGTCGAGGCGCCTGTTGCGGTGACGGCCTGACCGGCGAACGGCGTCAGTTCAACGAAACGCAACCGCCCGCTGCTCTGCTGTGCCTGGAACGGAATGCCGCTGAGCAGCGTGTTGAGCGCGGACACCAGGCCAGCCAGGTCGGTTGTTGCCGTGTTAAGCGTGATCGGATAGGTGGACGAGCCGCGCACAAGGTTGAAACTCAGCGGCGTAACGTTGAAGTCGTAGCGCGTCGGCGCAGCCGAGCCGGTCAGCGTAGATGCGGTGCCCGGGTTGGCAGGGACCGCTGGACTGTATGGCGTGTAGCTGTTCACCACGTACAGGCCGGCGTTCGCCCCGGCGACTTCGATCAGCATGCCGGCCGTGGGGTTCAGCATATCCAGAGGCCCGCGCACGATGTCTCGACCCGCTCCGCCGTCGATGACGGTGTAGGTGTACGGCGCCAGCACGCGAACGATGATGCCGTTCGACCAGTCGGCCGGAAATTGGCCGGATCCAGTCGGAACGCTGATGGTGTCGCCGACGAATTGGTAGGCCGAAGCGGTGGCCGACCTGGTCAGATCGGTGGCCATGGTCAATTCCAAGCCGGCAGAGCCGCTGGAGCTTGCCCCGACTTCAGGCACGTTGAACCAGTTGATGTGAGCTGGATCTGCCGACAGGTCGGCACCTGGCGGGTAGACCGTGAACGTGGCGTCCGCGCCCAGGGAAATCAGCGGCGTTTCGCCTACCTTGACCTTGGCCAGCGGCACGTCGTATGCACCTTCGCCGATGTACAGCAGCATCTCTACACGCTGGTCGCGCGGCGCAAGGAAGGCGCGGCGCGGCTGACACAGGTAAGAGCCATAGACACGCTGATGGCCTGCAATCTGCCGAACCGGGTCGCCCAGTTTGACCTTGTTGCCTTTTGCGCTGGCACCCATCAGAGGGTCGCCCTGCTGGGTGCCGGCGCTCGATGGCATGCCCGGCATCTTGGGCATGATGGACTTCAACACCGCCTTGGCGCCCTTGAACAAGGCGAATGTGATGGAGAATGGGTCAGTGCCCTTGGGCTCGCGGTAGATCTGGAGCAGGTCGGACGGCTTGAACTTCACCTTGTGCCACAGGTGCTGCTCGATCACTTCGTCATTCAGCACAGCGCTGATTGGCGGGCTTTCCCGGCGCTCGTATGACGGGGCCTGGCTCTTCAGCCAAGCCTCAATGGTTATGCGGCGGTCGGTCTTCCAAGTGCCGAGCGGTGCAGTGTTACTCAGCTTGTTCGGGAAAAATTCGATCACGGTAGTACACCACCTTGGGTTGCGCGGCTTCGAACTCGCCAGTTGTGCGGAGGCAGGCGCCGCCGGGGTTTGTGTCCAGCACCTTCAGGCGCCCTTCGCTTTCCACCACCACGCCGACATGCAGGCAAAGCGCGCCGCGGAACACGGCGGCAATGGCGCCCGGTTCCGGCGCGCACTCTTCCATGCCCTGGCGTAGGTCGTGATAGGCCTCGGTGTTGGCCCTGAGCCTGTCCTTCCCCACAGCACCAAGACTGGGAAGCAGCGCCAGCCCGAACACCTGATGGCGCACGGCGATGCACAACCCCCAGCAATCGAAGGCAATAGGCCCCCGTGCACCCTCGCGATACGGGGCGCGCATGAATTTCTCGATCATGGTCAGATGTACTTCAGGCCAGGTGCCAGAGAGGTGGTCAGTACGGTACGCAGACCGTTGGTGTTCAGCAGGTCGAAGAAGCCCGCAGTGAGCTTGGTCACGTCGTCCTCATACTCCCGACTGAGCAGCGTCATGCGGTACCGCTCGCTCGGGAAGGACAGGTCTTCAGCCAGGTAGCGCCGGAAGGTGATGATGAAGCGCTTGTCGGCGGCCTTGGCCGCCTCCACCACCTCCTGCACCTCGCCGGTCACGTTGTCCAGGCCAAGCACCAGGTTCTGGAACGCGCTGTTGTCGTTCTTCGGCAGGGCAAGGTCCATGGCCATCGCGATGAAGGTGAGCGTCCGCCCGTCCTCGGTGGTGCACACTCGGTCTTCCCAACCAGAGCAGTAGAGGTGGGAGACGGTGCCGCCCTCCTCCCGCGCCTCAATGGTATCGACCAGCTCGCCCCGGCCGGATGCGTAGCACTCTTCGATCAGGCTCATCCGAAGTACCTCGTGTACCACTTGTCCAGGCTTCCTGACAGCTGGGTGTTGAACTGGTCCAGCGGCATACCAACCGAAACACCGATGTACTGGTCTTCGGTCAGTACAGGCCGCTCTTTGAGCTGCATCACCGCCGAGTACCGCCAGCGGCTGATCTGCGTCAGATCAGGCCCCTGGTAAATGCCCTTGAAGTGCGCGATGTAGGTCTTGAACCCGATCGGCGTCTGAAGTGGCATCTCGAACCAGTCAAAGCCGTTGTTGATGGCCCAGACGTACCAGCCTTCGAACTGCGCCGCCTCGGCCTCGCTGAAGTTGAAGTTGACCTTCACTTCAGTGGGCACGTACCGGTGCCTGATCCGGTACCGCGTGCGCCCAGTGGCCATCTGGGTGGCCCGCATCGGATCAACCGTGCTCAGCCCATAGCCCTCCTGCAGAGGAAGTGGCAATTCTGCCGGGTATTGAATCATTGCCATTCCTCGTTAGGTGCCCACGCGCTTGAGTCCGTAGGTGCTTTCAAGAGCCTGTGATCTCTCGCCACCTCCATAGATGTCAGCCACGAAGACCTCCACTTGGGCGCTGCCATCATCTCTGGTGCTTTGCTGAACAGTTCCTGCGCGAGACTGGTCTTGAACCAGGCTGACGTAGACGTTGGTGTTCTGCGACGTAGAAGTGCCAGCGCTGCTGCCAGTCGAAGATGACGACGAAGAGCGAGCTGCGGTGATCGGCGTCACGTTGCCGGTGCGCAGCGCCTCGACCGCGGACACTCCGCCGAAACGACGGATATCAGCCTGCGACCAGACGACCTCGCCTTTGTGCACCACGCCAGCCGGTTCGTACTTACCGCCCGCGCCGGTGTAGCCGCCTTCGGAAAAGCCCTTTAGCAGCGCGTATGCCGCGACGAGCGCGGTACCGCCCACGACAGCAGCCGCGCCGAACGTACCAATGGACGCCACAAGCGCTGCTGGAGCCCAAGAGGCCAGAGTTTCAGCGGCAGCTGCCAGGTTGGCGGTCAGGACGGTGCCGATCGACGACAGGCTACTAGCCGTCGTGACCGCGTCCGTGGTCAGCTTGGCAGTAGTCTTGACACCCTCCGCCGCCACCGTCTGGGTGGCTTCCGCCTGGATTCCAGCAAGCTTGAGCGCCTGCATCACCAAGAACCGCGCTGTGATGTCGGAAAACGCCGTCAGCATCGAGTTGGCAATGGTGCCCGCCAGGTTGCCGAAGGCATCGCCCAGGCTTTCCGTGCCCTTGATGATCCCCTGAATGCTGCCAGAGATCGACGAGGTGGTGTCGCCAAGGATCGACTCGGTAGCCGCCCGGGCCTGCTCGTTGTAGTTGGTGGTGATGTCGACGTAGTTCTGCCAGGACTCGGAAACCCCTATCAACCACTCTCCGCGCATCGCGTCCTGCGCGGCGTAATAGTTCTGCTGGTCGGCCATGCGAGTGGCAAGTGCCGCACGCAGGGCGTCAGTCTCACCCTTGTAGAGGTCGGTATCGGCTGTGGTCGGGTTGTCGATTCGGTTGTAGTCGCGAGTCAGCTTGTCCAGTTGCTTCTGATAGTCCTGGCGAATTTTCAGATCGTCCTGGAGCCGTCGTCGCAACCTGTCACTTTGCCCTGCCCCGGCCAGCTCTACCTCCTGGCCCTCGCGCGACAGCTCAAGCTGTGACTGCAGGTTCTCCCTGAACGCCTTCAGCTTGGCCTCGTTCTCCAATCGAGCCTGGGTGAGCTGGTTGGCCTTCTCAAGCTCAGCGTTCTGCTTCTGCTGGGCTAGGTTCAGCTCAGCCATCGCCAGAACCTGCTTCTGCGACGCGGTGAGGGTCTTTTGCTCCTTGAGGTTGGCGATCTCGGTTTCGAGCTCGATCAGCTTCTTGGCTTCGGTGCCGAGCTTCTGGGTCTGCTCTACCTCACCAGCGATAACCCGGCCCTGCTGCTGCAGAACGGCATAGCGCTGGCGGGCCTCGTCCAACATGCGCTGGCCGGCGTCTTCCCGATATTGCGGACCTTTTGGCTTGCGTGGATCTTTGTACTTCTCGTTGATCGCTGCAATGTCTTTGGCTTGTTGCTCGGCAGAGATCAGGAGCGAGTTGTCATTCTTGATCTTCGCCTCTGACACCCTGCGCTCTACGAGCAGGCGATACTCGGCTATCGCCTTTTCGCGTTTGGCGGCATTGTTTTCTGCATTTTCACGCAGTTTGTCCAAGGCGATTTGGTCGTCCAGTGCTTGTTTTTGCTGCTGCTGAGCTAGACCCTGGGCCATCGCGCGGCGGTCCTTCTCAGACTTCAGGATTAACAGCTGAGTCTTCTCAGCCTCCAAAGCCTGCTGACGGAAGGTGTCATCTGGAGTAAGGTTACTGATTGGATCAACCTTCCCTCCGCGTGGATTGCGCTGATTTCTGAGGTCTGCAGCCCTCGCTATAGAAGCAAGTTGCTCGTCCAGTGCTTTCAGCTGGTCATCCAACGTCTTTTCACGGCCCACGTTCAGCGCCGCATCCCAGGCCGCCTTGGCTGCTCCCGTCACTGCCTTCCAGCTGGCCTCGATGTATCCAAGGTTGTCCCGTACACCTTTCGAGGTCCGATTCAAGCCCTGCTCATACGCATCGTTCGCAAGCTCTGCGGCTGCCTGAGTTCTCCCCTGCTCCTGCAATGCCTTGATCTGCTCGTAGGTCGAGGCCGTCAGGAAGTTCATGGACTCATTGAGCTTCAGGATCTCGGCCACTGGATCTTTGGCGATCTTCTCGAAGTTCTTGACGGTCTCTTCTGCAGCCTGGCCGGTGGCTGACTCGAAGTCGATAGCCGCCCGGGTGATCGACTCAAATGAGGATGTAGGAATGCGTGTAGAGGCAGCCAGTTGGGCCAGCACAGCCGCTGCCTTACCTACAGTACCTCCGGTGGCAGAAACCTGCTGCGCCATTGTGGCGAGTTGCTCTGTGGTTGTGCCAGCCGTATTGCCAGTCAGGGCAAGGGAAGAATTGAAGGCAGTAGCCTCATCACTACCTTGCTTGTAAGCCAGCGCAAGAACCCCGGCCGCCGCAGCAGCGACTGTGAATGGGTTGACCAGGCCAAGAACATAGCTGCTCGTTGCCCTCGCGGCCTGACCCATCCCGCCAAAGGAGTCTTTAATTTGCGAGCCTTGCTGCAGGAAAACAGTCAGCGGCGCCTGCCCGCCTTGAAGGCTGATGAGGATGTCGGAGAACTGGGCAGGCAGCATTCGGAGCGCGGCGGCGTTCTGCTTGGCACTTATCCCGGTTTTCTTGAGGCCGTCATCAAAGCTGGTAAGCGCAGCGCGAGCTTGATCAATCTTACCCTGGTACTGTGCGAAGGTATCAGCATCAAGGGCACCGATCTTCTTCTGCTTCGCCAGTTTGCGCTCCTGCTCATCCAGGCGGTTGAGTGCTCGCGTGGTTGGGTCAATAGCGGCGAGAAGATCGTTCAGACTCTCGGTCTGTGCCTCAGTGGTAACCTTTACCTGCCGATTGGCTACTGCAACCTTCTGGGTCGACTCAGCCAGACGTCCTTGATTAGCCGCGAGGACCATGTTTCCGGACAGGAGGCCCTGCTCTGCCTCCGAGAGGCCAGTGGCAACGCTAGCCAGGTTTCGCTGCTCTTGTGCAGCCTTCACCGAGGCTTCGGCAATCGCCAGAATTCGGGTTCTGGCTTGCTCCGCCGTTTCACCCACAACCTTTTGGGCATTCGACACACCGGCAAGCGAGTTCAGAGAATCCTGCAGCTTTCGGCTGTAGGCATCAAAGGTGGCCGAGTTGATCTGCCCAGAGTCACGGGCCTGGGCCAAGGCTGCTTCTTGGGCGGCTAGGTCGTTCAGCTTCTTGGTGAGCGGGTCGATCTTGCCAAGCAGGCTGTCCAGTTCCTTTCTTTGGCTGGCGGCTGCCTTCGCTGCCGCATCAGCGCTTTTTGCTGCTGACTCAGTTGCTGCCGACGCTTTGTCATTCGCGGCCTGCACCTTAGCCAAGGCCATAGCCAGGTTGGCGTAGTCAGAGCCAGACTTGCGAAGCGTGGAATTGGCTCGCACGCCCACCTGCTCCAGAGCCTCGAGAGCCGCCCTGACGCTGTTAACCTGCTGCTCTGCGCTTCTTCCGTCAACTTCAAGCTCGAGGCGGGATTTTAGCGCCATAGCTTTCTCCGGGCGTAAAAAAACCCGCACTAGGCGGGTTTGTATGGTGTTCAGGAATCACTTCAGGATCCGGGACTTTTCCTTCTCGAACTCTGCTTCGCTGATGTGCCCTCTCTCCTTGAGATCTGCGAGCTTTTCGAGTTCTGAGGCCTTCCCATTCGAATTTTCAGAGCTGCTATTCAGAGATGATGCGGACCAGATAACCGCCGCAACCCATCCGAGGAAGGTCCATCCCAGGAAGAGATTGAGGGCAAATATCCCTCCGCGACTTGGGTGGTTCCTGCTCTTGGCGTTGATCGTCGGCAGGAAATACAGAACCACTCCAATGAACAGGAGCATCAGAGAACCTTCGGTACCTATGTCGTCAAGCATCCATTCCCACCCAGAATTTCACGATTTTTCAGGAATTACGGCAGTATACCGCTCTCGTCAGCCCTGCGCTTTAGGTGCATGCAGTGCTTGCCATATCTCTCCGCCAGGGCGAAGTTGTTTTGCGACCCTGTCTCTCGCAGCGGGTCGCAATGCCTCAACCTCGAACTTCATCATCTCCTCGATAGACTGGCTGGGTGCGACAGAACTACCAGTTACTACTGCCGCAATCCTAACGTTTACGGCGGTCTGCTCTTCGCCGCGCTCCAGCCAGTCTGAGGCCGGGCTGTCAGCATTGAGGTCCCTGTAGAACCAGTCTCCCACCAGCTCGTTGATCTTTCTGAGTAGCTCTTCTCTATCGTAATTCACGTGGCCTCCTTTTCTGATGGAGGCAATTTACCACTCGCCAACGTGCACGTGTACGACTACGTCAGCTTCGACAACCCCGCAGCCTCTTCAAGGCGCGACAGCCGGCGCTCAAGCAGCTCATCTGCCTTGCGCTTCTCCTCGATCATCGCTTCAGGCGAAAGCGGGGTATCGCCTCGTGTCAAATCTTGCTCACCCTGCTCCTGTTGCTCTGCCATGTTGTTGCCCCTGTTTTCTTGAAGCGCCTTAGGCGCGCCGGCCTGGATGGAATTCCAGTAGCCGCGAACCTGGGCACCGTAGTAGCGTTTCGCCTCCAACTACCCGCTCCGGTCCACTGCCGGCAAGCCCATGGACCGGGGCAACATCGACCAGGAGGTCGCATGAGCTACGAACGAGAGATGCATCGCTTCATTGAGCAACAGCAGAAGTACATTCAAGAGCTAGCTAACACCGTTGAGACTATGGCCTGCTTGACTCGAGGACTGCTCAAGGCTGTGCATGAGTCGTCAGGGGACAGCGGCGTTGATGCAGTCCTCGACACGGCACTGGCAGCAGCAAGCGGTATGCGCTGGAGCGGCGAAGCCAGAGCTAACAAGGTTCTGATCAAGCAGCTTTGCGACGAGGCTAAATCCGCTAGATAATCGGATTCAATCCGAGCGCTTCTTCGAGGCGCGTGAGCCGGCGCTCTAATAGGTCGGCCTCATCACTCGCGAGCTTCTTCAACTCCTCGAGCGTTTTTACTGGCTTACCATCCGGCTGCTCTTCAATTTCTTCCAGATTTTGCATGCTCATCTCCTAATTTTCGTCCTCTCCCACCAGCGCGACCTCATCCAGGGCGAATATCACCTCGTCTACGAGCCGCCTAGGCAAGGGCAGCGGGTGCACCTCAAGCCAGTCAGTGATCTCCCGCGCAGATAGCCTCAGCGGCTGCACTGCTGCTGCACCGACCAGGTAGCGCCGGCCGCGTGCCGCATTTCGGAACGCGTTCAGCAGGCTGCCGGTGATCACATCCAGTTCCGGCTCATCCGGAACCGCGATGCGCAGCTTCTGGTAGATCAGGCTTCGTTTTGCGGTTCGATGGCCCCATTCCCGCTCCCATTCGAAGCGGGCGACAGCTTTCCCTTGATCTCGTCCTGCTCAGCCCGGTTGTCGGCGGCAATGGCCGCGGCGCGGCGCAGGACGAAATAGAAGAAGTCAGCATCACCGCACAGCATCTCGGTGCAGGTGTTCTCGCTGTAGGCCAGCGGCTTGCCGTTCTCGTCCTGGGCGCCTTGCCAGTCCTTGACGATGAAGGACGCCAGGAGCAGGCAGTGGTTATCGTGCTCGGTCTTTTCGCCCTCGATCACGCCCACCGCCTCCTGGCCGAACTGGGCATCGTTGCGGGCCAAGCGGCGGCGCATGCGCTCCAGGGCGATCTGGTACTGCTGGTTGTCCAGCGGCATCAGCAGAATCTTGGTATCGGCATCGAACTCTTCCCAGCGCGCCTCAGCGTTCTTGCTGGTGTCGATCTTTTTCAGCTTGAGAGCCATGAATCATCCTCACGCCACGCCATAAAAAGGGCCGGCCCGGGCGGCGTTATCCCGGGGCGGCCAAAGGTGATTCTGGTTACGCGGTGACCGTGATCGCCGAGGTGGCGGTCTTGGTTGGGTCCGACACGCTGGTGGCGGTGATGACTGCCGAGCCAGCAGCAACGCCGGTGACCAGGCCGGACGAGTTGACCGTGGCGATCGAAGGCGCCGAGCTGCTCCAGGTGACGTTCTGGGCGGCGCCAGAAGGCAGCGCAGATGCGGTCAGCTGCCGGGTGGCAGCCACGGCAATCGAGGCCGTGGTCGGGGTTACGGACACGCTAGACACCGGAACGAACGGCACGCGGGTAATGGTCGGGGCCTGCTTGGCTACGGTGTAGTTCAGTGTGACCTCGATCAGGTCGCGCTTGCCGCCATTCGGCAGGTCGCCATCCACCTCAAGGGCCGGGAACGACAGGTCATAGCGGTTGCCCAGGCTGTCAGTGATCGGGAATGCGAGCGCAATGGTTTTCCGGCTGAAGGTGTTCTTCCAGATCTGCCAGGCGCGGTTCGACCAAGCAAGAGTGACGGTGCCAGTGATGGCCGCCTCGGTCGCGATCTGGGCGCCAGGGCCGAGCTTGCCGTTACCAATGCAGCGTTGAGCCTGAAGGCTGTTGTCCAGGTTGATGGTCAAGGCCGATACGCAAGCCACACCTTCCAGGCTTTGCCCGTCGACAGTGATGGTGCCCACGTTCAGGTTCGACATGAACGGGGTGGTGGTCGGCGGGGTGATAGTCGAAACGGTGTTGGTGTCACCGTCGGCGTAGTCCAGGCCGGCCATGGTGAAGGTAGCAGTGATTTTCCCGTCGGACGGGATATCCAGAGCGAAGACCGACGCATGCATGCCCTTGAACAGGGTATACACGCTCACGTCGTTGAAGTTCTTCGCGATGGTGAAGGTGCGGCGAGTGCTGCCTACGGTCAGGACATCGCTAGACCAGGTGCCGTAGAAGGCGGCTTCCAGCAGCTTGTCGAAGGATCCGTAGGACAGCTCACCCACCAGGTCGCCCTGAATGTCGGCGCTGGAGACCACCGAGCCCTGGCTGATGCGGGAGTCGGTGATCTCGTCGCTGACCTGGGTATTCACGGTCGGCGACAGGGTGTTGCTGGTCAGGCGCAGGGTATCCCAGGCGCCGGTGGTTGGGGTGATGCCCGGGGTAACCTCGGGAATCAGGTAACTGGTGACTTGTGCGCCAGACGACATGCGAATGTCTCCTTTCTGCGGGCATAAAAAACCCGCTCAAGGCGGGCAGGATCAGGGTCTTGCAGGTCAGCCGGCGCGGAACCGGACGTTCACGTTGATCTGGTAGTAGTCTTCGAAGTCGCCGACAACCTGCTGGGCGACCTCCATGCATTCGATATGGCCTGACTGCCAGGCCTGGAAGTGGTCCGAAAGTGCGTCGGCGAGCATGTTCAGGGCTGACAGCCCGGTGGATCGCCGGCAGAAGCACTGGATGACCACCTGCCCTGGCCTCCGATAGCCCGGCTTGTCAGCCATGCCGCAGAAGAACGGCGTGGCGTACTGGATTTCGAAGGCACACCAGACGCCTTCCGCGGGAGGCTTAAATATTCCTCCACCTGGCTGCTGTGCGTTCGCATACTCAATCCTCGCCTGCTCGATGCCGGCGAACGACGCCATCCGGGCAGTGAGCGTCTTGCGGACTGTCTCGAAGGGTACGGTCATGTCCATTTCTCTGTCACAGCGATGAAGGAAATCCCGTACACGCCCTTTGGCGCCATGCGACTGTACCCGTCGGGCGTGATCTTGACGCTAGGGCCGCTCGGGTAGCCTCCGAACTCGATGACCTCGCCGTACGCGCTGTTATTCTGTACGAAGACCGTGCTGAAAGGTTTCAAATCTGTCAGCGCAGCACGGGCCGCGCTTCGGGTCTCGGTGCCGAGGATGTCCAGCTTGGTGTTGACGCTGTAGTCCTCGGAGCCTATCGAAACAATGTTGTCGGCCATGTAGTTGCCGCTGTCGATCGGCGCGTGGATCGTGATCTCCTGAACCAGGTCGATGACGATGTTGCGCTGCATCTCTACCAGGTCTTGCTCTACCTGATCCGCGAACAGCACCGGCGACAGCGACCATCCGGCCATCACGACCTCCTGAGCTGCAGGCGGTAGGTGGCCGATGCTGGGTCAGCCCGGGCGGTCTTGACTTCGTAGGTGAGCTGCTTCGCACGATCCATCAGGTCAGGCGCGGTTACCTTGTGACCAACATCAGGCACATCGGTTATCTCATTGGCGAGGACCGTCAGGCGAAGATCGCCGACCAAGATGTTGATGTTGTCGATCCGCCGATCCTCGTAGCGAGACAGCACGCCACGGCCCGTATACATCATTGGCTGCGCCGTGCTGACCTCCTCGACCGGATCCCAATCGCCAGGCCCCATATACTCGCCCGTGAAGTTCACGACCGCATCAGCCAAGTCCGTGTTGAAAGCTTCAGCCAGGTCAGCCTGCAGTTCATCGCGAAGTCCCATATCAACCCCTCACGATCTTGGTCTGGCCGCTGCTGTTCAGGTAATGCGCCAGCAGCGCTAGGGCGAACGATTCGCCAGCGCTGATGGTGCGGGAGGATTCCGAGTAGGTTTTGCTGCTGGAAACCCCGTCAGCGTTGACCGACTTGCTCAGCACGCCGGTTTCCTTGCTGCCGTAGATGTTGCCAGCCGCAGCCTCTCTGGCGATCTCGGCGCCGGCCTGAATCACGTCATCCGGTACCGGGTCGAACTCAGGCAGGCCGAGATTGGTGAGCCAGGTGTTGGCCATCAGCACCGCCCGGGCCTTCTGGTCGTCGGGCGCCCAGGTCGGCCCAAGCAGGGCGTCTACCTGCTCGACGGTGATGTAGATGGTCATTACTTGGCCTCGATCAGCTTCTGCAGGTCTTCCAGGCTGGCATCAGCGCTGAACTCGATGCCTTTGGCTTTCAGGGCATCCTGCAGATCTGCTTTCTGCTTGGCTTGCTCTTCGGCCTTCAGCTTGGCCTCAGCAGCTGCCTTCTTGGCATCAGCCTTGCTCACCTTGGCCTCCTTCGAAGGCTCTGGATGCTCATAGCCTTCTGGCGCGAACTTGGCGTCGATGATCTTGTAGCCCTTCTGGCGCAGGTATTCCTTGCGCTCAGCGGTGACCGGGTGTTGCTCGTAGACGATTTTCTCGGGCATGACTGCCTCCTTGGAAAGCGCCCCGCAGGGCGCTGGACCGATCACTTGTCAGCGTCACCGATGGTGAGAACGCCTGCCGATGCTTTGATGCTGTTCGCCACCAGATCCCAGTTGGTCCCGGTCGCCAGCTCGGCGTTGGTCGGGGACTTGCCACCGTTGGTGGTATCCCAGGTGAAGCCCTTGAGGCCCAGACCGAAGGTGTAGTCGGCCTGCATGGTGGTTTCGATACGCTCCTTGCCGTTGGAGGTCTCGATGTTGGTGATCAGATCGGAGCCATCCATCACCACCGCTGCGCCATCGGTCAGGCTCAGCACTTTCTGCTTGTCCGGGGTGCCGGCTTCGGACAGGGCCGGCGAGTCGGTGACGATCACCGCCTTGCCGAGGATGTCGACCACCTGGACGCCGGTGAAGGTGAACAGACGCTCGGCGTTGACCAGGTTCTGGCCAATCAGCTTGTGGTACATCGCGCCGTTCATGACCTGGGCCACCAGGCGCTGCGAGGCATCACCGAACAGGGCGTGGGCGTTGTTGATCGCGCCGTAGCTGACACCGGCGGTAGCCGACACGTCGTTGGTTGCGCCAGGCTGGTTGCCGATGGCAGCCACGAGGGCAGCGATGGCGGTGTTCAGCTGGTCGGCCATGATCGACTCGGACAGGTTGCGGCTGATCACTTCCAGCGCTTCTTCCGGGTTCTTCTGCACCCACGACAGCTGCGACGGCTCCCAGATGATCGGACCGAAGCCGCCGGCGATCTTCACGGAGTCGTACTGCTTCTGGGACAGCGGGGTCGATGCCTGCGCGCCGTTGGCTGCATAGCGATCAACGCGGCGCTGGGCACCATGCAGGCCAGCCCAGAACGACTCTTGCAGGAAGTCGCCGTCGATGCCCTGGGTGGTGAGGCGAATCGCGCCACGGGACGAGGCGTTGAACTTCTCAACGTCCTGAGCCAGCGTCTCGATGGTGGTGCGCTTGAGGTATTCGTTGAACACCTTCATGTTCGAAAGAGACATATCGTTTCCTTATGCGTCTGCGGTCATGGCCTTGATGGCTTCCAGGCGCGATGCCTTGTCGCCGCCAAGGCTTCCCTTGGCTGGCGGCCTGTGACCATTGTTCGGATTTGCCCCGGTGCCTTGAGCACCAGAGCCTTTGAGGATGTGATCGCGGTGCGGGTACTGCGAGACGAGGGTTTCAAGCGCTTCGTTAAAGTCGGCCAGCTCACCAGGGCGGGATCGGCTAAAGATCTTCTGGCCCTGGGCGTCGTAGGCGACGACCTTGCCTTCCTCGATCTTGAAGCTGTTGCCGAAGGTGGCCTGCACCATGTCGGCCGGAACAGCCATCTTCTCGGCGATGTACTGCGAGCGGGCGAAGCTTCCGCCGATCTTCTCGGCGTACAGTTGCTGCTCGAAGGTCTGCGCCTTGCCGTTGGCTTCATCCAGCTGGGTCTGGAAGGCTTTGCTGATTTCGCCCTTCACCTTCTCGATCTCGCCGGCATCCACCAGCTTCTTGGCGTCGAGGTTGGCGACGATTTCCAAGGCCTTGCGCGCGGCTGCAGCGTCTTCGATGCCCTCGAAGGCCTTGGCGGTCTTCTCGAATCCATCGGCACGCTCTCGATGCGACTTGGCCTCGGCGTTCAGGCGGGTGATGGTGCTTCGGGTGCCTGCTGCGTCGAAGGCGACTTCTTTGCCGTCGTCTTCCACATAGACCGGTTTCCCGTCCTCGATCACCGCATACTGCTTGCCATCCACTTCAACAGTCTTGAGTTTCATGTCGTCTCTCTGGGCCATCCGGCCGTTGTCGGGTCATCCGACCCAGTTGCGCCCCGTCCATCCGAACCGCAGGCATTAAAAAGCCCCGCACTTGGCGAGGCTTTTGAATTCGGCGCCACGAAACGGCGCATTTGTGTTTTGTGGCGCGGGCTACATCAGGCGCTCATGAAGCTCTTCGAGCGTCAGGAACTTGCCCTTGTCGTTGTAGAAATCCTGCAGCTTCAGCTTGCCCTGTCGCACCAGCTTTCCGCGCTCTGGCCCGAGGATCTGGTCCTGCCGAGCCGCTGGCTGACGCTCCAACCACTCGCCGAATGCCGTCTGCTGAGGTGACTTACCGTCCATCAAGGCCATGACTTCGGCGTCGGTGATACCAAGCGCCTTCGCACTCTTCAGCACGGACCACTTTGATGACCTGCAGCAGAAGTGAAGCCTGCCCGGGCCAGCCAACCATGGAATCTTGTGGCCGATCGGCTTGTACGTTCCCATCGTGTAGGGCAGTCGGTCGCGGATGCGGCACATGGTCGTTGTCCGGCTATCCAAAATGCTGACCCATTCAACATGACTAATGAGGGCGTCGTTGGCCTCAAATGATTTGTCGCTGGCCACTGCTGCAGCGCTCGACACTGCCGACCGCACCACCGACTCAACATCTCGGCGCGACTTCTGGAGAACGCCGTCGGCATACCTCTCCGCCTTCGTGCCCATGATCGTGCGGACGATCTCGGCAGTCGGCTTTCCATCCACTATCCCAGATCGCACAGAATCACGGATCGAGGCTGCCCGACCGGATTCGACCCCGGCCAGCCACTCGCTGATCAGCCTGCCCTGAAACGGTAGAGTCCTCGCGGCTTCCTGCACCTGGGCAAAATCGGCTGGCTTGACCGGATACTGATCCTGCACCAGAGCAGGAAGCACAGCTTGGAGTGCGCTTTGAACGAACGACAGCTCGTATCGAATCAGATCATCGGTCGACTGGATCAGGGCTTGGCGGACTCGGGCGAAGACAGCCCGGTTGATCCCCAGCGCGCCCGCCAAGGCGAGCGCTACGGATGCTTCGGACAGGTCCGGTCCGATTCCGTCGATCTCCTCAATCAGCGCGGCTCGCAATTCCGGATCCTGGCTGTTCAGGATCTTGATGATTTCCACGACCTGAGCATTGCTCAAATGCGTCAGGTCGACCTCGTGCCCAATCAGCTCATCAAGCAGTTGCTCGTTGGCAGTCTTCATCACAGGGTACCAAGCGCAGGCCCTTGCTCAGCGATTCGAGCCTTTTCATCTTCCCAGTTGTATTCGTCGCTGATCACGCCGCGACGCTGCATCTCGGTGAACAAGGTCTCGTTTGAGATCTGCCCGGAGTTCGCCATGGACACCAGGGTAGGCAGCGAGACCTCCGGCATATAGTCCACGTCGAAGTTGCCGCGCATCTCGACCGTGCCGCCGTCGCCAATGGTGCGGTAGTCGGCCATGAAGTCGAGTAGCTGACCGAGGCAATCACCGAACTGGTGTGCCATGCGGGCCAGCGGTGACAGCTCCTGCGCAGCCTCCTCCTCAGCTTGGGTCGCGGTCTTGGTCGCGGCCTTGTCTGGGGTGAGCAGCTTGGCGCCGGCCATCCGCATCTCATCGAGCAGATCAATCAGAGCCTGCCGACCAGATCCGACCGCGGCGCCGGTGTGCTCCACGTATTTCATGTCGCCTTGTGTAGGCAGGTCAGTCAGCGATCCAGTTCCAACTTTGAACTCAGGAGGAACCATCCTGCCCTGAGCATCCATCTGCGCCTGGACACCGATACGAACCAGAATCGGCACGCGGATTACATGCAGGATGTTGTCCTGGTCGCTCTGGCTCTGCCAGTGCTTGACGTTCAGGTGGGCCAGTTCCAGCAGCGGCGGCTTGGCCGTCATGAATCCGGTGCGCCCGGTGTAGAACGTCACCCACGGGATGTAGGCCAGGCTCGTGACGCCTTCGTCGTAGACCGCCCACTTAGCATCGTTGTTGGCGGCACGATAGGTGCGCCACATCCCCGGCTCAAGGACGCGGATCTGCAGAACGACCTCTACGCCGAACTCGCCATCCTCTTCCTCGACCGCCTCGATATAGCGGATATGGGTCAGGATTCCGCCTTTGGACTTCCAGCCCAGCACCTGCTCGCCCTTGACCATGACGGCATACGGGCGAACGCCAGCGGCGCGCTCTTCTGCCTTGGTGCGCCCTGCCTCAGTGGCGGGGTGATCAACAAAGGCGTGGCAAAGACCGTGGCTCAGGCCGTTACGGAAGAACTCAACGGCCCAGTTGTTCAGGTCGTCGCCGGCCAGGTCGATGTCCCTGGCCATCTCGGCAATCTCTGCCGGAACGTCATCGCCCAGCTGTAGAGGCTCAGCAAAGACACGGGAGGTCATGTTGCTGACCGTCTCGGAGTAAGCCGGTAGCAGAGTGGACTGAGCCAGGCGCGACTTGTAAACGTCGTCATCCTCTGCTGGATACTTCGGCAGCAGCGCAGACCCAGCCGCGCGCATCGCCAGCGTCCCGCCCATGAGCGGCGAAATCACCGCCCAGTATCGGCGCATCTCGTCGACAGCTGGCAGGGTGAAGCTCGGGTTATCGCTCATGCTTACATTCTCAGGGATTGGGTCATTACCAGCGCCACATTGATCGGGAATCGCTGGACGACGAAGTAGCCGAATGCGTCGGCAGGGTCTTCGGTGCCGTCCTTCGCCGGCTCGCCGTGTTCGTTGTATGCCTGCTGCTCGAGAACCTGCGTTGTCTGCGGGCAGCGGTCGGTGTTGATGAGCAGGGAGCGCTCACCGTGACCATTAAGGAACTGGGCGTTCACGGACAGCACCCTGTCGCGCACCAGTGGGTTCGACGGGTTGACCTGTACGCCGAACCCGGCCTGGCGCAGCAGTGCATGGTCCGACTCGCTGCCGTTGACGCTCTTGCGGTTCTTGCCGCTGGCATCCGGGTAGATCGTGATGCTGCGATCTGGGTACCGAGCCTTGATCGCCGCGACCATCGCAGGTGTATCGAACAGCTTAGTGAACTCGTCCAGCATCAGCGCCCTGCCCTCGCGCATCACGAACACGCAAGCGGCCATGCGGTTGATGTTGAAGTCCATGCCGATGTGCAGCGGCTCGCCCGGGCGAATCACCTCATCCGTGTGATTCAGCCGCCGGCAGAAGTTGGGGTAAACACAACCAGAGGTCAGGTTGACGAACTTCCCGTCGATGTACGCATCCACCAGGTTGGCTGGGTAGGACTTGCGCAGCGATGGTATGTAGTCGAGCGGCAGGTTCTTGGCGTTGTCCCGCGTTGAGGCGTGGACGATGCCGTACAGGCCGGACTGCTCAGGGTCTTCGGCGATCTCGCGCACGAACTTTCGATAGACCCAGTTGAACCCCTCCGGCGTGGTGGTCACATCCACCGTGTTCTCGTTGCGACTCGGCCAGACGGTCGACATCCGCGCAATGATCTTCTTCCACGCGCTGTCGGCCTTCTTGATCGGCATGCAGTCGATCTCATCCACCAGGGCATGGGCAATGTTGAAACCCACAATCTTGTGCGGGTGCTCCATGCTCTTGCAGATGATCGTGGATAGCAGGCGCCCTCGTCGGTCGCGCAGATGCACCCGCTTGTTGCTCGGCACAATGTCCGCGACTAGGCCGAACGCCTCAGCAACGACCGGAATGGTGTCGTAGAAGATGTCCGCGATGTGCGGGTACGTTGGCGCAAAGTAACCCTGAGGGATTCTCGGGTGCTCCAGTGCGTTGATGCACATGCGCACGCAGCCGACGAAAGTCTTGCCGCTACGGTAGCCGCCCACGAACGCAGAGAACTTCTTCGGGTGGCTGATGAATTCGAACTGGGGCTTATTCAGCTTCAGGGTTGCTTGCATCTTCAACCCCAATGATTACTTGCTTGGGCTCCGGCACATCCTTGTCGGGATCTGCCAGTTCGCGCTGAAGCTTCTGGATGTTCAGTCGCTTGATCTCATCGTCCAGCGACTTGTCAGGCTCGACCTTGCGGTTCACATAGACATCCCCGGCCTCCTTGGCGGCCTGCTCAAGGATCTGAAGGGTCAGCCCGTAGTTGCGCATACCCTCGACCTTTTCGGCCAGCCTGCCCAGCGCCCGGAGCCGGTAGGCCCGGTTCGCGATGGGGATCTCGGCTGTCTCTTCGCGGAATCGCGCTCGGGTATCTTCGAAAAGAGTCACCCAGCGCTTGGCCAGGCCCTTGCCGGAGTACTTCGTGGGGTCGTGTGTCTCCACCTGCTGGCGGGTCACGGTAATGCTGAATTCTTTCTGGACGGCCTCTACCACCTGTGAAGGCGTGTCGAAGCACGCCAGGGCCTGAACGATAAAGGCCTTCACGTCATTGCTGAGGGCTGCCATAGGCTTTCATCCGTCCAGAGCCTGTCCAGAATCAAGCCGACTTGAGCAGACAGGTTCCGCAGGCCCTCGAAATGTTGATTTTGGCCACCTCGGGCGGCCGGCTTGCAGCGTCGATCAGCTGCTGTACGTCATGGTTTGCACCGTAGCGGCGAACCACACCGACGAACTCCTCCACATCGTGGCCACGGAGCGTCAGGCTGGGCAGTCCGTCCTGGGTGAACTTGGGCGCGCCGTACTGATCAAGCTTCTGGGCTATGTGGTAAAGCTCATGTTCGATGAGGGCGCAGAACTCGGTGTCGGAGCACTGGGAGCAGTAATCGGCAGCCAGGGTGATGACGAAGCCCGGCACTTCGCCGAACCAGTCGATCATCTGCTGCTCTTGCCGGGCCTTCTGCCACCCGCCCGCGCGGAACATCACCGCCTCGGCCTGGCCGACCACGGTTCTACCTTGCTTCTCGAAGCAGGCAGAAGCCCACAGGAAGCGCAACGGCGCGTCGATCAAGTGTGCATGGTCAGGGTTGTGCAGCTCGCCGCCCTCATCAAGGACCGCGGCCTGCACCCATTCGCCAACCTCGGGCGCTGGCTGGAGCCGCGCGCCGAGCATCGACAGTTCGGTCAGCTCAAGCAATTCAGGTGGCGGCACAGGCCTGGCCATTACTCCAATCACTTGCACACCATTTTGTGCGTCTCGGCGTGGGCATGGCCATGCAGCAGGCCAACCAGCAGCCCCTGCGGAAGGCCGGCTTTCTTGGCAGCATCAATCGCTTTCACCAAGGCAGCATCGAACTCTGCCACTGCATGGACGATATCCATGCTGACCGGGAGCTCATGGCGAATTCGTGTGACGTTGCTCATGGCTACTCCTGCGCCACAAACGGCGCATCGCTATTTTGTGGCGCGCTACCGGCGCCTCGATTGATCGAACAACCTGGCCACATTGCCCTTCGAGCGCAGCGCCAGGATGAACAGGATCCCGAATATCAGGGTGCTGGGCACCGATGTGGCAGGCCACTGCCCGTACAGCAGGATCGCGCCGACGATGCTCAGCCACTCCTGGCCGAACAGGGACGCCATGCAGAAGGCGCACAGGCTTGGCAGGAACTTGTAGCTCGACCCGCCCCGCCGGTACATGAACGCGATGACGAAGCAGATACCGCCGCAGAACCCGGCATGGGCCAGGGTGATGGTTTGGTCTAGGGTCATTGGCCCCCTCGCTTGGGGAACAGGCTGCCAATTGCTGCTGGCAGCTCGGTTACCCACTTCGGCAGTTTGCCGGTGGTGATCGACTCCAGAACGCTGATGCTCACCAGGACAGTGGCGAGGCCGCAGCTGAAGGCAGCGATGCCGCTGGTCTTCGTCCAGGCCTGGGCCAGGATCTCGGCCGAGCCGTAGTAGCCGCCGATCCAGCCAGCGAGTAGGTAGCCCATGCGCTGCCAGAGTGTGATGTCCTTCGCCCATAGGATGAAGAGCAGCGCGCCACCGAAGGCGCAGACTACAGCGTTCAGATCAATCGTTGGAAGGCAGCTTGCCAGGGCAATGCCGCCAAGCCCTACAACCGTGCAGGCAGCTGCAGAAGCGGCATCGACCATGTTCAGTCCCTTAGTGTTTGTAGCGGAATGGCGAGGGGCCGCGGAAGTCGATCCCGGTGACCAGAGCCCATACCGCAAAAATGAGGATGCCCGCGCTCAGTGCGGCAGCCAGAAAGAGTGCCCGGCGCTCTTGGGTTGAGCCGTCAGGTCTTTTGAGACCCTGGATGATGAAGAGGCAGCCCAGGAAGATGTTCGCGCTGATGTCGCGATGCATGGCGTAACTGGCCAGGGCCATGGAGAAGGCAAGCAGGCTCCAGCAGGTGGAACGGGCCATGTCGCCTCCGGGGACTCTTGAGGGCCTCTGCAGGCAACAAAAAACCCGACGCAATGGCCGGGTTCATGTGGGTGTTTGCCGTAGGCAAAATTATCAGGATGGCGAAATCATGCCACCAGCCGAGCGGGAACGCAATAGGGCCTCATGCAGCACTTTTCATTTCGCTGATTGCGGCACCAATCGGACTGAGTGCATCCTTGTCGAGATCCTCGCAGCAATCGAACGCGAGACGCACATAGCCACCCCACTCCCTATCCCAGCGGACCGACTCAAGCTTCACGCCGTAATGCGCGTTCAGCCATGCACGGAAGCCCTCTGGCGCCTCAAGCGGATCATCATTGGCCGACTGGCCGCCCTGGTGCATGTACCGGTACCGGGCCATGACCCCCTTCACCACGTACTCCAGCTTCTCGCGCTTGACGGCGGTCATGCGTGGCGACCGCTGCTGGACCATGAAGAATACGGCCTCCTCCGCCGTTTCCTTGTCATCCACGTCGAGGCGCGGTGCGTACATGAAGTGCCCGAATGCCTTGACGTGAGGCTTGAGCTTGTCGATTGCCGACTGCACGCCACCGGCAATGACCTGGTGGGCGGCATGGCCGGCGTGGCGCTGCCGTTCGGTTGTCTGGACCATTGCGCCCAACAGGCCGAGCCGCTCGATGAATGAGCCCTGGCTATCCCAGGCTGTGTACAGGCAGTCATGCCAGGCTTGCCGTGCACTGTTCAGCTGCATTGGCCGTTCTCCTTCTTGCGGCGGCTTGCGATGGCCTTGGCGCGGACGACGCACCAGGTGGAAGCGATGGTCATGGCCAGCAGCAGCGCGCCGGCGGTATCTGCGATTGTCCAGGTCATGCTGCTGCCCTCCTCAGGTCTTTGAGCTTCTGCCTGTACATGGCCTTGATGGCCTGCAGGTCTTCGATGGTCAGCCGCTGGGGCTTATGAGGCCCTTCGAGCCATTCAACCTGGTCGGCGCCGATGCGCTTCACCAGACGGATCCGGTACTCGACCGCGTTGCCCGACAGGTTGCGGTTGCACTTCACGCACTGGCGGTGGACGTTGAGCGGCTCGAACCGCAGCTCCGGGCAGGCGCCAACCGACCGGTAATGGCCGGCGTCCCAGCGACTGCCGGTGATGAGGTCGTGGTCGCTCGGCAGCGAGTCGCAGCTGATGCACGGAAGGCCGGCGTCACGCTCGCGGATGTAGGCATTGAATGCGGTTTGCGCCTCGGCCATGTGCTCGCGGCGGGTCTTCAGCTTCTCCCGGCGCTCCTGCAGGTCCTTGCGGGCCTGCTTGGTGATGGCCTTGGCCGCAACCTTCTGCAGCTTCGGGTCTTTGGCCATGGCCTTGGCACAGGCGATGCTGCACACCTTCTGCGTGGTCATGGTCGGCTTGAAGGGCTTGCCGCAACCTGGTGCCTTGCACTTCTTCGGCTTGATCTCCTTGGCAAGCATCAGTACTGCCCTCCCCACCGATCCGGCTCAGTCCAGCGCACACCATGCTCGGCGCCGAAGGCGTGCATCACTTCGAACAGGTCGCTGAACCACTTCTGCGACTGCTTGCGGGTCGAGACGCCCAGGACAACAAACCCGCCGTCGATACCCGGCACCGCGTCCTGCTTCTGCACCGCTGCGCTGAAGATGTGCTTCCAGTCCTCGTCGGTGAGCTTGCGGCCGTACCACTCAACCTGCTGGGAGACGTCGCGGAGCATCGCCCACATCTTCCGGTTGCAGACGTCTGGGCGCTTCTCGTCCTTGATGACCACCACCTTGGGCTTGGTCAGGTCGATGGCGTGCAGGGCACCGTAAAGGCGGTTGAGGTCCTGGCTGCTGCGAATGGCGAACTCAGTCATGACGTCACCTTCAGGACCTGGGCCTCGATGGCCATGCGGGCATCCTCGATCCCTTGATCCCACCACTGCATGTTCGAGTTGGTTTCGGAGTTCCACTTCGGCGGCAATTCCACCACCACGGCCTCGCGGGAGGCCTGCCAAAACAGCCAGTAGCACTGCGCCGCATAGTTCAGGTACTCGCCATCCTCGCCCTTGGCCAGATGACCGGGGAACAGCCCACCCTCAGAGCTGAGCGCAAACTTCTCGAACTGCTCGCGCACGCTGTCGCGCATCTTGTTGGTGTCCATCAGTGCTTCTCCCGCATGTGGGCGGCCATATGACCCATCTGCTCGACAATGAAGGCCTCCTCATCAGCGATGGCAGCCTCGATCTTCCCCTTGCCATTGAGGCAGCGCTGGCAGTCCACACCGGACCAATCGTCAGACAGGTTGCTCTCGCCACCGAGCCAGGTGCCGCAAACGGCCTGTTCTTCCGATTCCTCGCCATGAGGATGCGGATCGTAGTGAGTCTTCATGACTGCACCCCCATGCGATTGAGGCAGGCTTTGCATGTGACTTTTTCGGGCTGGTCAGTGAACTGGGTGGCCCGAACCTTCCGGCCGCACTTCACGATGATGAAGCCCATGTAGGCCATGCGGTGCCACATGTGGATTTTGTTCATCACACCCCCTCCCCGGCCGGCTGCCCGGCGCGCTTGATGTTCAACTGAGCAATGGCGACGCGCGTCTGCCGCTTGCGTAGGTAAGTGTCGACCCGGCGGCGCTGGGATTCCTTGGCGCGCTCGCGGTCTTTCTTGGCTTTCGAGGCGGTCAGGATGCAGCGCACCTCCGCCAGCTTTTCGCGGACCTTGGGATTGACCTTGGCCCGCACTTCACCGGTGAGTAGGCCGGCAATGGCCTGGCCATCCTCGGTGATCGGCGCGATGCGCAGGTCGGCGAGGTACTTGGCACCGGTATCGTGGGTGATGAGCTGGGCGCGGACGGCGGACTCGATGGCCGTCACCCGGCGCCCGGCGTCGTAGCCCAGCGAAACCTCCCACTTGGCCGGCTGGTCTTCGGCGCGGGCGAAGCTGACCAGGCGCTCATAGGCGCTCATGAAGGCCATCCGCGCACCGATCTTGTCGCCAGCCTCCAGAATCGGAGCGGATGCGATCATGGCCTGGCGGATTTCAGTGGTGAGCACCACGGTCTCGTGCTCGTCGCTGGCCGCCAGGGCGATGGACCATGCCTCGTCCTTGCCAGGGCGGGTGTCTGCCGCGTGGATGTTCTTGAGGACCATACCGAGCGAAAGGCGCCCAGCAGGCTCTCTACGGCACGCGCGCAGTGCGCCGATGATGACGCCAGGCTCATAGGCCGAAAGGTCCTCAGCGATGAGCTGAGCGCCTCCTGCGCTGATCGCTTGCCCCATCGCCTCGGCGGTGGCGCAGATGGCCACGGCCAGTTCGGCTTGTTGGTCAGAGGAAAGCATTGCGCTTACCCCCCTGGCCGTTGCGGATCGCGTCAGCCGCTTCCTGCGCCGCGTTCATGTTCGCCTGGGTTTGCTCCTGCTGGCGGGCAGTGGTGGCGTTCATCTGGCGGTTGGTCACCCACTGGGTGTGGTAGGCCTCGGCCTTGGCCAGCAGGTCGCCCAGGTTGTGGCAGCCGTTGATCAGGCGGGCGTCGTTGATCGTCAGGTAGTACGCGGCCACATGGTGGGCAGCGTCGATCCCGAGACGGCTGATCAGCTGGCCAATCTGCCCGCCGGCCTTGGCGTTCCATACCGGCCATGCGTGGTAGCGCTTCCGGTAGGCCATGGCGTAGTTGGCCCAGGCCTTGAAGGTCTTGCACGCAGGATCTTTAGGGCCAGGCATATCGGCAGGGATTTCGCAGCGCGGTTGCTGGGCAACGAAAGGCACCACAACGCCCTCCGCGACCACGGCTTCAGCCTGGGTCGCAACCGGTTCAGTGACTGGTTCTATTACTGCTTCAAAAGAGTGACTGGTTCTGGGGTCATATGCCGCCCCACCCCCTAGGTCATCTGCTGCCCTAGGTAGGTCATCTGCCGCCCCACCTGGGTTTTCTGCCGACCGGGGTAGGTCATCTGCCGCCCCACCACCCGGGGCAGGAGAAAACCCACCATCCAGATTCAGGTGGAACAGGTTGGACTGGTTCAGCTCGCCCTTACGGCGATACTCGCGGCGTACCAGCCCGGCCTTCTCCAGCTCACGGATATGCGACTTAACTGTCGAGCGCGCGATCTCGCACTGGTCAGCAACGTGCTGATACGACGGCCAGCACTCGCCCATGTCGTTGGCGTTGTCGGCCAGCTTGATCAGCACCAGTTTGCGCAGTGGGTTTCCGACCTTGGTCTTCATGGCCTTGACCATCAGCTCCATGCTCATTGGGAAGACTCCCTGCCCATCAAGGCATAGAGCTCTGCAATCAGGCGACCAGCAGGACCATCGGCGTCGAAGCTGTGACCCTCTCTCCAGCGATCCATACACACGCTTGCACGAGCGCAAGTGCTGCGCAGCATTCGAATCTCGGCCTTGAGCTGGTCGTATGCCTCGGCCATCACGACGTCAGGCCCGTGCGGGTCGTAGCTGATACGGTTGCCACCTTCGGACAGCATCTTTACTACCTTGTAGCGATGAACCTCGCTCATGCTGCACCCCGCACGGCCTTGTCGTGGGTGTGCAGGCCGTCCCAGTTCTTCTTCATGGGCAGCTCGCCGGCCAGGTACAGCTCGTACAGGCGCACCGCGCCCTTGCGCAGCAGGATCGGGGTGTAGCTGATGAACGCCTCGCGACCGTGCGGCGTGATTTCCTTCTGGTGCTCGGTCATGTACTTGTCGCGGGCGTAGGCGCCGACGCGGTACCGGGTGCTGGACCTGCTCTCGTTGTAGAGCCAGTTTCGGCGCTCGAGGAAGTGGCCCACCTGCATCACGTTGACCCCATTCAGGCCCTTGCAGAACTGGACGTGGCTCATGCCTTCCTTGAATAGGTTTTCCAGGTGGTCGATCTTCTTGGCTTTGGCCTCGACCTGGACGGTGAGCAGGACGCGGGCCTTCTCCGACTCCAGGGCCATCTGGAGGATTTCCAGCTTGCTTAGGTCGGCGGGCTGGGCGGGGGCGGTATAGCCACCCGTTTTGCGAATGCTGGGCAGCACCTCGCTCACCACCCATTCCTCGAAGCGTTCTGCTTGAGGCATCTTCGAGCGCATTACCAGCCGGTAGACGTCACGCTCGGGGATGATATTTGCCGACGGACCAAGGGTGAACGAATCGTTCACCCCCGCCGGGCGCGGGCTTTTGCAGTGGTCGCGCACGGCTTTTTGTGGATTGGAGTAGCCGAGACCTTCAGCCACATCACGGGCAGAGAACCAAGGCTCACCATCAACGAGCACGACACGAACGTCGAACCCCTCGAAATTGAACAGGTTTACTGTGCGCGCCACGAAATCGTGGTTCGCATTTTGTGGCGCGATGGCCACGGTATTGATTTGGCTACCAAGGTGCATATATGATTGCCTCGCACATGTGTTACGAATGCAGTACAAGAAGCCGGTCTAGCCACCGGCTTTTTTGTGCCTGCCGTTTGGTGTTGCGGTGCTGCATTGGGTGTCCGGCGCATCCGTGGTAGGTTCCGATTTCCACACCAGAGGCCATCGGAGGCCGGACATGTCTTTGATTGATGATCAAGTGCTACAGGTGAGCTGCGACCAGTGCGGCAGCGAGTTCACGGAAACGGTTGGTGACGTGAAGCTGAAGGGTTACGTTGCCTGTCCCGGTTGCGGTGACCGCTCGGAAATCGATGAGGCCTGGCATCAAGACATCGCCGCCGCCGAACAGAAGCTGCTGGACCTCAAATCGAGCATCGAGACTGACTTCAGCAACCTGTTTAAGGGAGGCAAGTAACTCGTCCAGCTCCTGCGAGCCGGTCTGCGAATTCACCTGGATGCTCAGTTCCGGCTTGCTCATACCCTTCTCCTGCTCTACTTAGGCCCTTTCGAGGCCCTTTTTGTGATCTACCAGCGAGAGCAGCGGGGCTGTATGCCGCATCTGCCTTAGCTGGGCCTGTACCGCCAGTGAGCGACCTGCTTCCAGGTACTGGTTGGCGGCGTATTCGAGGCTCCATCCAAGCTCGGCACTTAACTGCCGAACCTCTTCCTGAGCCCCCTTCTCCAACAAATCGAAGGTGCTTTCAGGCATAGGCCCTCCATAAGGCCTTTAAGCCGTCTTATCCTGTTTGCCGTGGCCATGGATTTCGCGGATCAGCTCAGCTGCGCCGAGGCGCCTGGCGATCATCGAAAGCTCATGGACGTAGGTGGCCAACTGCATGCCCGCTGCGCGTGCTTCCATTCGAAGCATGCGAACGTCCTCCGGCTTGTAGCGGGACTTCACTACTTCGCTGCGCTTGTGGGCGGGATTGTCATAGGCCATACGGGTACTGCTCCTTGCGGTTGAAATGGATTAGGCGGCGGTCTTGGTTGGCGCAGTGGCAGCCAGAAGGCGCTGAGCCTTGAGCGGCTTTCCATTGGCCTTTGCCAGTGCTGCGATCTTTTCGGCGTAGGTTGTTTCGCCGGTGTATTCGGTGCGCGGGAGGCAGCCAGCGGTGAGCCACTTGTAGACGGCGCGCGGCGTTTTCCCGCAAGCGAGCGCAACGGCGGTCACGCCACCTGCATCATCGATTGCCTTCTTGAGCTCCTGCATGGGGCCTCCAAACGAAATATGAACTGTCAGTACATATTATGTCGGAACTGAAAGTACATGCAAGCGCGTGCGATATTGAACCTATGGTTCAGATAGAAGAAATACGAGCGGCCTTTGCGGCGCGCTTGAGAGAAGCCCTGCTTGCCAACGATATTCCGTCGTGGGGCGGCGGCGCTCGCCTTGCGAAACTGGCTGGGGTCACACCCAAGGCCAGCAGCAAGTGGCTGAACGGAGAATCGATGCCCGGCGGGGCCAAGATGCTTGCCCTGGCATCCGCGCTCAAGGTCCGGGTCGAGTGGCTGGAGTACGGGCGCGGTGGAATGCGGGATGGCGATCATGAAGCCCCGAAGCCATTGGCGTCACAGCCCGCCGACATTCCCGCCTTCCCTACTGAAGATGACGAAGAAGACGCGTACGTACACATCAAGCAGTACACCGCCCTTGTTTCGGCGGGGTCAGGTCAATCCAATGACCACGTCGAGGTTAGGGGGACGCTCGCATTCAAGCGCGAGTGGATCCGGTTCATGGCGCTAAACCCGAAGAACCTGAAGGTAATTTACGCGCAGGGTTCAAGCATGGAGCCAACCATAAGTGACCGCGACGTTTTGCTGATTGATGAGTCACGCGTCGATCCTGTGGACGGCCAGGTTTTCGCGCTCTTCAGCGAGAACAAGGGCGCCATCGTCAAGCGTCTGATCTTCTCCGACCTCGAGGGTTGGATAATTCGCAGCGATAACCCAGACAAAGCACTCTATGCGGATCTTAAGGTGCCGGACGGCGAGATCCATGAGCACCGAATCCTGGGTCGCGTAATTTGGCGTGGCGGAGTCCTCTAGCCATGCCCCTAACCAAGCCCAACCAAGAACTCCACCGCGACCTACAGGGCCTGGCCTCTGACCTGAAATGGTCGGCTGTCGAGCTGATGCGCATTGCGGTACGCCTGAGCGAGGCCGGAAACGAGCACGACGCCCAGGCAGTGATTAGGATCTGCCAGGTGATGCAGGCTGGGGAGGATCGGTTGGCGGGGTATGGGGATGAGGTGAAGGCGGGAAGGATTGAGAGGGCGAAGGAGTTGTAGAGTCGTGGTTGCGCTCAGCGAGCGAAGACTCGTCGAGCTGATGGAGCTTCCCTGGGGAGGGACCCAAGATGGTAATTAGTGACGCACTGATCGCGGAATTGCTCTCGATTCCCAAGGTCATCAAGAACCCTGGCGCTAAGGCCAAGGTCCAAAAGAAATCGGAGCGCATCAACTATCAAGTTGTTGCCTCTGATAGTGACAAGTCTTTTGAGATGTACACCCGCCAAAACCAAATTGACCCAGACGCCTACTCGTGCGGTCTGATCTATCACCCTCGCAGCGGCGAGAAGGTCACGCTGGTCCGCTACAATGGGAGCAACCACGTGCATCGGAACCCGCTTGAGGATGGAGAGCTCATAAAGCACAAGTGCCATATCCATCGCGCGACAGAGCGGTACATGGAAATGGGTGATAAGGCCGAGAAATTCGCAGAAACCACCGATCGATACCATGATTTGGCAGGGGCGATAAGGTGTATGCTAAGTGACTGCAACATCTCTGGGATCGACCTCCCATGCCAAGATTATGGGGTGGAAGTATATTCGCAGCTGAGCTTTGACCTATGAACGACATTGCCGCCATCAAGGAGACCCTATGCCACGCATTCTGCGAGGATGTGGCGGTATCTGCGCGCGGCGACTTGCTGACGGTATCTCTGCCTCTCACCGCGAGGGATGGCGACTCATTTACCAGCTACTTGACTAGGTCCTCCGCAGGGTGGCGCATCTCTGACGCCGCCAACACCATGATGCGTCTCAGCTATGAGAATGACCTAGGAAAGCTTCTCACCGGTCCTCGAGCAAAACTCTTTGAGACGATTCTCTCCGAGAATGGCTTGCAAGAGGACGATGGCGAGATCTTTTTGGAGGTCCCAGCTGACAGACTGGTGAGAGGCTTGTTCCAGCTCGGGCAAGGACTCAGCCGAGTTGAGGATATTGCCCTATGGTCCCGCAGCCGGGTTGAGTCAACCTTTTACCACGACCTGCGCGAGATTCTTTACTCAATCGTTCCCAGCGAGATGGTCGACGAGTCCTACGCTCCTGCGATCAGTGGCGGCGAGGATTATCTGATTGACTACCAGATCAGAACTCAAGGTCGCCCATTGTACCTTTTCGGGGTAAACGGGAAGGATAAAGCTCGGCTTACCACGATCACCCTGCTTCACCTCAAGCACATGGGCCTGAAATTTGACTCAATGATCGTGTGCAGCGACTTTACGGAGCTGCCAAAGCAGGATGCATCTCGCCTCATGACGGCTGCCAACGACATTGTCCCGGTTGTTACTGATATTCAGGCCATTAAGGACAAAATTCTAGACAGAGTGTCTTGAGTGCATCGTTGCATCAAGCCCGCCTCGGCGGGCTTTTTCATACCTATCCGCGCCCCGCGCCGCCGCTACCTCTCAACCATCGGGTCACTGGAGCCCTTCGCCTCATACTGTGCTCGATTGAAATTGCGCTGGACCTCCTTCATGTCGGCGTCCCCGCGCTCGGTGCGTGAGGCCATGCACGTGAGCTCTCGAACTCCGCCGGGCCCTTCGATTTTCATTGCGTAGGGCTCACACGCCGCCCCCTTTCTGAGGTAGCACCTTGGGTTTTCCCCAAATATACACGCCCTTGCAGCACTATTCCTGTGGCTCTTCATAGGCGCCCAAGAGCCACCTTTTTTAGCTTGGATGGAGAAGGTGAGGCCTTCGTCGCCGACATTGGGGTATTCAGTGAGCGCCTCTGAAAATGCGCAAGGAATGTAACTTACAATCGCCAAGACCAGAGCCGGAACAATTTGGCGCCGCATAAAGACCTCCTAGGCTTCGTGATGGTTGACCTGGTCGACAACCATCACCCAGGTGACAGGAGTGTAGAAAGCTTCCGCATGATCTTCCTGCGGCCACGACAGGCGGCCATCTGAGACGGGGCATGCCTTCACGCTTTTTTCACGCCCGACCCTGCACAGTGAAGGCTCATCCGCTTCCCTACGTTAGCCCGCATTGCAGTGCGGGCTTTTCTTTGGGCGCGTGATGGCTGATAGCCAGAGTGGTAGGATGGCGGCTTTCCTCAAGGAGAGAGTCATGCGCTATTCGATCACCGCCTTCATGCTGTCTGCGTCTTTGCTCGCAGGTTGCGCGCCCATCCAGCCGCCATCATCGCAGTACGCCGCCGCTCCAGTGAAGAAGGAGCCACACGTTTTCAAGCCGATTGAGTTCAAGCACGACGACAAGCTTCCCGAGGCTACCAACTTTGCCCGTCAGCTCGACATTCCTATCTTCCAGTGCGCGTTGGACGCGGAGACTGGAAGCTACGCCGTGCGCTACAGGAATCCACAAGGGATCGCCGAGTACAGTCAGTCACTGCTCGACTGCAACAAGCACGCGAGATCTGAAGGGGACGCAGCAATTGCCAGACTGAAGGCCGCAAAGGTCAGCGCAAAACAGGCCGACCTGGCAAAGGACCTGTACGCAAAGTGGTCGGCGTACCTTTCTACTATGAGCCCCTATAGTCGAACAGACCTCCGAGCCAAGGCGGAATACACCGCAGCCAAGGAGGCATTGGCCACTGAGGTCAAGTTCTCCCAGTAGGTCCAGCCGAGAACGGAAGCCCGCCTAGCGCGGGCTTTTTTGTGGGCGTGAGAAAAATGTGTACTTTTGGTACTTGACGACTGTGAACCACTGGTACATATTTACATCCATCGAGGCGCTACACAGCCCCTCGGGAGGCCCTCAAGCCTCACCGCTCTTTAACAACCAGCGCAACAACCAACAGACCGCATTGCCTCTACCGGCGACCGGCGATCAGACAGCCCCGAAAGGCTGCCCACGACAGGGACAACCCTGTACGGCTGACGAAGGTGAAACGCCTAAACCGAGAGAACGACCCGGGCATGCAATGCGCCCCGCCACCCCGGCGGTAATGGGAGAAACACCAGATTCTGATAGGTGGCCACTGCCTACCCAGTGAGCGAGCAATAGGAGATTTCGCCATGAAGTAACCGGACGATTCGCCCGTGAGGCACAGCAAGCCTGAAGGCTGAGCCCGTATTCATGACAGGCAGCGGAAAGTAGGGCCGTCGATGTCACCGCGCATTGGCCGAATGGTAGGCCCACCCGAACATACGATCACCGCTGACGCAATGCCCCGGCCTGTCGCCAGTAGCGAGGCCGGACCTGACAGCCGGAAAGACGGCCCGATGCCCTGCCCCCCATCGCAGGCTGCATCGGAGTGTGAACTGAATCCTGCCGCCAAGCAGCACAGCTTCTATCCAGCGAGATCGGGAGGAACGAACACCGGTCGATGCAGAGATTGGCTCCTGCCAGTTCACACCCCGATGCAGAGAAGCGCCCAGCTAAGGGCGCGGTTACCGAAGCACCTGTGGACGTCCCTTCCCTCGCACTGGGGGTAAACGAATTGCGCCGCTGGATGGGTCCACGCCAAGCCAGCTGCCGGGGTAGCGCCCGGCCTCTGCATCCCCTTCCCTTCACATACGACCGCATTGGCAGGCGCCAGGCCACCTTTCACGGTGGGTTTGGTCACCCGCGCCTGGCTCCTGGCCAATGCGGTCGCACAGCCTAAAAGAGGTCGCCATGAGCGATATCAAGTGCGAGGTCGTCGACGGAGAAGTCGACCATGACTGGAAGTACGTCAGCGACTGGGGTGGTGACGCTTCAGTGCCAGGCGGGACTTTCGACTGCAGCTACCTCGAGTGCCGAGTTTGCGGCGAAGAGGACCACAGCCATCCCAATCCTGGTGCTTACGCCGACGACGCAAGCGACTACGAGTAACCACGGATCATCTGGAGGCGACTATGGGCGCACTTCGAGCAGCACAGTTTGAGTACGACAACCGGATGCCGCCGGCGGTGAGTGAGAGCTCGCCGGAGGACCGCTGGATCGACGACGGCATCGCTGAACTGATGGCGCGCCGCGACTTCGTGTTCCAGCGCCGGATGCGCCCACAGCAGGGCGTGACCTACGAGCGCTTCGCCCAGGCAGTAGATGAGTTCGTGATGGGCCAGCTTGTCCTGTCGGGCATTAGCAACTCAGTGCTTGGGCGCCTGGTCCTGGCGGCGCGCTGCAAAGTAACCAGCGACTCAGCGGCATGCGCCGACGAGATCATGAGCGTCGCCAACCCCAAGGCGCAGCTTGAGGAAATCGCCCGCCAGCTTCTCACTCCCTTTGCCAAAGAAGGAGTTTTGGCCCAGGCCGAGGACGCGCAATGAGCCCGCACAGCGTAGCGATCAGCGCGATCGAGGCCGCAATCGAGACAATGCTTCTGCCGAGCTCTGGCCCGGTGGAGGATGCCAAGGCCGAGACCCTGGTGGTGGCCTACTTCTCCCTCCTCGCCATCGACGCCGAGGAGTTCAAACACTACTGCGAGCGCGTTCGGCGGATTGCTGAGCGGCGCAAGGAGGCTGCATGACTACGCCGATCTTCCCGTCGATCATCGACGACCAGGTTGCCGAGGCTGCACAGGCATTGCCAGATGACCGCATTCTGCTGGTGTTCAAGGGCCTGACCATGGCAGATGCCATGAATCAAGCGCGCCTCGCTCACATCGAGAACCCGGCGGCCTGGTCGGGCCGCGCTTACCTTTGCGGCATGTGCACCTTAGCCTATGAGGTGCGGGCGTGACCTCCTACCAGCGGGCCCGCCGTATCGCCACCTGGCGCGGCAGTTTCATCGCCCTCACC